>CAYQGB010000248.1:0-6312 GCA_964416895.1 uncultured Calditrichaceae bacterium
CCCATCGAGATGACAACTACGACGTTTACCATAAGAGATACGGAAAAGCGCAAGCAGATCGTAGAAGTGCTCTATGAAGATGCGCATCTGCTGGTGATTAACAAGCCGGGGGGATTGCCGGTGCTGCCGGATCGGTGGCTGCCCCATTTGCCCAATCTCCGCCATGCTCTGGTCGGGCGATATGGAGAAGAGGGGGCGGAAGCCTCGGCGGTGTTTACCGTGCATCGGCTGGATGCCGGCACCAGCGGAGTGATCCTGTTTGCCCGCACCCCGGAAATGCACCGGGAACTGAATCGCCTGTTCGAGAACTCGGAGATATCCAAGACCTATTGGGCCATCGTGCAGGGAGCGCCGCCGGAGGATGAGGGGGAGATCGATTTGCCCCTGCGGCGGCATCCCCGGCGTTCCCGATATATGCAGGTACATCGGGAGGGCAAGCCTTCCCGCACCCGGTATCGGGTGCTGGAACGCTTCCGCCATTTCAGCCTGGTGGAGTTACATCCCCTCACCGGGCGCTCTCACCAGATTCGGGTGCATCTGGCCGCCGTGGGAAGTCCCCTGGCGGTGGACCCCCTGTACGGCGAACGAGAATTCCTGACCATTCGAGATATTAAACGAAGCGGCTTTCGCGAAAGTGGTGATGGCGCTCCCCGCCCCCTTATCCGCCGATTAACCCTGCATGCATGCTCCCTGGCCTTTACCGATCCGCTTTCCGGGGAATCCCGTCGTTTCCAGGCCCCCGTTCCTAAAGATTTTTCCGCCGTGCTGAAAGCCCTGCGCAAATGGGGACGGTGACTTCCCGGCAACCCGGCTGTTCCGGCAAAAGAGAGCCGTTCTCTCCTTCATGACTCCCCGGGGGGATGGTACCCTGAGTTCGGTGTAATACCGATTACTTCTTTTTCGGTCAAAATTTTCAATGTTTCCGGAAATTGGGTCGATGAACTTTCGGTATTGGAGTGGCGTAACAGAAACATTGGGAAGTAAACGACACATTCTGAATGCTTCGCGGTTTTCCACCTTTGCAGAGATGAGTTATCCCGGGCTATCTTCCGGAGTTTGCCGACGGCAGACGTTGCAGATACCTGATCTTTCTTGAGAAATGTTTTCTATGTTCACCCTCACCATCTTAAAAGGATGACCGTGATGAACATCCATCAAGGTAAATCTGTTCTGGCCGGGGCAATCCTGGTGGCCTTTCTGGTTACAGCCCTTCCCGTACAGGGACAGTGGTTCTATTTTGGCCGCAACAAGGTGCAATATACCGACTTCCAGTGGCAGGTGCTGCGCACGGAGCATTTCGACATTTACTACTATCCGGAGATGGAGGAACTGGCCGAACAGGGCGCTTACTTCGCCGAGGAAAGCTACACGGTTCTGGAAAACAAATTCAATTTTACCATCAACCGGCGTATTCCGCTTATTTTTTACAGTTCCCATTTGCACTTTCAGCAGACCAATGTCACCCCCGGCTACATCCCCGAAGGTGTGGGAGGTTTTTTTGAATTTTTGAAAGGCCGGGTGGTCATCCCCAGCAACGGCAACCTGAACCTGTTTCGCAAAGTGATTCGCCATGAGCTGGTGCACGTGTTCATGCATGCCAAAGTGTATTTCGTAAACAAAGAGCACGGGCGCTTCGACGGCACTTTTCCCCCGCTGTGGTTTACCGAAGGGCTGGCAGAGCTATGGTCGGGCGGATGGGATGCCCAGGCGGAGATGGTTATCAAGGATGCCGTGCTGCACAATTACATCGTGCCCCTGTCAAAGCTGTACACCATTCAGGGAAGTTTTATGATGTATAAAGAGGGGCAGATGATTCTCCAGTACATCGCCGAGCACTACGGGGAGGAAAAGATTCTCCTCCTGATGGAAAACATCTGGAAATACGGCAAGTTTTCTCAGGTATTCGAGGAAGTGATCGGCAAAAGCTACGAGGAGTTCGACAAGGAGTGGCTGTACTACCTGAAGAAGCGCTACTATCCCATGCTCAAACAGAACGACTTTTCCCGGATGGTGGCGGAGACCATTGTATCCGAAGGATGGAACTTTAAGCCTGCCTTTTACGCCGCTCCCGATGGGGACAAACTGGTGTTCATCGGCAATCGCACCGGCTATTCCAACATCTACATGAAGGACATGAACACCGGCAAAGTGGAGGTGCTCATCAAAGGGGAGCGCACCACCGAATTCGAGTCCTTTCACCTCTTTTCCAGCAAGATCGATGTGTCTCAGGATGGGCGGCTGGTATTCGGGGCCAAAAGCGGGGAAAACGACGCCCTGTACATCTACGACATCCCCACCCGGCGAGTGCTCCGGCGGTATCAGTGGGATGACATTGTGGGGATTTCCTCTCCCTGTTTTGCTCCCGACGGGCAGCGAGTGGTCTTTTCCGGGTTGCGGTTCAACGGCAGCAAGGATTTGTTCCTGCTGGATTTAAAGAGCGACCAGTTGATCCAGTTGACCAACGACATCTATGAAGACAACGCCCCGGTGTTTTCCCCGGACGGCAAAAAGATCGCCTTCTCCTCGGATCGCACCGCCTTCGGCCCGGAGTGGTGCTACAACATTTTTATGTATGATCTGGAGACCGATTTGATCTACTACGTGACCTCGGGGCATTTTCAGGATTACACCCCCGCCTGGTCGCCGGATGGACGATGCATTGCCTTTACCTCTGATCGGGATACCACCCTGAACATCTGGGTGGCGGATCTATCGGAAGTGGGGGAGTGGGATGAAAACAGCTATCAACGGATCAAGCTCAAGCGCATCTCCAACTTTGCCAACGCCGCCTTTGATCCGGAATGGATGGACAACACTGCGCTATGTTTTGCGGTATATGAGAACAACCGGTTCCAGATTCGCAAGCTGGATCGGATGCCGGAGCGTATTGCTCAGGCGGATGTGGAAACCACCAATGAACCTTTGCTGGCTCAGCAGCACTGGCAGGTGGGGCGCCTTTCCGGCGATAAAGTGCTTACTCAATTGAAGTATCGCAAAAAATACAGCCTGGATATTGCCCAGACGCAGGTAAGTCAAAATCCGTTCTGGGGTACCACCGGAGGAGCCCTGCTGGCCTTCACCGATATGCTGGGCAACGATCAGTTCTACATCCTGGTATACAACAACGCCCAGAGCCGCTCGGATCTGCTCAAAAGCACCAATTTTGCCTTTACCCGCATCTCTCTGGGAAAACGTACCAACTATGCCTATGGGGTCTTCCGCTTCGCGGGACGCTTCTTCAATTTTAAAGACGATTTCTTCTACGAAGAGCAGTTCGGGGGCTTCTTTACCATCAGCTATCCTTTCTCCCATTTCAAACGGCTGGAGTTCAGCACCAACCTGAGCTATTCCGATAAAGATGTGCTCATCCGGGGGCGACGGTATGCCTGGCTGACCTCCAACTTCCTCTCCTTTGTGCACGACAATTCCATCTGGTCGATTACCGGCCCGGTGGAAGGGAGCCGGTACAATCTCACCGTGGGCAATACCTACGATCTGCGGTTTTCCAACGTCAACTACTGGACCTTTCTGCTGGATTACCGCCACTACTTCCGACTCAGTTCCAAGCTGACCTACGCCACCCGCTTTCTGGGGCTGATGAACGATGGTCGGGAGACCCGGTGGTTCTATCTGGGAGGCAGCTGGGATTTACGGGGCTATCGGCGGTTTTCCATCCGGGGGGAAAAGATTGTGTTCACCTCCCATGAGTTGCGTTTTCCTTTTATTGACGCCCTGGATATTAAATTCCCCATCCTCTCCATGGCCTTTCGGGGCATCCGGGGGGCACTGTTTTTTGACGCCGGAAATGCCTGGAACGGTAACGATTTCAACGGGTTGCTGGGGAGCTTCGGTTTTGGAGCCCGGATGAACCTGGGAGGCTTTCTGGTGCTCCGGTTCGATGTGGGGCGCACCACCGATTTCAAGAAGGTGAGCGATAAGTGGTTTACGCAGTTCTTCTTCGGCTGGGACTTTTAGATGATGCGTATTGCGTATCCCGTCAGTACGAGATCTACCGATTTCGTATTGCGTATTGCGTAACGGGCTATTGCACACTACGCAATACGCACTACGCAATACGTTTTGTAGCATTGCAAGCCCGCAAAACTGATTGATGCAATTTCTGTAAATTCAACAGAACGAGCTATATCCGATGACACGAATTCTCAGGTGGTTGCTCCTGCTGTTCATGGGGATGTTGGGACTACAATGCACCGGCCTGGTCTCCCTGAACATGCCTGCTCCGGCGACGATTGATGAGGAAGAAGCCTGGCTGATGCTGGGGCGGAATCTTCAGCATCAGCATTACGCTTCCCGGAATGTTGCCCCTCCTTTACAGGTGGCCTGGGAAAAAGGGGTAAAATCGGTGGTGGTGGATCATCCCCTGGCGGTGGGAGATTACATTTTCGCACCCACCCGGAACGGCCAGTTAAGCATCATCGATTATACCACCGGGATGAGAGTGGGGGCAGGCAAGCTGGCCCCGGCGCTGGCGCATGTTCCCACCATCCATGATAACGTGCTCATCGCCGGTACCAACCTGGGAGAAAAGACCCTGATCTTCTTCGATCTTCGCCAGGCCCTGAAGGTACTGCAAGCCCGCTATCCCCATGTAACCACCTCTCCCGTGGTGTGGAACGACCGGATCTTTTTCGGCACCGAAAAAGGGCTGTTCTTCTGCGCCAATGAAGGCACCGGTAAAGAGGTCTGGCGCTACGAGACCGGGGCCCCTATCCACAGCTCCCCGGCGCTGCTGGCCCCGGCGGTGGTGTTCGGCAACGATAAGGGGTGGGTTCATGCCCTGGATGCGACTTCCGGGGTGCTGCTGTGGAAACGGCAACTGGAAGGCAACATCTTTTCCCATCCGGTGCTGGATGACTCCTCGGTCTACATCGGTACCACGGCGAGGAAATTTTACGCCCTGCGACTGAGGGATGGGCAAACCCGCTGGAGCCGTACCGTTTCCGGAGCCATTTTCGGAAGCCCTTCTTTGTATAAAAACACCCTGTACCTGGGAACCAACGGCCATGAGGTGATCGCCTTCAACCGGGAGAATGGAGAGGTCATCTGGAAGTTTCAAACCAAAGGAATTGTCAACACGGTTCCTCTGGCCTCTCCGGATTATGTGTATGTGACCTGCTGGGATCGGAATTTATATGTGCTGAATCGATATTCGGGAAAACTGGTGTTCCAGCAGCCCTTGAAGCGACCGCCCAAAAGTTCTCCCATTATTTACCGAGATTTTATTCTGGTGCACGTATCCAATGACGAATTGGTGGCATTTGCCAACGAAAAAATTGTGCAAGCTAGGAGAGAAGAAAAATGATGCCCCGGAGAATGCTTCTGTCGTTTCTGATCCTTGCCTGCGTGGGGGTCGCATTGGCGCAGAATGGCGGTACCCTGACGGTGACCTCCCAACCGTCGAATTGCTGGGTACGCATTGATTCCGTGCTGGTGGGGCGCACCCCTATCGAAAGCTTTGAGCTTTCTCCCGGGGAGCATCTGGTGCAGGTGTACCCCCCTCAGACGGGGTTGTGGAACTTGCAGGAGCATGTCTCCAGAGTTATCATCCATTCCGGGCAGGAAGTGAGGGTGCATGCCCGGTTCAGCACTCCTGTTTTAATTAATTCGGTGCCTTATGGGGCAGAACTATTTCAGGATACCACCCGGTTGGGGTTGACCCCTCTGTATGTGCCGTTTGAGGAGTATCGGGGTAAACTATTTCGATTGGTTAAGGAGGGGTACCGCCCGTACGAATTTCGTTTGACCGAACGCAAGCCCCTGCTGGCCCGGTTACAAAAGGCCGAGCCGGAAGCGGTGAGTTCCCCCTCCCGGGGCAAGCTGTTGGGCTTTATCTCCCGCCGAAATTTGAAAAGCAAATTCTCTCTTCTGGCGCTGACCGTGGCCACCCACTGGGCTTCCTTTTACTTCAAAAACGTGGCCGATAGCAATTTCGACAAATACAAGCGCACCGCCGATCCTCACCTGCGGCAACGATACTGGGACAATACCCGCAAATATGACCGCTTCTCCGCCATCGCTCTGGGGGCGTCTTTTGTCAGCCTGGGGGGACTGATCTATATGGTGATCTGGAAGTAGAGTGAGCGGATCCTCCATTTAATTTAGGCCATCCCTGTCTCTTGTTTCTGGAAATCTGTGGCGGATCGAATGAAGGATCGATCCCGACTTGCAATGGAAGTGATAGCCCTGTACATTGTTTAAAAAATACCGGGAGAACTTCCATGCGCAAATTCCCCGTAGGCATATCGGATTTTAAGCGGATGATCGAGCGGGATTATGTTTACGTGGATAAGA
>CAYQGB010000249.1:0-6294 GCA_964416895.1 uncultured Calditrichaceae bacterium
CGTATTGCGTAATGCGTATTGTGTCATAGCCTGTTACGCAATACGCATTACGCAATACGCATTACGTTTCATCGCCTTTTCCATCGAGGCGTGTCCCATATTAGAGAATTTAGCAAAATTCTTAAATGCGGAATAATAGTATACCCCAATACCCGAATATCCCAATGCCCCAATACCCGAATACCCGGATAACCCGATAACCCAACAGGAAAGGATTCGCGCCATGAAGAAACCGAATAGTACCGTGGCATCCCACAGGAAGGTGGATACGCTGAAGAAATCCATCCACTACCATCTGAACTATTCTCTGGGAAAGACGCCCGGAGAGGCGACGGCCAAAGATTATTACAAGGCCGCGGCGCTGGCCCTCCGGGAACGGCTCATCGATGCCATGCGGGAGACCGAAGCGCGCTACGATCGCGCCGACGCCAAACGGGTGTATTATCTCTCCATGGAGTTTCTCATCGGTCGGTCGCTGGAGAACAATCTGGTGAACATGGGGCTATACGACTTTTTCAAGGAAACCCTGGCAGAATTAGGGCAGGATCTGGACCGGCTGAAAGATTGTGAGCCGGATGCGGCTCTGGGCAACGGAGGGCTGGGACGTCTGGCGGCCTGCTTTCTGGATTCGATGGCAACCCTGGCAATTCCCGGTTACGGATACGGGATCAACTATGAGTTCGGATTGTTCCGGCAAAAGATCCTCAACGGCTATCAGAAAGAAAGCCCCGACCACTGGCTGGCGGAAGGCACGCCCTGGGAAATCGAACGCCCCGATGAAGCGGTGGCCGTGCCGGTGTACGGATACGTGGAAGAAACGGTGGATCGAGAAGGCCATTACAACCCCATGTGGTTGGGATGGCAGATGCTCATCGGCGTGCCCCATGATATGCCTATCGTGGGATACGGCGGTCGGACGGTGAATTTCTTACGCCTGTATTCTGCCCGTTCTTCCGATGAATTCGACATGGAAATTTTCAACGCCGGGGATTATATCAAAGCCGTGGAAGAAAAGATCCTCTCCGAGACGGTTTCCAAAGTGCTCTACCCTTCGGATGCCGTGGAAGCCGGTCGAGAGCTGCGCCTGATTCAGGAGTATTTTCTGGTGGCCTGCGCGGTGCGGGATATTGTGCGGCGCTTTCTGAAACGCCATAACCGGTTTGATGCCTTTCCCCAAAAAGTGGCCATCCAGCTCAACGATACTCATCCGGCACTGACGGTGGCGGAACTGATGCGCCTGCTGGTGGATGAACACGGGGTGCCCTGGGAAAAGGCCTGGGAGATTACCACCGCCACCCTGGGATACACCAATCATACCCTGATGCCCGAAGCCCTGGAGAAGTGGCCCGTGTCCCTGTTAGAGAAAGTGCTCCCCCGCCATTTGCAGATTATCTACGAAATCAATCATCGCTTTCTGGAGCAGGTGAAAGTGCACTTTCCCGGGGAGGTGGATCGCCTGCGACGGATGTCCATCATTGAAGAGGAAGCGGAAAAGCAGGTGCGCATGGCCTATCTCTCCATTGTGGGGAGCCATTCCGTGAACGGGGTGGCCGCGCTGCATTCGGAACTGGTGAAGAAAACCCTGGTACCGGATTTTTATCAACTGTGGCCGGAAAAGTTCAATAACAAGACCAACGGCATTACCCAGCGACGATGGTTGTTGACCGCCAATCCCCGGCTGGCCCATCTGATTACCGATGCCATCGGCGAGAACTGGATTACCGATCTCGATCAACTCCGGGCACTGGAGGCGCACGCAGAGTATCAGACTTTCCGGCAGGATTTCCTGCAGGTCAAACGGGCCAATAAAGAACGGCTGGCCGACATCATTCGCCGGGAAGCCCGGGTGGTGGTCAACCCGGATAGCCTGTTCGATGTGCAAATCAAGCGCATCCACGAATACAAACGACAGCTGCTCCATGCCATGCACATCATCCACGAGTATTTTACCATTGTGGAAGATGGGGAAACGTTGCCCGTGCCCCGGGTGCACGTGTTCGCCGGAAAGGCGGCCCCCGGCTACTGGGCGGCCAAACAGATCATAAAGCTGATCAACAATCTGGGGCAGGTGATCAACAACGATCCCCGGGTGGGCGATCAGTTGAAAGTGGTGTTTTTACCGGATTATCGGGTCTCTCTGGCGGAACGCATCTTCCCGGCAGCCGATCTCAGCGAACAGATTTCCACCGCGGGTATGGAAGCCTCGGGAACCGGCAATATGAAATTTGCCCTCAACGGCGCCCTGACCATCGGCACCCTGGACGGCGCCAATATCGAAATCCGGGAAGAGGTGGGGGATGATAACATCTTCATCTTCGGCCTGACCGCGGATGAGATTCTGGATCTGCGGCAGCGGAATGCATACCATCCCCGGGATTACTACCACCGAGATGCCCGCATCCGCCGGGTAATGGATGCCTTCAAAAACGATACCTTTTGCCCCCGGGAACCGGAACTGTTCCGGTGGATTTTCCACAAGATTCTCGATGAAGGGGATTACTATTTCCATCTGGCGGATCTGGGAGATTACATCGAGGCCCAGCAACGGGTGTCGCAAGAGTTTCGAGGTGCTTCCCGGTGGGCGCGGAAGGCCATCCTCAACGTGGCCCGGATCGGCAAGTTTTCCAGCGATCGCACCATCCGGGAATATGGGGAAGAGATCTGGAGGGTGGAACCGGTTCCCCCGGAAACGTCCGAGGGGGATTCTGCCCGGTAAGGAAAACGGTAACCGGCTGCGCCCCGGGGAAAGTCGGGGCGCAAATGCCTTTGTAAATATACCGATCGGTACTGGGTGATGACTCGAAATCAACGCAAATGGTGGCGGGGTTTTCTGGTGGAGTGGGGATTTCAAGTCCGGCAAATCCTCCGCCTGGTGGGGTTAGTTGGGATCAGCCTGCTGGTGGCCGGTGGGGTGATGGTTCTGTTCTATGATCGCATGGTGGATACCTTCATGGGCAGCGAAATCCCCCTCTACCTGATGCCCGAGGACGCCGAAGCGCTGGCTTCCCAGCTGGCGGGTTTGCGCACTCTGTTGTTGCAGTGGATGGGAATTCTGGCGGGAGTAAATCTGCTGCTGGTGATCTTCGTGGGGGTATTCATCACCCGCAAGCTGGGCGGGCCCCTGTATCGGTTCAAGCAGGTAATGCGCCGGCTGGCCGATGGCGACCTGACCGTGGAAGCTCAGGTGCGCAAAAAGGATGAATTCCGGGACCTGGCCGAGGATATTTCCCGGGCGGTCATCCGTCTGCAGATGATGGTCCTGGCCGTTCGGGAACAGGTGCAGCAACTGCGCACCGTCACCGTGTCGGAGGCCGATCAAGAAAAGTTTGCCATCTCTCTGAAAGCGCTGGAGTCTGCGCTGGATTATTTCCACACCGTGGATCTTCCTTCCCGGGACAATTCGGAGGAATCTCCGGCGCATCCCGTCGCCGGGAAAATGAACGGCAGCAGATGATGGGATGCTTTCGGAAACCGGAATTCCAATGGTTGCAGTGCTGGATGTTGTGGGGGACAATCATCCTGTCGGGGAGCGGGTTTGCCGCCGCTTCCGAGGCGACCCGGCTATATCACCTGGCGGAAGAAGCCCTGTGGCAAAATCAACTGGTAGTGGCCCGGCGTCTGGCCGAGGAACTTCGCCAATATTTTCCCCGTACCCCGGAAGGAAAAGAGGCCCTGTACCTGCTGGCCCGGATCGCCGAATGGCGGCAGCAGCCGGAGATTGCCCTGCGGTGGTATCAGGCCTACCTGGAGAGTAATCCCTTCAGTGTGCATCGCCAGACCGCGGCGATGCGCCTTCGGCTGATTCGTACGGCCCTCAAACGCCGGGCGGCGCCGGTACTCCGACCGTTTTTAAAAGCGCTGAACCTTCGGGAGCGGGGGAAGTTCGCCGAAGCCATCGCCGTCTGTGATTCCCTCATCGAGAATTTCCCCCGCAGCTATCTCGCCGACGACGCCCGCCATCTGATCGCCTTTATCTATCTGACCGATATGGGGGATTATCCCCGGGCCATCCGGAATTATGAACGGCTCCTGAAAGAATATCCCCGATCCAATTACCTGGATAATGCTTATTATGGATTGGGGATTGCCCTGGAGAAGATGGGACAATTTGACCGCGCCCGAAAGATGTTTAAAACGCTCAAGGATCGGCATACGGCCATAAAACTCCCCCTGGGGCAGGTTAGCTTTCCCAGAGACAATTATTTCTCCCGGCTGTGGTTCCGTAAGGCGGAGCAGCAGTTGGAGATGCTGGCCGTACGCCGGGCGGTATATGCCCGAAAGGAAACCCTGTTACAGGAACAACCTTTTGTGCTGGGAATGGGAGATCGGCTGGTGGTGGATCAGCCGGTGGGCAGCGGACAGAGCTATCGGGCCATGTGGCACCTGGCGTCGGAAAAGGGGTTTCGTCCCCAACTGCTGTTGCACTGGATTACCCGCAATACCGATTGGCGGTGGGAAACGCCCCAACGGTTGCAGGCCTGCCTTCGGGCCGGCTACACCCCGGTGATTGCCTTCTGGTATTTCGGAGACAATATCCGCCCGGAATTTGTGCAGCAACATCGGGAAGAATACTTCCGGGTCATCGAGGAGCAATTGATCCCCCTGATCCGGGATTTGCCCGAGGTGTGGATTCTGTTAGAGCCGGAGTTCAACAAGAACGGGATGTTGAAATGGAAGGGGTGGGATACCGTTGCCGTGGAGGCCATCCGGCGGATTCATCGGGGAGCACCGGGGGCACGGGTGGGACTGGCCATCGGGGACTGGGGAGACTACGAAGTGCAACCGTTGAAGGAAAACATTGCCCAGGCAGCGGCCACTTCTGATTTCATCGGCATGGTAGAAATGATGTCCTACGTGGATGTGCAAAACAGTTTTGATCCGGGATGGGAACCGGTGGAACGCATTCATCGGTTTGCCGCCTATCTGCAACAGGCGTTCGGAAAACCACTGCTGGTAGCGTATATGGCCCTCTCCACCGCCGGCGGGTGGGAACAACAACAGGCCCGGATCATCCGGCGGTTTTTTTCCGAGATTCCTTACCTGATGCATTGGGGAGTAATGGGCGCCTGCTTTTTCTCGCTATTTGATGATCCTGAGCATGAAGGATGGTTTTCATCCGCCGAACGGCATTTTGGGCTGTTGACCGCCGAAGGGCAGCCCAAACCGGGGGCCGCCGCCTGGCAGGAGGGAGAAGCCCTGCTGATCGAACAGGATCGCACCCCACCGGAGTTGAAAACGCCCCTCCGGTTGACACCGGTGCAGGTAGATTTTTCCGCCGGAGAACGCCTGGAAGGGGAAGCCTACCTCTCCGAATGGTGTCGCTGGAAAATCGAAATAGTGGGCAAGCAATCCCGTGCCCGACGCACCTTCTTCGGCGCCGGGGAGCGGGTGTTCTTTTCCTGGGAAGGGTTGGCCGAAAAGGGAACCTTTCTCCCGGAGGTTTGCCTGGTGCGGCTTACGGCATATGACCGGGCCGGTCATCCCCTGGTCAAACCCGCCCATACCACCTGCCTGATCCTGACAACGCCCTCAAGTAAGACACTTTCCCGGACCGTGCCTCAACCGGAGGTAAATCTGTTTCTGTGGGGAAAAAACAGCCGACTGCTTCGACCGCGTTATCGGGGGGTGGAATTTATGGATCAGGTGCAGGTGGCGCTTTCGGAGCCGCCTTCCGGGATTGTGCTGATTCCCACCGAAACTGCTGCTTCAATCCGGCGGGGACGGACGTTTCTTTCCTTTCCGGGGGCTACCCCCCGCAACACCGAAACGCTGGATTTCTCATCTGCACGGCAGGAGGGATACCTGATGTTTCAGTTTTTCCCATCCACCGGTGTAGAAGGCCTGTTGGTGGGCTTGACCGACCGGGAGGGCGTGCAATCGCAGGTGCTGCTGGAAGCTTACGCCGCTCCTGAAAAATCTTCCGGAGAATGGCGGCGGGTGATCATCCCCCTGGAGGATTTTCCGGCTCTGGGGCTGCGGTCGGAAGAGGGAATCGCCCCGGAATGGCGCCTTTTCAACTGGCAACAAGTAACCCGATTTACTCTCACAGCTACAGTGGCGCCGGTGCAATTTACTTTAGGGGAAGTATTGTTTTTGAACCTTTCTCCGTCTCCTCGTTGGAATCGGTAATCTCGTGTTCCGTCGAAGACAAAAATGCGCATTGCGATCATTGCATTACCGGTTTAAATTTGTACAAAAATTGAAGCATGCATCCGGTGATCGGTTATCCGGGAGATAAAGATGACCCAGAAAGAGATGGAGAAACAGCTTCAGGAGATTTGGGCGTTGTTTCGG
>CAYQGB010000250.1:0-4942 GCA_964416895.1 uncultured Calditrichaceae bacterium
TTCTTGAAACCTATGAACGGTTTTCTTAGGTTTAGGCCTTCGAATCAGGAGATGCGGATGCTCCGGCAAAGAGCGGATGATATCGGATTTTGCTCCGATGCACGTTTAACAGGTGTTTTTTCCGGTAAGCTGCTCCCCGGCCCTCTCCCATATTTTCTCTGTTCTCACAATATCCATCCCCTTGTTCCATCCCCACAACTCAAAACACAAAGGAGTTGAGCCATGAACAGCTATGTCCAGGATTTGATGACCGCCGTCAAAGCCAAAAACCCCAACGAACCTGAATTTCATCAAGCCGTTCAGGAGGTGGTGGAGTCACTGGTGCTGGTGCTGGATAAGCATCCGGAGTATCGGCGAGCCAAAATACTGGAACGTCTCATTGAACCGGAACGGGTGATCATGTTCCGGGTCACCTGGATGGACGACCAGGGCGAAATCCACATCAACCGGGGATACCGGGTGGAGATGAACAGCGCCATCGGCCCCTATAAAGGCGGCCTGCGCTTTCACCCCTCGGTGACGCTGGGCATCCTCAAGTTTCTGGCCTTCGAGCAGGTCTTCAAGAACAGCCTGACCACCCTGCCGTTGGGAGGCGGCAAGGGCGGTTCCGACTTTGATCCCAAGGGCAAAAGCGACAACGAAGTGATGCGTTTCTGCCAGAGCTTTATGAGCGAACTGTACCGCCATATCGGCCCCAACACCGACGTGCCCGCCGGGGATATCGGCGTGGGCACCCGGGAAATCGGCTACCTGTTCGGGTATTACAAAAAGCTCCAGAACGAATTTACCGGGGTGTTGACCGGCAAAGGGTTGAACTGGGGCGGTTCCCTGATTCGCCCGGAAGCCACCGGTTACGGATGCGTCTATTTTGCCGCCGAGATGCTGGCCACCCGACGGGATTCCCTGGAAGGTAAGGTCTGCCTGGTTTCCGGCGCCGGAAACGTGGCCCAGTACACCACCGAAAAGCTCATTGAATTTGGGGCCAAGGTGGTTACCCTCTCCGACTCCCAGGGACATATCTACGATGAGGAAGGCATTGACCGGGAGAAGCTGGAATTCGTGAAAGATTTGAAGAACAAGCGGCGTGGGCGGATTAAAGAGTATGTGGAAAAATACAAGAATGCGGTGTACACGCCCTACGACGGCACCGGCGATCAAAATCCGGTGTGGGATCACAAGGCGGATTGCGCCTTCCCCTGTGCCACTCAAAACGAAATCAGCCTCAAGGATGCCCAGAACATGCTCCGCAACGGCGTGCATCTGGTGTGCGAAGGGGCCAACATGCCCACCCACATCGACGCCGTGAATCTCTTCCTGGAAAACAATGTGCTGTTCGGACCGGGGAAGGCGGCCAATGCCGGCGGTGTGGCCGTGTCCGGCCTGGAGATGACCCAGAACAGCATGCGCATGCCCTGGACCCGGGAGGAAGTGGATAATCGCCTGCGCATGATCATGAAAAACATCCACAAAACCTGCGTGGATGTGGCCGAACGCTTCGGTACTCCCGGTAACTACGTGAACGGCGCCAACATTGGGGGATTCCTGAAAGTGGCCGACGCCATGCTGGATCAAGGGGTGGTATAACCCCGGAACTCCCCCTCAGCTTTCATGGCTCTTGCCGGAAAAAAAACGGCACATTTTTTATTAGCCCTGTTCCGCCTGGCGGGATGGGGCTATATTTTTATCCGGGAGAGGGGTGGGTAACCCGGAAATTGCCCGGTGCCTGGCAATCCGCGAAGAAGGAGCACGGATCGGGAAGCATTGCCCAAATCGCCGGGCTGTGGCTCTGACCATAAGCCGTAAACGGAAAAGCATTGCGCTTTACGCTCCACCTTTTGCGCACAGAACCAGAACCTGAACACCCTACATTGAGTAACAAAAGAAATCGGACTTTTATCCTTATCGGATATAAATGCAGGGGGATTGTCCATGACAGAAATGTTTCCTTCGGAAGGAAATTTCTCTACCGCGGCAGGGTATGGCCCTCGCTTTCAGGGATTCCAGAACCTCATGCGCATCCGCATTCGGGATGTACTGCTGGTATCCAGCCTGTACGACCTGTTCGTGTTTGAAGAAGACGGGCGCCTGTACGAATTAATCCATGATGAATATAAAGGCTTAAACCTCAGCAACGCACCCGAACTCACCCGGGTTTCCAGCGGCCACGAGGCGCTGGCACTGGCCGAGGAAGAGAAGCGCTTCGACCTGATCATCACCACCCCTCATATCGAGGACATGAATGCGGCAGAGTTCGCCCGAATGGTGCGGGATGCAAATCTGGATATCCCCATCGTGTTGCTGGCCTACGACGACCGGGAACTCTCCTCTGTGCTGTCCTCTCCCGATGCTTCCCTGTTTGATCGGATGTTCATCTGGCAGGGAGACTATCGCCTGCTGATCGCCATCATCAAACACCTGGAGGACAGCCTGAACGTGGATCACGACACCCGGACGGTCGGGGTGCAACTGATCCTGCTGATCGAAGACAACGTGCGCTACTACTCCCTGTTCCTTCCCATCATCTACTCCGAATTGCTCTCCCAATCCATGCGCCTGATCTCCGAAGGGGTTAGCCTGACCGACAAATATCTGCGCATGCGGGCCCGCCCCAAAATTTTGCTGTGCACCAACTACGAAGACGCCTGGTACTACTACGAAAAATACAAGGATTACATCCTGGGGATCATCTCCGACATCGACTTCATCCGCAACGGGAAGCCGGATCCCGAGGCAGGGATCAAGTTCGCCGAAAACATCAAGCAGCAGTTCCCGGATATTCCCATTCTGCTGCAATCCAATCGCCCGGAATGCGCCGAACGCGCCAGCCAGGTGGGTGCCTGCTTTTTGCTCAAGGATTCCCCCACTCTGCTGAACGACCTGCGGAAATTTATGATGGACAACTTTGGGTTTGGCGACTTTATCTTTCGGATGCCCGACGGCACCGAGGTGGCCCGGGCCAACGACCTGCTCTCCCTGGAACAGCAACTGCACCGGGTTCCCGACGAAAGCATCGTCTTCCACGCCCAGCGGAATCACTTCTCCAACTGGCTGAAAGCCCGAACCGAGTTCTGGATCGCCAACAAGCTGCGCCCCCGAAAAGTGGAGGAATTCAACTCCGTCGGCGAACTGCGCCAGCTGCTCATCTCCACCCTGCGGGAGTATCGCAAAATCAAACAACGGGGTACCATCACCGATTTTAAAAAGGAAACCTTTGATCCCGACAACAGCTTTGCCCGAATCGGGGGCGGATCCCTGGGAGGAAAGGCCCGGGGCATCGGGTTTATGAATTTCCTGATCAACAACTATCAGATTTACAACCGGTTTAAAGGCGTATCCATCTTTGTGCCCCCGGGGGTGGTGCTGGGCACCGAGGTGTTCGACTATTTCCTGGATGAAAACGATCTCCGTCATTTTGCCCTCTCCGCCACCGATGACGAAGCCATTTACCGCCGCTTTCTGGAAGCCGACCGGTTCCCCGAAGATGTGCTGTATCAACTGACCCAATTCCTGGATGTGGTGCGAACCCCTCTGGCGGTGCGTTCTTCCAGCCTGTTAGAAGATTCCCAATACCACCCCTTTGCCGGAGTATATCAAACCTATATGATCCCCAACCGCCATCCCCGATCCGACAGACGCCTGGAAGAGTTGCTGAATGCCATCAAGTGCGTGTACGCATCCACCTTTAGCCGCCGGGCTAAAGAGTACATCCGGGTAACCTCCTACCGCCTGGAAGAGGAAAAAATGGCCGTCATCGTTCAGAAAATGGTGGGAAGCGCCCACGAGAACCGCTTTTACCCGGATTTCGCCGGGGTGGCCAAAACCTATAACTTTTACCCCGTGCCCCCTCAACAGGCCTCGGATGGGATCGCCTCGGTTGCGTTAGGATTGGGAAAAACGGTGGTGGAGGGAGGAAACTCGGTGAAGTTTTGTCCCAAGTATCCCCAGCATATTCCCCAGTTGTCCACCATCGACGAAGCGCTGGAAAACAATCAGCGCACTTTTTACGCCCTGAAGCTGGATGCCCAACTGGATATGAACACTCCCTCTTCCGATGACACCGTTCTGGAAGCCTATCCCCTCTCCGTGGCCGAGAAGGACGGCACCCTGAACTATATCGGTTCTACCTACTCCTATGAGAATCACGCCATTTACGAAGGGCTTTCCCGGGACGGCACCCGGCTGGTCACCTTTGCGCCCATTCTGAAAGGCAAGATCTTCCCTCTGGCAGAGATCCTGGAGATCCTCCTGGAAACCTGCCGCCGGGGTATGGGCATGCCGGTGGAAATTGAATTCGCCGCCAACCTTTCCGTGCCCCGGGGACGCCCCAGGGAATTCGCCGTATTGCAGATGCGCCCTCTGGTGATCAGCCGGGAGATGGAACAACTCAATGTGGATGAAGCCCCCCTCGAGGCCTTGATCTGCAAAAGCGATATGGTCCTGGGCAACGGAGTGATCAATAACATCTACGACATTGTGATGGTGGATTACGAACGGTTTGACCGCTCCAAAACCCGGGAAATTGCCCGGGAAATTCATCATTTTAACAGCAAGCTGCTGGCCCAAAAGCGCCCCTATCTGCTAATCGGGTTGGGGCGATGGGGCTCGCTGGATCCCTGGCTGGGGATTCCGGTAAAATGGGAACAGATTTCCGGGGCCGGGGCCATCATCGAAGCCGGCTTTAAAGACCTGGATGTGATGCCTTCCCAGGGTTCTCACTTTTTCCAGAACATTACTTCCTTCATGGTGGGCTACTTTACCGTGCACTCTTCGCTGGCGGAGAGTTTCGTGGATTGGGAATGGCTGAACGCCCAGGAACCCGAAGAAACCTGCGAATATACCCGGCACCTCCGCTTTGACCAACCGATCGTGATCAAAATCAACGGCCAGAAACATAAAGGAATCATTTATAAGCCGGGGATGGGCAGCTGACCTGTCTACCCAC
>CAYQGB010000250.1:5042-6286 GCA_964416895.1 uncultured Calditrichaceae bacterium
TCACCGCGGCGCCGGTATCCTCCCGATGGCCGTTTCGATCAGGCTCCCCAGATATAGATAGCCCCCATGTTCCTGAACGCTGGTGATAAACCCCAACGGCTTTCCGGAAGGCTCCTGCAAATTATGGATCACGTTGCCGTGCATATCCAGTCCCAGCACAAAGGCGTAGGGAATGGCCTTCGGTTGCAGAAACTGAGGCAGGCGGGCCACCACCTTGCGCAGAAAAGGTTTCCGGGACAGGGCATCCAGTTGAGGATTTCGGGGGGAGGCCAGCGCCACCCAGAAGCCATCCCGTTCGTTGCTGGAAATTCCGTCCGGAAATCCCGGTAAATTGTCGATGAAAATGTCGTGTGTACCGGCCTTCTCGCCGGTCAGCCAGTACCGGGTGACCCGATACATCCAGGTCTCATTCACCAGCACAAACGATTGATCCGGGCTGACGGCAACCCCGTTGGCAAAATACAGGCTGTCCAGCAACACCCGGGCCTTCCCGGTCGTCGGATCGTACGCCAGCAACCGCCCGTTGGGGCGGTGCTCCAGGGCATCCAGTTGATATTCTCCCACAGAGAATCGGGAAGAGGCGTCGGAAAAGTAGATGGTGCCATCGGCGGCCACATCCACATCATCGGTAAAACCGAAAGGCACCCCCTCTGCTTCCCTCGCCAGCACCGTGATGGTTCCCGCGGTATCCACGGAGAGCAGACCGGCCACTCCGTCGGCCACGATCAAATTTCCTCCGGCGTCGAAGTGCAATCCCAGGGGGCGGCCCCGGGTATGGGCGAATAACTCCACCTGCCGGCCGTCAAAGGTCATGCGAATGATTCGTCCGTCTTCCAGACCGGTGTAAATCCGCCCCTGCGCATCCACGGCCACATCTTCCGGCCCTCGACCATCGGGCAACTCCAATCGCTCCGCTTTCGCCAGGTAGTGATTGGGAGCATACACCCCTTCCAGTGGCGGCGGCGGAGGTGCTTCCCAGGCCACCGGATCAATGGGCACCGGCCATAGCAACAGATACAGAAGTACCAGCCCCAGAAGTGCCGACCCGCCCAGTAAGATTCTCTTTCCCATCGACATGGCAAATGCTCCGATTTTCGTCGTCAAGTAAATTCCCCGGAAGTATACTCACTTTTCCCCACAAAACGAAATATCCCTTTGAGATCTGTGCCAGAGGGTGATGAAGCGATTGGTAACTATTCAGCAAAACCAATAACCCCCTGTCACACTGAGCTTGTCGAAGTGTG
>CAYQGB010000251.1:0-6265 GCA_964416895.1 uncultured Calditrichaceae bacterium
TCATATTCGGAATATCCCCCCATAAGATAAAGAAGAACCCTCCATCCCTGAAAGCACCCCGCCCGGCAGCTTGTTGTAGATTGGAAATCAGAGGGAGCATCTCTCGACCCGCTTCTCCGTTTCTCCGGGATAAACGATGCCGGACGAGGAGAATTCCTTTTTGCTTGAATTGCATAAGAGGGATGTTGTACACTTGATCCCCCGCCGATATTTTCCGGCGATGGCAGTTGAACAGGCCTGAAGCGGTATGGCTGTTGACCCGGAAACCCATTCAAAACCACGAGGAGACGTTTATGGATGCTATTCCCCCTGTGACGCAATTAACCGAAGAAGAACAGATGTTCAAGGATGCGGTCAGTGAATTTGCCGAGGAGCAGATTAAGCCGTATGTGCGAGAAATGGACGAGAAGGGCGAGTTTCGCCGGGAAATCCTGGATCAGTTTTTTGAGCTGGGGTTGATGGGCATCGAGATTCCCGAGGAGTATGGTGGTACCGGTGGGAGTTTCTTTATGGCCATTCTGGCTATCGAGGCCCTGGCAAAGGTGGATGCTTCGGCGGCGATTTATGCCGACGTGCAGAATACCCTGGTGAACAACGCGATTTTACGCTGGGCCAATGAAGAGTTGAAGCGTAAATACCTCCCCCTGCTGGCTCAGGAAAAGATCGGGGCGTATGCCCTTTCCGAACCCGGCTCCGGCAGCGACGCCTTTGGCCTGAAAACCCGGGCCGAGGATCGGGGCGATCACTTTGTGCTGAACGGCACCAAACTGTGGATTACCAATGCCGGGGAGGCGGATATTTTTCTGGTGTTTGCCAATGTCAATCCGGAACTGGGCTATAAGGGGATTACCGCTTTCATCGTGGAGCGCAGTTTTGAGGGATTTTCGGTGGGGAAGAAAGAAGATAAGCTGGGCATTCGAGCCAGCAGCACCTGCGAATTGATTCTGGACAACTGCATTGTGCCCGGAGAAAATGTGGTGGGCGAAATCGGTAAAGGATACAAAGTAGCCATTGAAACCCTGAACGAGGGGCGCATCGGCATCGGCGCGCAGATGGTGGGCATTATGGAGGGCGCGCTGGAAGCGGGCATGCAGTATGCGCAGGAGCGGGTGCAGTTCGGAAAGCCCATCGCCGCATTCCAGGGAGTGCAGTTTCAGATTGCCGAAGCGGCCACCCGGTTAGAAGCCTCCCGCCGTTTTGTGTACAACGCCGCCCGAATGAAAGACGCCGGGCAGAACTTTGTGGTCGAGGCGGCCATGGCCAAGTACTTTTCCTCCACCTGCGCCGAACAGGTAACCTCCCGAATGGTGGAAATCTTCGGGGGCTACGGGTTTACCAAAGACTATCCGGTGGAAAAATATTACCGGGATGCCAAAATCGGCCAGATCTACGAAGGCACCTCCAACATGCAACTGGCGACCATTGCCAAGTTTCTGTTGGGCAAGAAATGATCGGAATGCAGGCGGAAGTATTTTTCTTTCACATAAGCCGGTTTTTCGCCGATAGTCGATAGTTTCACGAGCGGAGCTATTTGTCGGAGTTGGGAATGTTGCTCGCGCTGCCATGACACAGGGATGTGGCGCAGCAGCGACAGGGAGGTTTGCGGCAACATTCCCTTCCTTTTTGGACGCTCTTCCCGTTCCCACCTGTCCCATTTGGTACACCATTTCGTACACTCCGGAACTATTCCGGATTTTCCCCATTTCAACCCTCCGCCTTTCTTACGAAAAAACATTGGCTTACAGAACTATCGTTGCTCTGGCACGGCAATTGTTCTACCATAGCCCGGAAGGATAAGGAAGGAATCATGAGAAAGCGCTGGATATACATATTGCTGTTGTTTGCCTGTCTGTTGCCGACCCTGCTGGCGGCTCAGGAGCATGACCGCAGCCGGGTGGAACAGGAACTGCGACACATAAAGTCGCTGTTAGACCGTACCACCGCGCTGGTCAACCTCCTTCCCGATTTCGCCAACCCGGAAATTCTAATCCAGATTCGCCAGAAATTGAATGAAGCCCGGTATAAATTCGACCAGGCCGTACAACTGGCCCGGGAAGGCCACTATAACACCCCCCAATTCAAAGTTCTGATCGGTCAGATCACCGGCCTGCTGCGGCAGATCGAAGTTCTGGTGCAGAAGCATCCCGTGTTTCGGTTCAAATTTCAGGAGTTGCTGGATCGGAAGATTCAGCGGGCGGAGGAAGCCTTCCGCAATGCCGGAGGGCACAACCGGGAGGCGCTGTTTCTGCTTAATCGGGCCAGGTTTTATCGCCTGCGGGCCTTTGGGCTGTTCCGGGAGGGGCGCACCTATGCCGCCATCGAATATTACCGCCTGGCCATCCACTTCGCCGATCAGGTTATCCACCTGCTGCATCCCACCGATGGGGATCGGGACATCAGGCGCTGGGAAGAGGCCTATACCGACACCCGACTGCTGTTGGAGCGGGCCCGGGCGCTGGTGGAGGAACATCCCCGGGATGCCCAGCTGCGAAATCTGTTGCGACGGGCGGAGTCGGAGCTTCGAGAGGTGGAGCGGCTGGTGGAACAAGGCTCCCTTTCTGCCGCCCGGCAAAAGCTCACCCTGGTGCAGCGGGCCCTGTATCGCCTGATCGACCTGACCGAGCGATTGCCGGAACGGGAGATCGATCGCCTGCGGGCGGATCTGGAATCGCTGCAATTCTCCCTGCAGACGGTGGAGGAGAAATTGACCTCGGCCGGTTCTCCGGCGGCGAAGAAGCTGTATCGCCGGGCGGCGGATCTGGTCCGGGTCATCGAAGGGCATATTCAGCGGGGGCAAATCCGCCCCGCCCGGCGGAAAATGTTTTACGCCAATCAGCTGATCCTCAAGCTGTACCGGTTGATCGAGGGCGAAGAGGCCTCCCGGCCGGAAATCTTGAAGCGCCAGTTAGAAACCGCCCGGGAAGACCTGGAGGGCTTGAAACGCCGCCCCGCCGACTGGGAAGGTGCCCAACGATTTCTGGAAATGATCGAATCCAATCTGGATAAGGCCGGGGAAGCCATTAATCGGCAGGAGTGGCTACAGGCGGCCGCTCATCTGCGCCTGGCCAACCGGTTGATGGTGCGGTACCATCGCTGGCTGCTGAAGACGGAACTGCGCACTTTTAGTAAAGAGCAAATTGCCGCCGAATTGCAACGGCTTTCCCAACTGTTAGAACGCCTGGCCGAAGGGCCTCAGGCGGATGCCGAGTTTCGGCTTCGTTATCAGAATGCCACCCGCCTGTATGAGTTGGCGCAGGAAGCCTATCAGGCGGGAGAACTGGAAATATGCCGGGAACTCACCCGGCTGGCGATAAAATTGATTACCGGGGAGTAACCTGTAGAAATGCTCACGTCATCCGGTTTTCATTCGGGCCCGAAGAAAACGGAGAGTGTGAAGGTCATCTAAAAACAACACCAAACAAGGAGGATTACGCCATGAAACGTCTCATTGTCTTGCTGATGTTGGGACTGATGGCAGTATTTTTCACCACCGCATGTCAAAAGGATACCGCGCCCAACGGCCCCGGAACGACCCTGGATGATGAGACCATCGTCCAGAATATGGCCACCGATGACGAAGAAGAGTATCTGTTCGACGAGTTCATCAACGACCGGGGCGACGAATACGGCTCCATCAACTTCAGCACCTTCGGTAAGGTCAGTGTGCCGCTGGATACGGTGCTGCGGTTCGGTCGCCACGTGCGGCAGTTTCCCCGCCGGGTTGTGGTGGATATTCGCCGAATCGCCCGGGACACCATCAGCGTGGGTGTGGGCCGGGAGTTCGTGGGCGACTTTGTGGTGGTAGGTGTGGAAGACACCGCCAGCGCCGATACTGTGGAGCGCTTCTTCAAACGGCTGGCCCATGTGGTGCGGCGTCGGGCGTTGTTCGTGCGCCGGCATGACGTCGACATCGAGACCGATCGACATCGGGGCTGGCGACTGGCGGCGATTTCCTTCGGACAGGGCAACAGCATCCGCCCTGAATCCACCATCGACATCCTGGAAGTTACCGTAACCAGCTCCAGCGGCGACAGCCTGGTGATCACCGATCCCCTGCATCAGTTGATGTATCTGCCGGAAGATATTCTCCGCTTCAACCGGGGGGATCAGGTCACCGTGCAGGTCAAGCTGATCAACAACACTCAGAATCCGGTGGATCCCAACGGAAACGGCTCTACGGAAACGGTGCTGCTGCACTACGGGGTGAATCGCCAACATCATGCCCGGAAGCTGTTCACCTTCGTGGGCACCGATCCCACGACCGGCGCCAATGTGTATGAAGGCACCTGGACCATCCGGCAGCATCCCGGTCGTCTGTATCGGGCGGTGGTGGATGTGATCGACAACGGCACCATCTACGACACCGATCCGCATACCTATCCGTACAATTCCACCACCTGGAGTGCGCCCTACGTTGTGCTGCAGTAGTCGTGCATTATGCGGAGGAAACGCCGAATCTTGCGGCTGCCGGGAAGTTCTTCCGGCAGCCGTTTATTATCTTTCTCTGAACTTTGCGCCTTCCCGCCCTTGCGGTGAAAATTTATATCCTAATTGCAGGGAGTGAGCACGCGATTGAGAATGAAAAGGCCGATGCATATCACGCGATGGATGGTGTGGGGGTTGTTGAGCTGGGGAGCACTGCTGGCCCAATCGCCTGCGGGGGTGGATTCGCTGAGCCGGCTGGAAGCCCGACTCTACGACATCACCCTGTTGCAGGTGGAGCAGTTGCTGCTTACATCTCCCCCGGAAGACAGCCTGGCCTTTGATCTGCTGGAGGATGCCCGGGAACTGGCCGCCGGAGGGCAGTGGAACGAAGGCCGGGAACTGCTCAGCACCATCCTGGAACTGTACGCCGCTTCGGAAGACGACCTTTCCGCCGGCGATGTCTCTTCGGAATCCGGGATCACGGATGCGCCCGCCTCCCTGGCCTCCCCGGCTGCGCCTGCTACCACGGCGCAATTTCAGGTGGAAACCGGAGTGGATTACTCCCTTCAGGAGTTCGAGTTAGCCCTGGAAACGGATCCCACGTTGACGCAGGATACTCAGATGCTTACCGAAGAGCTTCGCAATCCTTATGTGGTCATCGGCTACTTTCAGCCGCTGTCTCTGGGAGGGCGCTCCCTGTGGTTGAATCACCGCCTCCGGGTGGATAACGAATTCGGCAACTACAATCTGTACGCCACCCTGGAAAATCGTACCCCCCGGCAAATCACCCGCCTGGAGTGGAACGGCAACTTCTTTGTACCCTTTACCTCCGGGGAATCCGGATTTCTGGACAATCAGCTGTCGTACTTTCTGGGGAACGCCGGAAACGCCCCACAGCGCTGGTACACGGAAGTGCGGGGACGGTGGAAATGGTATCCCCACCGGGACTCCCTGAGCAGCGACATCCTTTCGGCCTCGGCGACGGTTTATTATGAACAGACGGTGGGAGCCGCCGGAGCACTCTCGTTTGCCTGGCGACCGGCGTATTACCGGGCTTCGGGGAATCTGGGGAACCGGTACTTCCAGAATCGCATCAGCCTGTTCTATGATCTCCGGGAGCAGGTGCACCGGTATCTGGAAGTCGGGGTGGATGGGGTGTATCACACGTTTGAGAACGATCCGGGCACTCTGGATGCGAACGGCCAACCGGTAACCTACCACAACCGCTACTTTGCGCTGGAACCCCGGCTGGAATGGGAATGGCCGGTGGCAAAGGGGTGGGGACTGGCCGCAGAGGGGGAAGTGGAGGTTCGCCGTTATGCCACCGCCGATGAAATCAATCCCCATTACACCCGGTGGTTTGTGGAAGGGCAATATAAATGGTATCCGGGAGAGATGCATTCGGTGGGGCTGGGCATGAACTGGGAGCGGCAGACCCATCAGGCAGAGGAAGCGGCAGATCAGGTGTTCGCCGAACAGGCGGATTTTGAAGCCTATGGCCCGGTGATCAGCATGGAATACATTACCTTTACCGGGTGGTTGATTCAGCTGGAATACCGCCTGCAATGGCGCAATTACCCTCGCGCCGGAGATACCATCCTGAACAGCTTCTACTCCGACCGCCTGATGCACTCCATCCAGTTGTTCGGGTGGATACCGCTTGGCTCCGGATGGCAAATCCAGCTGTTTGCCAATTACGACAACGACCGGGATCGGGAATTTCAGGAGAACGATACCCGGAACACGATTGTGAATCTGGGGGTGATATACAGTTTTTAGCCATCCTTGGAAATGCCTTCCGATCTTTGTAAATTATTCACGCCATGAATAGATTTCATTC
>CAYQGB010000252.1:0-6237 GCA_964416895.1 uncultured Calditrichaceae bacterium
GGTGAATCTGCACACCCTGCTGGTACATGGCCTGGCGGGCCAGAGGCATGTAGTTCTCCCAACAGATCAGGCCACCGATTTTGCCCACGGGGGTATCGAAGGCGTTCATGGTGCTCCCGTCACCACCGGCCCAGATAAGGCGTTCTCCTCCGGTGGGAATTAGCTTGCGATGCTGGCCCAGGATTTGGCCTTCAGAACTGATATATAGCAGAGTATTGTACAGGCTGGCATTGCTGGCCTGGGCATTCCGTTCGTTCACTCCCATGACAACTTCGACCTTTGCGGCTTTGGCTGCCCGACACAACTTTTGGGTGGAAGCATCCGGAATAGTCACTGCATTTTCTATAAGCAAGCCATACATCTCATCCAGAATGGCCCGGTTGTTGTTGGGGACGCTCCAGACCCAATCCGGATAGCCGGAAATAAAGACTTCCGGGAATACCACCAGTCGGGCGCCTGCGCTCCCGGCCTCGGCGATGAGATCACAGGCCTTTTCCAGGGTGCGATGTTTGTCAAGAAATACAGGAGCAGCCTGAACGGCTGCTACCTGTAGAGATTGCCGGTTAGATTTCATGCTTACACTCCGGTTTCGTATGCGCAATTATTGCGTTTCGACGATGTGCTTCAGCTTCTTCAAGTTTTCATTGATATCTTTGACCTGTGCCTCCAGTTCTTCCCGGGTTTGGGGGGAGGACTCGGTATATCGTTCCTCAAACTTCACTGTTGTTGCCTTTCCGGCACCGGATAGCACCCATCGGCAATTGCAGATATAGGAGCCATTTTCCGGATCCAGATTGAACCTTAACTCTTTGGTCGGTTCGGCGCGAACCACCATAAAACCGGCGTCGTCGCCCCATACTTGTACCGCAGCTCTATCACCGACCCGGGCAAATTTTTTGGCGCCCTGGAGGTATTTATATCCCAGGACTTCCGTAAGCCGGGTGGCGTCGGTTAGTATTTTCCATACCTGCGTCGGGGACGCCTGAATGACGATTTCACCGGTGAAACTCTGGGCAGTGAGGGGACGGTTCCGGGTCTGGCCGAAGCCCAAGTGAACGGTCACTATCAGCGCCAGGGTGAGGATCAGATGGGTGTAGCGAGTCATCTCGTTCTCCTTTATGTTAAGGGATTTACACAAGAGAAAGATAGCCTGGCACCTTGATTCATGCCGAAGGCTTGATATTTTGATTCATCCGGAAAAGATTGGTCGGATCATATTTTTGCTTCAATTGGGTCAGGCGTTGCCAGGCCTTTTCGGTGTAAGCATCTTTAACCCGCTGTTCGCCCTCATCGCTCAGGAAATTGACATACACTCCCCTGGCGAATGGCCGGGTTTCCTGAAAGAACTCTTTCGCCCAACCGATGTAACGAGAATCTTCGCCGGCATCTTCCCATCGGGCATGAATATTGAGCACGAAGGGGGTGGAGCGGAAGGCATACGCGGTGGCATTTTCCGGTACCCGGCTGGGAGCACCTTCCATGTGGGGAATAAAGACCTCGCACTGAGGCCCCGGAAGTTTTTCGGCGAACTCGATGACTTTGCCGATGCAGGGGCTGGATAATTCCCGCAGATGATGAGATTTCCAGTAATTGCGGGCACCGTGAGAATTCAGCCCATCGAATCCAGATTGCCAGGCGCACCAGGGATTCATCCCGATGGCTTCCCCGTGGGGCTTCCCGAATTGCCGGATGGGTTGGATTAACTTCTGGCCCTTTTCTGGATCCCCCAGGTAAACAAAAGCCACAACGATCACCATTCGCCCGTGCACGCTCTGATCCAGGAAGGGGAGAGGGGGTGCATGGCGGATAACCACCCACACGGTCATATCGTCGGGAAGGGTGCGTACATACTCGGCGTGGAACTGCAGATAGTTGTCGGCATCTTCAAACCGCTGGATGATAAGGCCGGAAAAAACTTCTGTGCCGATGGTAGCGCATTGGAATTCAAAAGAACTTACCACACCAAAGTTGCCGCCTCCCCCTCTCAATCCCCAGAACAGATCCGGATTTTCCCGTTCACTGGCCATACGCACCTGACCGTCGGCGGTCACCACTTCGGCGGAAATCAGATTGTCGATAGACAGACCGTGTTTGCGGCTAATCCATCCAAAGCCCCCGCCCAGCGTAAGGCCGGCCACCCCGGTGTGGGAAACAATTCCCCCGGATACCGCCAGGCCGTGCTCCTGGGTTGCCTGGTCGAGATCGCTTAATAGACATCCGGCATCCACCCGGGCGGTTTTTCGGGCTGAATCCACGGTTACCGAACGCATGGGCGACAGATCCAGCATAAGACCGTTATCGCAAACGGCGTTTCCGGCAACGTTGTGCCCTCCCCCTTTGACGGCCAACAGAAGATCGTGATTCCGGGCGAAATGAACCCCCTGAACCACGTCCGAGGTCTCCCGGCATTTAATAATCAGGGCCGGCTTGCGATCGATCATCCCGTTCCATATGGTTCGGGATTCATGGTATCCCTCCGTCTCCGGAAGGAGCAATTCACCGTGAAGCGCGGCTTGCAATTCTTTAATCGCATGCGCCTCAAGCGGCTTCCGGTCATTGATCCGGTTAGCGTGCATGGTAATCTCCCTGTATCGTTTTGTGAATTTGTGACCAAGTTATGGTCGGAACCGTTCTAAAATCGTTCTATAAGGCGTTCGGAAGGAAAAAAGTGGGAGGGAATTCAGGAAGGATGCCGTTCTTTCCACCGTTCCAACAGCGTTTGCACGGCCTGTACTTCCCGGGAATCCCGGTCGGAGGTGGCCCAGGCGTAGATTTCTTCAAACGCATTGTGGGAATTCCCGGGCCGGTTACCCTCTTCCAGGTACCGCTGCAAATCCAGCCCGGCGCGCAACGCATCAATTCGGGCGCCCTGTTTCCGGGAAATCGCGATTGCCTCCCGGAGCGAATGTTCTGCAAGCGCCCGGGCTTTGGTGTGGCTCCGCATCAGTATCGCTCCCTTCATCCGCAGGATGCTTGCCTGAGACCAGCGTTCTCCGGTGGATTGGGCGTTGTTCAGGGCCTCTTCTACCAGGAAGAGGCCCTGTTCCAGCGAGCCATCGGCGGATAGCACCTCGGCAATTGAAGCGCGGTAGTAGGAGCAGCCCACCTCAGAACCGGTGGCGCGAAAGCTGCTTAACCCCTCGCGCATTTTTTGAAGACCACTTTCGGGATCGTCTAGTCGGAACTGCGCCCAGCCATAGAGGATTTCGCTCTGGGTGGAAAAGTAGGGAAAGTGATACTCCTTCGAGAAGTCAATGGATATCCGGGCATGTTCCAGGGTGGAAACCGGGTCATCCCGCAGGTTTTGTAGCCAGGCGTACCAGTGCAGGGCATACGCCCGACTGAAGGGATGTTCCAGTTGTTCTGCCAGTTTCAGTGCCTCTTCTCCCACGCTTTGCGATAACCGGGGGTAGCCCAGATGCCAGAGCACCAGGGCCAGCCGGATGCGGCAAATCACCGCCGGATTCTGGGCGTAAGCCGTGACGTGAACAGGGTGGTTTTCCGGACTGTACAGAGCAATGGCTTGTTCGAGGTGTTCCCGGGCGCGAGAGAAGTTTCCCTGCCAGTGGTGGGTAACTCCCAGTACGTAGTGGGCTTCCACTTCTGCGATTTTATCTCCGGCGCTTTGAGAATGGGTCAGAAGTTGAAAGCCGAATTGTTCCGCCTGAGCCATCGCGCCGCTGACCAGTTTGCTGATCGCCAGCATGCGCAGGAGCGGGGGATCGGGCAGCTTCTGAAGCTGCCGGGATAGTTCCAGAACGCGAGCGCCGATTTTCTGTACCTGAGAGGCAGTATATCCCCGATGCTGAACCAGGCAGGGAGAAAGAACATGCAGCAGGTGCAGTTCCTGCCGATCTCGCTCCTGTCCCTCCAGGTGCTTCCATACCAGGTGCAAAGCGCGTTGGAGGTGCTCTTCGGCGTCTTTGTTGGCAAACAGGCGATGAGCAGCTTTACCGGCCCGTTCATGGTATGAAATCGCTTTTAGAGGAAACCCGGCATTTTCCCAGTGAACCGCCAGTTGTCCGCTAAACTGATCCAATTGTCCGGCGTGCACTTGCTCCAGCGCTTCGGCCACCCGACGATGGAATTGGCAGAGTCGGGCGGTACCGATGCCGGCAGCAGTGACTTCCCGGATTTTATCGTGACTGAAATCGTAGGCTCTCTGTCCCTGTTCCCGGATGAGGCGGCGTTCCCACAATTCATCCAGGCTCTGGATCAGGCTATCCTCATTCTCTTCACAGGCATGAGCCAACACCTCGAAGGTAAAAATACGCCCGATAGTTGCCGCCAGCTCTATCAGTTTCCGGGCGGAGGGGGAAAGTTGGGACAGTCGGGTTTGAATCACCGCCTGGACTTTTCGGGGAAGGATGATCGTTCGGGGGAAGTCCGGGGTATCGGCGATGCCGGTATCCCAGGTGGCTTCTCCCGCACGGGTCATTTCCACAATAAACAGGGGAATTCCTTCTGTACTGGCGAATAAGGTTGCCGCAGCCACACGATCCAGTTCTTTTCCGGCAACGTACCCGGCAAGTTGAGAGGTTTGCGCGACATCCATCGCTTCCAATTCAATTTCAGTAAAGGCATCTCCCCGGCGAAGTTCCAGGATCAGGGAGAGGAGCGGTCCGTTTTGGCTCAATGCTCCGGAGCGCACGGCGGCTACAATGAGCATTTTCGCCGACGGGTGAAAGCGTAACAGGTAGTGCAGCCATTCCACGGTTTCGGGATCAGCCCACTGGATGTTGTCGATAAACAGGAGTAGCGGCCGGGGGGATATTAGAACAGCGCGCGCCAGCGCCTGAAAAAACCGCTGTCGTTGCCAGCTTTCGGTCAGCGGGGGGATGGTGAGGTCTGGTCGATTTGCCAGCAGTTCCGGTACCAATCGGGCGATTTCGGTTTGCCACACATCCTCCAATTCAGAGAGGCCGGTGAAAATTGCCGGTGTTCTGAACCATTCAATCACCGGCCCATAAGCCAGACGGCCTTCAGCGGCGTAACAACTGGCGGAGGCTACGGTAAATCCCTGTCGTTTTATGTACTGAACTAACTCCTGCGCCAGCCGGGTTTTTCCAATCCCGGCTTCACCGCTTAACAGAAGCACGTGGGTATTTCCCCGGGTAACCGTTTTCCATGTTTCCAGCATCACCGCACGCTCTTTTTCCCGGCCCACCAGCGGTATTTCGGTTTCTGCGGGAGAAGAAAAGCCGGGTTCAGCGGTTGTCCGGCTGATGCGATGATAAATTTCTCGGGTTTCCGGAGCCGGTTCCATATCCAGTTCGTCGCGTAACACTTCCACACAGCGGCGGTAGATTTGCAACGCCGCCGGGCGATCTTTGTTTAGCACGTGGAGCCGCATCAACAGGCGGTAGGTTGATTCGTCGAATTCATCCATCGATAAGAGGCGTCGGGCGTACTGAATGGCTTCGGGATACTGGCTTTGCTGTTCCAGAAGCCGGGTAAGCCGTTCCAACACTCCCGCAAAAAGCCGCCGCAGGCAATCGCGCTCGGAGTCGATCCAGGTATCGTAACACTCCGGAAGCAGATCGGCCCGATACAGGCGGGCGGCATTTTCCAGGGCGGTCTGTTCCGAAGAGACATCCCCTCTTTCTCCGGCTTCCTCCGCTTGGGAAATCCACCGGCGAAATTCAATAACATCAATACACACCGGGGCATGGGAATGCCATTTTAACATCCGGGAATTGATATCCAGGTAATGTTCGATTTCGGGGAAGGCCTGGCGCAGATGATGCAAAAGCTGTCGGAGATTGGTTCGGGCCTGGCTTTCGCTGGAATCGGGCCAGAACAGGAAGGCAATGCGTTGCCGGGAGATTTCCGCATCACGATGTAGAGCTAGATAAGCCAGGAGTGAACGCATGCGTCCGGTGTTGATTCCCGGCACCGGTTGGTCTTGGCAGAAAAGTTGAAAATCTCCCAATATGCAAAGGCGAAGGTGTAAGATCCTGATCTCCCGGAATTTTTGTGGGCAGGTTTCTAAATGTTCGTCACAACTTACCGCTTCGAGGTGAAAAAATCAAGAAAATTCACAATCCTATGGCGAGCAGGTAATCTTAAAACTGCTTTGTCACTGTTACGTTTCCGCTGCTCATTGCCACCTTGCACCCATGAATGGTGTCGTGACCGGTTAAGGCGCTGTAAATAATCCTCTCATCTACCGCTTGCAATGCCCGGCGATTCCCTCTATATTGAAGGCTGCCCGGAACTGAGGATTTTTAGAAATAT
>CAYQGB010000253.1:0-6219 GCA_964416895.1 uncultured Calditrichaceae bacterium
CCCGCCGCGGCGGGGGAGGGCCGGGGTGGGGATGGGTGAGGGTGATATTCTTACAAGGAATTATGAAATGGTGTACTTAGCAAGGGCAACCGGATATATACCCCAATCGAAACCAGGAGGACGAACCGGTGAAATTCGTAGTGGCATTATTCCTGATGGCAGCGCTTTTTACTACCGGGGAGCTGTTTTCTCAGCAACTCGTCGGCCATCCCGACGAAGCGTATGAGAACATCGCCGAAGAGATCATCACGGCTGCTTTAACCGAGCAGAAAGGATACAAGATTCTGGGGGAACTGTGTCAGATCGGCCCTCGCCTGAGCGGATCGGAAAATTCCATGAAGGCCATCCGGTGGGCGGAGGCAAAAATGAAGGAGCTGGGATTCGACCGGGTCATCCTGCAACCGGTAATGGTGCCCCACTGGGTACGAGGGGACGTAGAGTTAGCCGAGATTGTGGAACCGGCGGCGTTGAAAGGCCGACAGCTGGCCGTCACCGCCCTGGGGGGAAGCGTGGGCACGCCGGAGGGCGGCCTGACCGCCGGGGTGCTGGAAGTGTTCACCTTTGAGGAACTGGCCCGAAAAAGTGCCCGGGCCCGGGGAAAAATCGTGTTCTTCAACCGCCCCTTTCCCCAGCATCTGGTCAATACCTTTGCCGGATATGGGGCTACCGTGGGACAACGGGTGCACGGCCCTTCGGAGGCCGCCGGTCATGGCGCGGTGGCCGCGCTGGTGCGCTCCGTGGGCACTGCCTACGACAACTCCCCTCACACCGGAAGCCTCCGGTATCGGGAAGATGCCCCCCGAATTCCCGCCGCAGCCGTGGGGGTGATCGACGCCGATTTCCTGAGCCAGGCGCTGAAACAATACCCCGGGTTGAAGGTTCGCCTGAAGCTTTCCTGCCAGAACCTGCCGGATGTACAATCCTACAACGTCATCGGGGATCTCATCGGCAGCACTTATCCCGATGAATACGTGCTGGTCAGCGGCCATTTCGATAGCTGGGATAAGGGGGACGGCGCCCACGATGACGGCGGCGGGTGCATTCAGGCCCTGGAAGTGCTGGATCTGTTGAAGCGTTTGGGGATTCAGCCCAAGCGCACCATTCGATGCGTCTTCTTTATTAATGAGGAAAACGGCCTGCGGGGGGCCCGGGCTTACGCGCGCATGGCCGACAGCCTGGGGTTAAAACATGTGGCGGCCATTGAATCCGACCGGGGTAGCTTCTCTCCCCGGGGGTTTAGCGTGAGCGCCGATTCCACCGTTATTGCCGCCATGCAACGGTGGCTTCCCATTCTACGAAAAGCCGGGATCGAATGGATTCGCCCGGGAGGGAGCGGCGCCGATGTCTCCCAAATCAAAGGGGCGATTGCCCGCATCGGCTTCGTGCCCGACGGCCAGCGCTATTTTGACTACCATCATTCCGATAACGACGTGTACGAAGCGGTGCATCCCCGGGAATTTGAGCTGGGTGCGGCCGCCCAGGCCATTCTGGCCTATCTGATCAGCGAGGAAGGGCTGTATATACCCAGAGGGAGTCAGTAACCATGTTCCACAGGGGGCCGGGATGGCCGGGCATTGCCCTGCTATTGGGATGGACGTTGTTCGGAAACGGTCAATCCCTCCGGTTTGTGGAGCTTTCTCCGGGCGATGCCTATTGCCTGCCGGCTCCGCTGATCATCCGGCAAACCGGCCATCCCGACATTTCCCTTACCGCTCGCTACCGAACCGAGTCCTTTAAAACTCCCTTCTATTATGCCCTGCGCCTGTCCTTCTGGCAGAACCGCCGGGGATGGGAAGTGGAATTGCTCCACCTCAAGCTTTTCCTCACCCACAAACCGGAGGAAATCCAACGATTTTCCATCTCCCACGGATTTAATCTGCTGACGCTGTTACGGGGATGGAAAATCAACCGCTTCCTGATTCGAGTGGGAGTTGGGGTGGTCATTGCCCATCCGGAAAATACCGTACGAAACCAGAAATTGCCCGAGAACCGGGGCATCTTCCGGGCCGGTTACTACCTGTCCGGGGTGGCTCTCCATGCCGGTGTGGGGCGCCGGTTTGTGCTGAACCGCCGCCTGCACCTGAATGTAGAAGGGCGCATAACCGCCGCGGGCGCAAGCGTTCCGGTGATTCAGGGGTCGGCGACGGTGTGGCATGTGGGAATGCACCTTCTCATGGGACTGGGCTACAGGTTGTGAACGTACTACTATCACGAGAGAGTTGAGAATTTGATTGGGATGCACCCGAGAATCGGTGGGCAAGGCCGGGAAACGTATTGCGTATTGCGTATTGCGTAATGGATCGGCTACGCAATACGCATTACGCAATACGTAGAATAAACTTATTGTTGTCTTGAAAATCCTCCGGTATCTATTATATTGGAAGCTTAATTTTTCCTCAACCGGAGCAGGAATTCGTAGATAATATGCTCAATTACGGGAAACCGATAAACGACTTGTGAGTGAAATTGAACCATGACACAACTGCATCGTTCCAGTGGTCTGTTGCTGCATCCCACCTCGCTGCCCGGCCCTTATGGGATTGGTACCCTGGGGGATATGGCCCTGCGATGGATTGACTTCCTGGCCTCCGCCCGACAACATGTGTGGCAAATCTTACCCCTGGGCCCCACCGGCTACGGCAATTCGCCTTACCAGACCACCTCCACTTTCGCCGGAAACCCCTTGTTGATCGATCTGGAGTGGCTGGTTCAGGAGGGCTACCTCGACCGGGAACAACTGGCCAACGCCCCGGCGTTTCCCCGGGATCATGTGGATTTTGACCGGGTTATCGAGTGGAAAATCCCTCTGTTGCTCACCACCTACCGGCGATTTGAGGAGATCGCCTCTCCGGAGGAAAAGGAGCGCTTCCATCAATTCTGCCGCCAGCACGACCAGAAATGGCTGGATGACTTCGCTTTGTTCATGGCCATTAAGCAGCACCTGGGGGGTAGCCCCTGGAATGACTGGCCACCGGCCCTGAAACTGCGAGATCCCGCTGCCCTGAAGGAAGTCCGGGAGAAACTGCGAGAGCAAATCCAGGCCCATAAGTTTTTGCAATACCTCTTTTTTTCCCAATGGATGCGCCTGCGCCAGTATGCCCATCAACGGGGTGTGCAGATCATGGGGGACATCCCCATCTACGTTACCTACGACAGCGCCGATGTGTGGGCCAATCAGGAACTGTTCCATCTGGATGAACAGGGCAATCCCACGGTGGTGGCGGGAGTGCCTCCGGATTACTTCAGCGAAACCGGGCAGTTGTGGGGAAATCCCATCTACAACTGGGAAGTCATGGAAAAGAACCGGTTTCACTGGTGGAAAGCGCGGGTGCGCCTGACCCTGGCGTGCGTGGATTTAATCCGCATTGATCATTTCCGGGGATTTGAGGCCTATTGGGCGGTGCCCTTTGGCGAAAAAACCGCCGTGAACGGGAAGTGGGTAAAAGGGCCGGGGGAGAGGCTGTTCGATAGTCTGATGACCGGTTTTACCAACCTGCCGGTCATCGTGGAAGACCTGGGGGTCATTACCCCGGAAGTGGAGGCCCTGCGGGACCGATACGGCTTTCCCGGAATGAAGATTTTGCAATTTGCCTTCAGCGGCGATCCCGACAACCCCTACCTGCCTCACAACTTCGATCGCAATTGCGTGGTGTACACCGGAAGCCATGACAACAACACCACCCGGGGATGGTTTGCCTCTGCCCCGGAAGAGGAGCGGCAATTCTGCGCCCGCTACCTGGGGTTTTCCCCCCGGGATATCGCCTGGGATCTGATTCGCCTGGCCAGTGCCTCCACGGCGGTGCTGACCGTCTTCCCGGTGCAGGATGTGCTCTCTCTGGGCGCCGAAGCCCGGATGAACCTGCCGGGGCATCCCACCGGCAACTGGACCTGGCGCCTGCTTCCCGATCAACTCCGGGAGGAACACGCCGCCCGCCTGCTGGAAATGGTGGAAGTGTACGGGCGGGATCACCTGCCCATTTCTCAGGAAAAGGTTTCCGAACAGGTGCTCTCTTCGGCGGAATAATCGACTCCTCACATCCTCAAAAGCCTGTGGGGTTCCATGCAACGTCTGCGGGTGAACAACTTTTTTCACTGGCTGGGAAAAACCGCCTTGCGCCTGACCGGGTGGCGGGTGGAATGCTCCCTGAGCGAGTTTCCCTCATCGGTAGTGATTGTGGCGCCGCACACCTCCAACTGGGATTTTTTCTACGGATTGATGGCCTCGTTTGAACTGAGGGTCACCGCTTTCTGGCTGGGCAAGCACTCTGTTTTTCGGTGGCCGGTGGCCGGGCTGCTCCGGCGGCTGGGGGGCATTCCGGTGGATCGGCGGGCCTCCCACCGGATGGTTGAGCAGGTGGTGGAAATATTTCGCACCCGGGAGGATTTTATTCTGGCGCTGGCGCCGGAGGGCACCCGGCGGCGCACCGAAAAATGGAAAAGCGGATTTTACCACATCGCCCGCGGCGCCAACGTGCCCATCATCTGCGCTTACCTCGACTACCGGCGCAAAGTGGTCGGCGTCGGCCCGATCATCCACCCCACCGGAGATAAACAGGCGGATATGGAGAAAATTCGGGAGTTCTACCGCACCATCACCGCCCGATACCCGGAGAAGGCCACCGAAGCGCGCATTGACTGACCCCGACCATTCACTCCCGCATTCAGTCCCCGATTTATCCATTTTTTTTACCGGCTTGCGGGTGTATATTACATTTCGCAGAAGATTTTTTCGGTAATTATTCGGAGTACAAGAAACTGATGTTTTTGCGATTGCCTTATTCAGGAATCTCCTTTGGCAAAGATCGCGACTCTGCGTAAAACGTGAAACGTAATTCGATTGGCATTCACGTTTTCCCGATTACATCGGGATCTGCGACACGTTTTACGTTTCACGAAGGGCAGAAAGAACTCAGAGATCTTGGCCGTGTCTCGTGAAACGTGACAGGTGAGTCATAATCCGTTGTTTTGACCCATTACCAAATGCCGAGGTACAGGAGCCATGAGGTATAAACTGATCGTCGGCCTGATTGTGATCCTCCTGGGGGGGCATAGCCTGTTGGCGGGCACCGGCTTCCGGAAATACGCCGGGGAGTTCATGGCCATCGATGTCTCCGCCCGTGCTCAGGCCATGGGGGGTGCATTTTCGGCCCTGGCCAATGATGTGTACGCCACCTTCTACAATCCCGCCGGCCTGGTGCAGATCCAGTCCATGCAACTTGCGTTCACCCACACGCAGCAGTTTCTGGCATCGGTGAACTACGACTATATCGGTTTCACCAAACCCATTTCGGAGAACAAAGCCTTCGGCCTCAGCCTGATCCGTCTGGGGGTGGATAATATCAAGGATTCCCGCTCGGCGGCCATCTTCGACGACAACGGAATTTTGCAGAGCATTGATCAGAGCCGGGTGGAAAAATTTAACAGCGCCGACTACGTGTTCTTTTTCTCCCTCAGTCAGCGCTTTCGCAGCAATCTCCTGCTGGGCTTCAACGTTAAGCTCATCCGCCGGGATCTGGCCGACCACAGCGCCAACGGCCTGGGATTCGACATCGGCGCTCTGTATCTGGTAAGCGACCGCTTCCGGGTCTCGGCCATGATCCGCAATCCCTGGGCTACTCTGATTGCCTGGGACACCGGAGAAAAGGAACTGGTGCAACCGCAGATTCGCCTGGGCACCACCTATCGAATCCCCTTACCCGCCCTCGACAGCTATCTCATCCCCAATTTCGATTTTGTCATCGACACCCAGAACGCCCCGAATCTGGCCGAGAACAGCCTGGGGCCGGGATTGATCTCCGGCGCCGTGGGCGGAGAACTGGTGTTCAAAAATCGGCTGTTTATCCGGGGGGGCTACGACGATTTGCAGCGGGTAAATCTGGGGCTGGGCATTCAGATCCCTCACCTCAATCTGGACTATTCTTTTACCAGCTACGATCAGGAACTGGGCAACGCCCATCGGATCGGCGTGCTGGTGGCATTTAACAAGTGAAGGCATTCCTTTCCCCTTCCTCTCCGGTCTTTCATCTTGCCCGGTGACCCGCCGCAGTGTTACGGCATGGCACCGGGCATGGTAGGTCCCGCTTTTGCCCCTTCAATAACCGGATTTTATCGAATCGGTGAAAGCCGGTTCTCCCGATCCTGTGCATTCAGTTTTCATCCCTCAAAATATGGATATGGCTCACGTACCGGAGCCGAAAGCCCCCTAAATTTATTTGCTTA
>CAYQGB010000254.1:0-6196 GCA_964416895.1 uncultured Calditrichaceae bacterium
TACACAATCGTCTTGATCAGGGCCATGAACTCCCGCCCGTCGTTTTCCACCAGGCGAAGGTTCTTGAGGGCTTTCTCAAAGTGGGGATTGATCCGGGTGGCATCCTGAAAATTCTCCAGGCCTTTCAGGAAAAAATAACGACACTGCATCAGGTGAATCAGAGCCAGGTAGTGCCACAGATCGGGATAGGAGGGATTGGCTTCCAGCGCTTTGCTCAACTGCTGCTCGTAGTTTTCCAGCACTTCCGCAGACATCTCTTCCCGGCCGTAAATCAGCCGCAAATAGAATTTGTAGCCGATAATCTCCGGGGGAATCCGACGAATGTACTGCTTCTCCCGGTACTCATGGATCAGATTCAGAGCTTTGGGAACGGAGAGCTGCATCAGGGCTTTGGCGATCATATTGCTCTGTTTCCGATCCTGAATATTCCCGAAGTTGTCGATCTTGCGCAGAATAATCCGCAAAAAGTCGATGCTCTTGCGCACCTCCTGCTCGGGAATATCCGCTCTGGAAGAGGTCATACGTTTGAGGATGGCTTCGGCCAGATTGAAGTAGGCCTCGATATAGGCAGGATTAAGCTTGAGGGCTTCCTTATAATGATGAAAGGATTGCCAGTAGTTGCCCCGATCCATCATGATCAGGCCCATCAAATTGTACAGATCCGGAAAACGCACCCCCTTATTTAACAACTGGGAGAGGGTTTCCACGGCCTGATTGTACCGCTTTTGCAAATAATAGCACTTTCCCAGATAGATGTAACTGCTGTGGCGACCGGGATCGACCTCAATGGCCCGTTTAAAATGGGCTTCTGCTTTATCAAAAATGTGCATGGACAGGAATACGCGGGCCAGCTTTTCGTTGGGAGTGGGGTTCTCTTCCTGTATGACCCGCTCAGAGATCTCAAACAGGCTATCGATTTCCTCAATAATCGAACGATGGAATTGCTCCACCAGCCGGCGTAAGCGCCCCTCCGCCCCCTGATTCTGCGTCGGGTTCCGCCGCTCGTAACGATAGTTCTCCACAAACAGGAGTCGCCCCCGTTCAAACACTTCCGTGCGGATGAGGCCCTCATCCACCAAAGTGGCCGTCTGGATGTGGAATTCCCGGGCACTGGAATCCGGGGAAATCTGTTGGTTTAATCCAATATCCGCCATGCTCACCTGTGATTCACTCCCTGCCGGCAATTTCCTTTCAGTCACCTGTTATATCCTTCTCTGAACGGAGAATTGCCCAAAATTATCGAAAGATCGCCGCTCAACCTTGACCCAAATCTCATTCAGGCATTTTTTTGATCTATGAGAACCTCAAGAATCTCCCTCCAAAATCGAGTCACCCTCTTTCATTCTTCCCGGTGTAAACTGCCAGAAAGGTCTTCACCGCCTTATGCAACGCGCTCAATGTATCCAGGGCTTCCTCAAAGGGCTGGCGTACCTGATGCTTCATCCGCCTTTCCAGGCGGCCAAAGTCACCGAAAAATTCGGTGATTTCCCGGAACGCGTTGCTCAGCGCCTCTACCTGTCGCCGGCCGGTGGAGGTCATCACCGACAGGTCTTCGCTAATCTCCCGGGTGTGGGTCAAAATGTCGGGGAGCTGCTTTTCCAGGGTTTCGGAAATGTTGCTCAACCGGGTTGCCGAGCGATGAAGCTGGCGCAGGGTGGGAATCAAATACGCCACCAGAGCCAATACCGAAAGGGCAATGATCAATACGCCGATTTCCCAGACCATCATCGGATAACACCACAACTTTGGGTTGGAAGAAGAGTCGGGAAGCAATCCCCTGACTGCCTTATCGGGAAAAGATTACACCCGGAAATCGCTCCGGAGGAACCGCAGAAATTCTCCGCTCTCCGGGAACCTTTACCGGGAATTGAAGAGGCACCTCCTTTTGCCCCTTCCACAACCAGTTCATTTTCGATGAGGCTGGCGGATGCGGCCGGCTCAGGAAGCCGCTTCCGCCTCCTGCTCATCGGTGCCTTTTTTGCTCTTCTCTTCCCGGAACGCCTGGCGAGCGGCATCCAGCGCCTCTTTCAGACGACCGGTGCTCTGCTCCACACTGCCCTTCCCTTTCTCCACGATTTCATCCACCAGTTCTTCCACTTCTTCCGCTTTTTTACGGGCAGTAACTTCCAGTTCCTTAATGCGCTTCACCGCCTGATCGTATGCTTTCCGGGCTTTTTCCAGGGTGGCCTCGTACTCTTCCCGGGCTTTGTCATACAGCTCTTCCGCTTTTTCCCCTAACTCTTCCCGGGTTTCCTTACCGCTCTTGGGCGCATACAGCATGCCCACAATCGCTCCGATAGCTCCGCCAATCAACAACCCCTTGAGGAATTCCAGACCACGTTCATCGGACATGGTGCAACCCTCCTCTTTTTATAAGGTTTTCCACTCGGATATTGTAATTTCATCCGGTTAGATGGATTCGAATGCTCAAAGTTACCGATCAAAGATAATACCCTTTTTTATGGAAAAACAGGAAATTTTGACGCCACCGGGCGGTGATCGGAAACTTCGCTTTCGTAAGCGTTGAATTCCTGATCCAGTTTCAACACCCGGGTCACGTGGCCGGGATAGAGGGTGTCGATGGAGGCGGTGATCAGAATATGATCAATGAGGGAGCGAAAGCTTCCCCCGATAAAGCTGTACTCATCGGGGTCGCCTGCCAGGGGAAGGGTGAGGAACCGATAGTGCAGGGTATCGTCCAGAAAGGGGCCGAAAACGTTGCTGCCGGGAGGATCTTCCAGGCGATCATTCCAGTCCCCCGCCACCACAAAATCGGGATCGGCTCCCGAGAGCACCTGATTGTCGATGTAGGCATTGAGCTTTTGAATGGCATTTCGACGGCGCCGGCGATCTTCGCTGCTATCGAAGGCTTTCAGGTGAATCACAATCAACGTGAAATCGAACGCGCGGAGGTTTTTCTGGGCCTTCAGTCGCAGGGCATACGGCGGGCGGCCGGCGAAGTCATAATCGCCCACGAACAGATGGGTATCCGCCAGCACCTGCACCACCGCCCGCTTGTAGATAATCCCGGTCTTGAGAAATGAGGCCAGGTCGTTCAGCCGCCCTTCGTAACGATCCTCCGGAGCAATGGCATTCAGGCTATCCACCAGCCGCCAGAAAGCGGCATCATCGCTGATCTCCTGCACGGCGTAGATGTCGATGTCCAGATCCCGGATGATCTCCTTCACGTCGAAGATGGTATCCCCGTCATCTTTGGGAAAGGTCTCCAGATTCCAGGTAGCGATCTCCAGGGTGTTATCTTCTCCAAAAGGGGTGACCTGAATCAGATCTCCCGGCGGGGGCGGTTCCGGCGGGGTAGTACGTTTATTACAGGAGAACAGCAGAAGCAGGAGTAACAGGCCGATGAAACGGTATGGTCGGTACTGCATGGTGATCTCCTCCGTGAAGGGTGATGCGTGTCGAAGTTGAACCTCCCGGGCTTTAGCTCCCGGCGTCCGTCGGGACCTTGTCGGGGATGCGGAAAATGTCATGGTTCTCTTGCCCGGTTCAGCATCAAGGGCAAGTAGGAAAAATAAAATCGATTTTTTCGATTTCCCACATGGGAAATTCAAATCCCGGTGGTAATTTGGTTCCGATGGAGGTTAAACTTGAACATTCGGCAATTCGGAGGTATTGACCCATGCCCGGCGCGTTGGATAAGGCTCTCCTCAGCCTCCGGGGACTTTCCCTGGGGGATGCATTCGGCGAGTGTTTCTTTCATCCTCAGGCAGTGCACTGGCTATCCCGTCGGGAGCTACCTCCCGCTCCCTGGCGCTGGACCGACGACACCCACATGGCGCTTTCCATTGTGGAAGTGCTGCGGGAACACGGCTGCATCGAGGTGGATGCGCTGGCAGCGGCCTTTGCCCGGCGCTTCGCCGAACAGCCCCATCGGGGTTACGGAGCGGGAGCAGCGCATTTGCTGGGAAAACTCATTCAGGGAGCCGATTGGCGAGAGGAAGCGCCCCGGCTGTTCCACGGGGGTTCTTTTGGCAACGGTGGGGCCATGCGCGCTGCGCCCATCGGAGGGTATTTTGCCGGAGACCCCGCCCGGGCCGCGGGAGAAGCCCGGAAGGCGGCCATGATCACCCATCACCATCCCGAGGGGCAGGCAGGCGCCATGGCCGTGGCCGCCGGGGCGGCAATTGCGGCGATGGATTCCCCGCCACGAGGGCGCGACTTTTTGCTGGCAGTGGCCGCTTACGTGCCGCCGGGAGAGACCCGCGAGGGCATTCTTCACGCCGCCGAAATTCCGGCGCAGGAATCCAAACGGGCGGCCCGGGAGTTGGGCACCGGGCAGAGGGTTAGCGCCCAGGACACGGTGCCTTACTGCCTGTGGTGCGCCGCTCATAATTTGGATGCGTACGAAGAGGCCCTCTGGCAAACCGTGGCCGGTCTGGGAGATCGGGATACCACCTGCGCCATTGTGGGGGGAATCGTGGCGCTCTCTGCGGGCGAAGTTCCCCGGGAGTGGCTGCGGCGGCGGGAGCCGCTGCCGCCGGAATTTGAAAGATGAAAGGCGCTACCCGGCTTCGCCACACCGAAACAAAGCGATACAGAAAATCCACCTGAAACAGCGGTTAGAAAAAACCGAGGGAAAGGCGGGAAGATATGAAAAAATTCCTTCGTTACCCGTTGATAGTGCTGGCGGTTCTGATCGTGGGCTTTCTGCTGATCGGGGTATTCGTGCCGGAATTCAGCTACGAAAACCGATTGGTGATAAATGCTCCGGTAGAGAAGGCCTTCGCGGTGTTTATCGATACCAGTTACACCCGCCGGTGGCTGAGTGGCTTCAAGCGGTTTGAACACATTCAGGGAGAGCCGTTGCAACCGGGGAGCAAATGGCGGCTGATCATCGAAGAGCAGGGAGAGGTATTCGAGCTAACCGAGGAGATGACCGACTATCGGGAGAACGAACGGTTTGCTTTCGTGCTGGAGGCCGACGTGTTAACCTCGGAGGTAACCATCCGCTTTCAGCCTCTGGATTCCACCCGATGTGAGATGATTGCCACCACCCGGGTACGGGGCAAAGGGATGCTCTGGAAGTCGCTGTTGCCTCTGTTCAAATCCGGGATGCAGAGCCATGCCCAGCGCGATTATGAGAAGCTGAAGGGGCTTATGGAGGCAACAGAGCGGGTGAAGCAGTAGGCACTCCACCTTTCACCGGAACAGGCGGGGAAGCCTGTCCTACCCCCTGGCCCGCCACATTTGCAGCAGCCCTTTGTATTTCCGGCGAAATTCCATGGGGTCTTGATGAATCGTCTGGTAGGAAAACCGGGGTAAGACCTGCTCCAGGCAGGTGTTCATCGTTTCCACGGTGATCCAGCCCCGGCGCAGGTACTCGATCACCAGGTGATAATCCGTTTCGTCCCCCCGGGCGATAAACCGGAAGGCCACGCTGTAAGGGTCGAAGTGCCACAGCTCCAGGCTTTTCCCTTCCGGATTCGGCGAGCTTTCCGCCACCAGATCGACCAGTCGCCCCACCCGCCGATGACGTTCGGCGTATCCCTCCGGCAGGGGAATCACATCCCCGGGAAATTCCTCCAGCACGGCAATGCCGATGTCCCCGGCCACCTGAGATACGGCCTTCTTCAGGGCGGAGCGGTGGGCATCTTCCACTTCTGCACAAAATTCCAGCAACTCAATCCGCTGCCGCCAGCCTTCCCACAGCAGGGAAGCTTCGCCGAGGAGATAAATCAGCCCGGCATGGGGGAACTCCGCCGCCAGTTGGCGGAGGAAATCGATCAAGTATGAACGAGAAATAAAAAGATGCACCATGTTCATCAAGAACCTCAACTCAGCAGGTCTACCAACTCTCGAGGAGTAAGTACTTTAATTCCTGAATATTCCCCCACATTTCATAAAGAGATTCTTCGGGCTGCCGCCTCGACACCACTCCTGGGAATGAGATTTGTGTTCCTGAAGCCACAATTCTTAACATAAAGCCGGCATTTCCCCGGCGGCAGCCCTCAGAATGACATGAAAACCCGTCATTTTAAACTTGAAAGAACACTACTTCCTGTTCGTCCTTTAATTTTAATCGTTCCAATACTTTCAGGTATTCTTCCAGTATAGGTTTGGATATGCAAATCGTGATTTTCCTCGCCTTCCAATAATCGATAACTTTCCGGGGAGCTCCGGCACTTAAGAAGGACGAAATAAACACATTCGTATCAATCACTACTTTCATGTTTTG
>CAYQGB010000255.1:0-6128 GCA_964416895.1 uncultured Calditrichaceae bacterium
TCTGCAAACGTAGCGTGCACTATCCCTCACCCTTTTCGCAAACTTGAGAAGGATACCGGGGGGCTGTTCCGTACATTGCATTCCCGCCGTACCCATTGAGGACAATGTCCCCCATTCATCGGCCATGCCATAAACATTTGGCCGCAGCCACAGGTTGCACCCCCTTTCGCTTTTCCGTATATTTCTTCAATAGATACCCACAACGGCAGAGCGGTACACCGCGGCAGCTTCCGGTGAATCCCGAAAGAGGCCGAGGGGCAAAACCTCTGTGGTGAATGCAAAGCAACGAAAGGAAGCGGCGGCAATGAGCACCTTCTGGTGGATGCTTTTGCTATGGATCGGGCTGGCGGTGGTAGCATACTTTTTCACCCGCAAAGGAAAGCAACGTCGGTGGAACCGATTGATGGAACAGGCCTGGCGCCTGCGGCAAACCGGCCAACTGGACGAAGCCGTGCAACGGGTTCTGCAGGCAGTGAAGTTTGCCAGAGATCATTTCGGCCCCAATTCCATCCAGACCGTTACTTCCATAGAACATCTGGCCTCTTTGTATACCGCGCAGGGAAATACCGTGGATGCGGAACTGCGCTGGGAAGAGGCCATTGCCCTTCGGGAAACCCATTTTCCAAATGCCAAACCGGAGCTGGCCTCGGCTTATAGCGCACTGGCCGATCTCTATATCCAAACCCATGCATACTCGAAAGCGGAGCCGTTATACCGGCGAATGTTGGACATCCTCGATTTCCGGGATCCCTCCACCCAAATGGAATGGGCGCATGCTCAGGAGGGTGCGGGACAACTGCTTTTTCAACGGGGAAAATACCGCCAGGCCATTTCTCACCTGAAACAGGCGCTGGAGATATATGAACAGCGCCTCGGCCCGGTACATCCGATGACTCAGGAAGTACGCCAGGGATTGGTTATGGCCTTCCGGAACGCCGGAGATTACGACGCCGCCGAACGCCTGGCCCGGAAAGCTCTGGAAATTGCCGATACGCACCGGCAACATCCTCAATCCAATTACAGCCATTGGGCGCAGTTGCTGGCAAACCTGTATATGGAGCGGGGTCAATATCAACAGGCCGGCCCCCTGTTGATGGAAGTTCGGGACATCGCCAAAGAAACCGTGGGCGAGCATCACCTGAATTATGCCTCGGCGTTGACCCAACTGGGCGAGCTATTCAAATTGATGGGGCGCTTCTCCGAAGCCGTAGAGCACTATCAACAAGGGCTTAAAATTCTGGAAGAACATCTGGGCAAAGAGCATCCGGAAGTGGTTTTCCGGCTGATGGATTTGCAAAACGTCTATCTGGAACAGGGGAAGTTTACCGAAGCGCTGCTGGTGAATCGGCGGGTATTGACCACCCTGGAAAATCTCTTCGGAACGGAACATCCCGAATATGTGCGCGTGTTGACCAATTTCGCCAATATTCACAGCGCCATCGGGCAGTACGCCGAAGCGGAGGGATTATTTCAACGGGCATTGCAACTGGCGGAGGCGGTTTTCGGCCCTCAGCACCCCCAAGTAGCCCACATTCTGATTCAGTTAGCCCATCACTACATCCCTCAGCGCCGGGATCAAGAAGTGGATGAATTGTATAAACGAGTGCTGCGAATCTATGAACAGACCCTGGGCGTACACCATCCGGATGTAGCCGCCTTTCTCCAACACATGGTGGAATATTATGAAAATGCCGGATATCCCATGAAAGCCGAACAGATTCGGGAACGAATCATGCAAATTCGCTCTAAAAATTGATGCGAAATTAAGCATGCGTTGTTCAAAGGGGGGATTATGAAGGCAACTATTCGGAGTGGGAAAAATCCGGGCGGTGAAATGCCCGATCCGGCCGGGGAACTGCGCCGCCCCCTGGCCGGGGATGTGCCCATCTCCCGGATTATCGATCCATTAGTGCGCGAAGGGGAACTGTATCGCCCGCTGGAAAGAGAGGCGGTGCTGTGCTACGCCTGCGGGCATCGGTGCAAGATCATGCCCGGCAAACGGGGCATCTGCCAGGTGCGCTACAACATAGGAGGGAAGCTGTATGTGCCCTGGGGATATGTGGCCGCCCTGCAATGCGATCCCACCGAGAAAAAGCCCTTCTTCCACGTCTATCCCGGTTCCCAAACGTTGACCTTCGGCATGCTGGGCTGCGATCTGCACTGCCCCTACTGCCAGAATTGGGATACCTCGCAGACCTTGCGGGATGCCGCCGCCGGTTACCGCCCCACCCGGATCCACCCGGAGCCAATTGTGGCTCTGGCCCAAAAATACGGTGCCAGATGCGTGGCCAGCTCCTACAATGAACCACTGATCACCTCCGAGTGGGCCAGGGCGATTTTTGAACTGGCCCACGCAGAAGGCTTCACCTGCCTGTACGTCTCCAACGGCAACGCCACCCGGGAAGTGCTGGAATATCTACGCCCCTACACCCGGGGCTACAAGATCGATCTCAAGTGCATGAACGACAAAAACTACCGCAAATTGGGCGCTCCGCTGAAGAACATTTTAGAAGGCATCCAGATGGTGCACGAGATGGGCTTCTGGATGGAGATCGTCACGCTGGTGGTGCCGGGGTTCAACGATTCCGACGCCGAATTGCGGGAAATGGCCCGGTTCATCCGATCGCTATCTCCGGATATTCCCTGGCACGTGATCGCCTTTCATAAAGATTACAAGATGCGCGATCCGGCCAACACCGATGCCCGCACCTTAATCCGGGCGGCGGAGATCGGCTACGAAGAAGGGCTACACTATGTATATGCGGGAAATCTCCCCGGAAGGGTCGGGCGATACGAAAACACGTACTGCCCCGGCTGCGGGGAACTGCTGGTGGAACGGACAGGCTACTTCATCCGCAACTATCGCATTACCCGGGAAGGCCAATGTCCCAAATGCCGCACAGCCATTGCGGGGATCTGGTAAATTGCGTATTGCGTATTGCGTATTGCGTGGCAAATTATTACGAAATATGCACTGCGCAATACGCATGCTCCCCCACCCCTTCGCAAAGTCTCCGGGAAAGGGCAGTGCTCCGATTCACACATCCCGATAGAACTTAATGTGGGGATCTAAGGCATCCCGGAGGGCATCGCCTAGGAAGGAAAAGCCCAGCACCAGGGTCATAATCGCCAGCCCGGGAAAGGTGGTCAGGTGAGGCGCCTGAAGGATGTATTGCCGCCCTTCGGAGAGCATGCTGCCCCAGCTGGGAATGGGCGGCTGGGTACCCAACCCCAGAAACGACAGCCCCGCCTCGGCAATGATCATGGTCGCCATGCCCAGGGTAGCCATCACCAGCACCGGATTGAGTGTATTGGGGATCAAGTGGAACAGGATGATCCGGATGCGAGAATACCCCAGCGCCCGCGCCGCCTGAACATACTCCTTCTCCTTCTCCTTTAACACTTCTCCCCGTACCAGCCGGGCGTAGCCCTTCCAGCCCACAATGCACAGGGCGATCAATACGTTGTTCAGGCTCGGCCCCAGGATGGCCATAATGCCGATGGCCAGCAAAATCCCCGGAAAGGCCAGCAGGATGTCGGTGATGCGCATGAGGATTTCATCCACCCAGCCTCCCAGATAACCGGCCACCGCTCCGATGAGCATCCCCAACAGGGCACTGATCCCCACCGTCACCACCCCCACTTTGAGGGAGATGCGGGTGCCGTAGATGATGCGGCTGAGGATGTCCCGGCCCAGGTCATCCTGCCCCAGCAGATGTTGCGGCGAAGGCCCCCGCAAGGCACCGGCCAGATCCTGCTGAAAAGGATCATACGGCGCCAGATAAGGCGCTGCCACCGCCACCACCACGGCGGTAAGCACGATAAGCACCCCGGCCAGGCCCATGGGATTGCGCACCACCCGTGAGAGGGTGTGGCGCCAGAAGGAAAATGATGTGGTCGATGAGGCTTCTGAGGTAAGGGTATCTGAAATTGGATTTATCTCCGGCATTGACTGTTGGATGCGTTTTCCATCGCTCTGCAAATTCTCATCTCCCGCACAGGCTTTTTGTTCCGCTTTCCAGCATCACTCAGAACGCTCTTCCATCCAGACCCGCTTTCCCCGAAATACAATCGCCAACTGCTTTATTTCCTGAACCCCCCGTTCACGGAGTTCCTGAACATAGTCCTTCTCTTCCAATTGCTGGAAAGCTTTGTCAATCGCTGCTCCCGGGGACTCGAACTGTTCTTCATCAATCTTTTTGAATTCGATAACATATCCTGGCTGAGAAGGATCTTTGGGAATCACCATCACGTCATATCGCCCGTAGCCGGATTCCCGATTGCTTTTGATCTCATGGGTTCCCCCCAGCCAGGTTAACAATCCGATGATAAACGCCTGATACACTTTTTCCGATTCGTTCCCGAAATGGTGATGGCTAAAAATCCGCTTAACCAGTTCTCGGATCAATGTTTCAAACGTGGCAACATCACCGGTGCGAAAAGCATCCAGCATCTCCTGCAGGGCCTCTCCCGGCATTCGCTCCTGAAACCAGTTCCGCACCAGTCGGATAAATATTCCTCGAACTTCTACATTGGGGATGACCAGATGCAACCAGATGGTCGTGGGATCGTGGGGATCCCGCCGCCGGCCGGAGAAGGTCAGGTATCCCCCGAACAAAAGGAAGCTCCACAGCAGATCATCCCGCCGCTCTATTTCTGGAAAGACAATATTCTCTTCGATGGGCTTCTCAATCCCTTCTCCCTGAATCAGAGCTTCCAGTTCCGCCCGCAATTCCTGCCCGCCCCGCGTCAGCAACTGCTCGACCACGGCATTGTCAGTGGTATTGACCCAGTAAGCGATCAATTCTCCTTCCGGATCGGTAAAATAATTCACCAGCGACCAGGGATTATACACCACGGTATCTCCGAAGCGATAACCGTTATACCAGCGGCGAACTTCTTCCAGACGGTCTGTCAGTTGTAAATCCTGAGCTACTTGCTCTACTTCCGCTTCGGTAAAGCCGAATTTATCCGAAAAGGCCGGTCGCAGAAGCGTATATACGGCCAGATTGTTTAACCCTGAGAAAATGGATTCTTTCGCCACCCGCATAACCCCGGTGAGCACTCCCTTCTTCAAACAGGGATTGTCTTTTAATCCCCCGCTGAGCAGGTTGCGCATAAAACCGATTACATCTTCATAATATCCGCTCAAATACCCTGCCTGAATGGGGGTATCGTACTCATCGATGAGCAGGATGACCTGTTGCTGATAGTATCGGCTCAGAAGCGCGGAAAGACGTTTTAGCGATTCGGCCAGCACCGTTTGGTTTGCTTGCAGAGAAAGGATTCGATCAAAATAGGCTCCTTCTTCCGGGGTCAATTTCCCCTCGGCCTTGAGATATTTGTGACGGGAATATTCCTCCTGAATAACGCTTTTCAGCTTTTCCAGAGCATCGGGCCAGGTCTTTTCTTTGACATCTTTGAAGGTCAGGAAAATGACCGGATATTGCCCCTGCTCCTTCACATATCGCTCCCCGGCCTGCCAGATGGCCAGATCCCGAAACAGATGGTCGGTTGCTCCCTCACTCTTTTCAAAAAAATAGCGCAGCATGGAAAGATTCAGGGTTTTACCAAATCGGCGGGGGCGGGGCAACAATAGCACTTGCGCCGGATGATCCAGAATTTCCCGGATCAACAGGCTTTTATCCACGAAGTAAAAGCCACTCTCTATAACCTGTTTAAAATCCGATTGGCCGACGGGTAACTTTTTCATCACAGGCTCCTGAGCAACGATGCAGGGGAAATGTACGCCGGAAAGGAAAGCAGAGCAAGAATATCCCCGGCGCTCTTTCAAGCGCCGGGGATATCACAAAGCTTTACCAAAAACCTTCCTGCTGTAAAAAATCCGGTGATAAATGGTGGAATCGGGATGCATCAAAATGATATAAAAGAAGCGGGAGCTTCTTATCCAACCTTCGTTCCAAGCAGGAGCTTGGAACGAGAAGGAGGGCTTCTGGTTCCGAAGCTCCTGCTTCGGAACCGGGATTAGCGAAAAGCTCCGCTTTGTACCATCACCGAATCTTCTACAGTATGCAAACCTTTTGATTGAACGCCGTGGTGAACAATTCAGGTTACAGGGTGAGATACAGGGAAAACCGCTGCCCGCTGCCCAGATCGTTTTGCAAGGG
>CAYQGB010000256.1:0-6122 GCA_964416895.1 uncultured Calditrichaceae bacterium
GATAAATTCCAGAGCGACGCCTGTTATTGCGGAGATGATGGAGAAATCCTGTAGGACAGGCATCTTGTCTGTCCTGGTGTGGGATAAATCCCAGAGCGACGCCTGGTATTACCGTAGGACAGGCATCTTGCCTGTCCTGGTGTGGAATAAGTTCCAGAGCGACGGCTGGTATTACTGTAGTGCATCCCGGCGGAAATCTTCCGCCGTTGATCACGCTTCGACAGGCTCAGCGTGACTTTATCATCCCGTCACTCTGAGCCTGCCTGCCCCGACGCAGTCGGTGGTCGAAGAGTGACGGACTATCTCTGCCGGGATGCAGTAGGCATCTTGTCTGTCCTGGTGTGGGATAAATCCCAGAGCGACGCCTGTTATTGCAGGGATACCGGGAAATACTGTAGAACAGGCACCCGGCCTGTTCCGTTAAGGCACGAACTTTGCCGCCTGTATCCATCTCCCCGGTACAGGGACAATCTGGAGGCGATTTTTGCCCTGAACGCGCATTTTTTGCACAAAATATTCCCGAGACGATCGACTACCTTTCCGGAAAGGAGAGCCTTATGAAGCAGTATCGTTACAGCCTGATGGTATGCGTGGTTATCGGACTGCTCACCGCCGGGTGGGCACAGCATACCTCTCCCACCGCTCCCCTGATTCGGGTGGAACCGGATTCGCTATCATTTACCCAACCTCGATTTGTGTGGGGCGACCGGGATTTTTTCATTTACAACGACGGCGATCAGCCCCTGAACGTCTCCATTACCGATGCGGGGACCGCTGCATGGATTGCCTCAGCGCCGAACACAGCCATCGCTCAAAAGCGCCTGTGGTTACCCTCCGTGCAAAAGTGGCTGAGGGCGTGGATGCAAGCGCATCCACCGGCGCTGCCGGAATCCATCTCCCCCTCCCCTGCCCTGCCCTCCCTGACCACGGTGGTGATCACCGATTCTGCGGGAGATGCGCTGCTGCCCGGCATCGACGTGGTGTCGGTAGAGATGAACGAAACCTTTCTGAGCTATGATTTTACCATTCAGTTTGCGGCCCCTCCGGATACTACCGGAATGGTTTTCCTTTCCCTGGATCTGGATCAGAATTTGGGCACGGGAGCGTTTCCGGCGCCGTTGGGCATCGGCCTTCCCGTATTCGACGTGGGATCGGAATACGACATCATCTTCGATATCGGCAATTTCCTGGGAGATAGCCTGGGATTGCCCCCCTCGGCGTTTGCCCTGGAAGGGGGAGATACTACCTTCACCCCGGTGGCGCTGGCCTTCCTGAGCTTTAGCGGCAACTCGGTTACCGCCCAGTTTCTAAAGGGGATTTCCCCCCGGTTGATGGATGGTGACCTGAACGCCGCCTGCCTCTCCCTCTCGGTCGGTGGAGTCACCCCTCCGGATTTTGCGCCCAATTACGGGCACGGCCTGCTGGGCCTGGAAAACGGGCTGAGCTGGATGACCGAATTCGACGCCACCGGCCACTCTGCCATCCCCCTGGACGCCACCATCGCTCCGGGAGATTCGGCCCGGTTTACCGCCCGGGTGGTCAGCGTCAATCCCGATGGGCAGTATTCGGCAGAGATCCGCATCGCCAACAACAGCGCCAATCAGCCTAACCTGATTTTGCCCGTGGAGGTGACCATCGCCGGATTGGCCAATCCCATCCTTCAGGTCATCCCCACGGAAATCGCCGACACCCTCATCGAGAACTCCCCGCCGGTGATCTACCAGCTGACCCTGACCAACGTGGGCACCGGCACGTTGTTTTACTTCGTCAGCGACACCCTGCCGCCGGGGGAAAACTGGTTGAGCATCCTGACACCGGTTCCGGTGGGGCAACTGGCCGCCGGGGAATCGGCCCTCATTCAGATTCAGGTGGATCCCGCAGGGCTGGCACCGGATCAAACCTACGAAGGGGCCGTGCGCATTGCCTCCAACGACGCCTCTGCTCCCCTCACCGAAGTGCCCGTGCGCATCTTTATCCGCTCTCCTCTGGGAATTCCCGGAGAGGAATCGGTTCCCGAAGGTGTGGTTCTGTATCCCAATTTTCCCAATCCGTTCAATCCGGTGACAAATTTGCGATTTCGGATTTCGGATTTCGGATTGGCGATCTTAAAGGTGTACGACCTGACGGGTAAAGAAGTCAAAACGGTAGTGAATGAGTACCTGGCACCGGGCAGCTATGAAGTGCAATGGGATGGCACAGATGAGGCCGGTCGCCCGGTGAGCAGCGGGGTATATCTGTATCGGCTGGAGGCGGAAAATCAGGTGAAAGTGCGGAAGATGGTGTTGATGCGGTGAGGGGAATACCTTTCACCGCCACCAGGGATTATCCGGATCGCAAATGCTGAAGCGTCTTCCCTGCTCATCTACCACCACATCCCAATCCGGGGGTAGTGCTCCGGTGGGATCAATCCAGGAGGCGCAATCCAACCGACTGATCACGTAGAGATCCACGAAGTTCACCATTTCGCCATCTTCGGTGAAAAAATAGGCCCGGTAGAATCCCGATGGCAAAGGTCGGTCAAATTCGTCGCGAAAATCCCATCGCAAAAATTGGGTACTGTCGTTATGCAGAATCCGCACCGGTCGTATGAAACGGTGGGTTACCGCTCCTCCGGTGATAGTCTCCTCCGGGGGAACGGGTTGTCCTACCCAAACGCCCCGATAGATTTCCACCGTGGCCCGTAAGGGCACGTGGGTAAAGACAATAGAGGTTTCCTCAAAATCCGTTTCTTGAGGATTAAATCCCAGATAAGGATTGGGCACGGCATTGATCCGGGCAAACTTTCCTTCGCCCACGGGGTAGGCAGGATTCCCGATTCTGGCGGCGTCGGGAAAGCCATCGGGATACTCCTCGGTAGTCCACCATATCCCGGTAATCACCGGGGTGTGGAACAGCCCTGCCCGGGGGGTTTCCGGATTCGAGGTAGGAGATTGACATCCGTAGAGGAACAGCATCATAAGGATGAAAGGGACCCTCCAACGTTGCCCATGAGGAGTGGTCATGGTTTACCCTCCTTTGCAGTTTATAGCAAAAATTCACGTATTGTGTGACAAGTAGGGATGCCCAAAGTAATCACCTTTTTCAACTTTTGCCGACTGAGTGTGTACCATTTTTCAGGAAAACGCCTTTTGTCGTGTCATGCCTTTCGTCTCGACGAGAGGTATCCATAAGCCTTTAAAAATATGGATTCCCGCTTTCGCGGGAATGACAAACGAGGCCTTGCATTTTCCGTTTCCTGAAATCTGATACACACTCATCCCTTATGACAGGCAAGGATGCCTGTCCTACTTTGTGAGCCAGGCCGGTAAATAAGTGGCCATTTCGGGAAAGAAGAACACAATTGCCAGCGCAATCAACTGAATCACGATAAAAGGAACAATTCCCCGATAAATATGCCCGGTGGTGATCTCCGGGGGAGCCACGCCTTTTAGATAAAACAGGGCAAATCCGAACGGGGGCGTGAGAAACGAGGTTTGCAAATTCAGGGCGAACAGAATGCCCAACCAGAGCAGGTTCACCTGAAGATGCTGAAAAATGGGCAGCACCACCGGCACGATGATGAAGGTGATCTCGATAAAGTCGATGAAAAAACCGGCGATGAACACCACCACCATTACCAGCCACAGAAAGGCCGTGGGGCTGAGGTTGGATTCCAGGATCAGATTGGTGAGATAGACATCGCCGTTCAGTTCCCGGAAAACCAGCCCGAAAGCGGTGGCGCCCACCAGAATGATGAACACCATGGAAGTCAGGTAGGTGGTTTCCGACATCACCTCCCGGAGGGTATTCAGCGAGAACCGGCGGTGAAGCATGGTCAGCAGGGACGCGCCCAACGCCCCCACCGCGGCGGCTTCCGTGGGAGAGGCAATGCCGGCGAAGATGGAGCCTAACACGGCAATCACCAGCACAAAGGGCAGGATGAACGCTTCCACGATGCGCCGAAGTCGGGCCATCCCCCGGAATTTGGCCAGTTCCTCCCGGGGCATGGCCGGGGCGGCTTCCGGGCGAAAGATGCTCACCAGCACAATCCATCCCAGATATAGCACCACCAGCAGCAGGCCGGGGAACACGGCTCCCATGAACAGATCTCCCACGGAGACATTCATCACGCTGCCCAGCAGCACCAGCACAATGCTGGGGGGAATGATCTGGCCCAACGTGCCGGAGGCGGAAATGGTGCCTGTGGCCAGCTCCGGCTCGTAACCCCGCTTGAGCATGGTGGGCAGGCTCAGCAGCCCCATGGTCACCACCGTGGCGCCCACAATGCCGGTGGAAGCAGCCAGCATGGCGCCCACCACCACCACGGAGATGGCCAGTCCGCCCCGCAGCCGCCCGAACAGCAGGGCCATGGTCTCCAGCATCTCCTCCGCCAGACCGGAGCGCTCCAACATCACCCCCATGTAGATGAACAGGGGCACGGCAATCAACACATAATTGGTCATCACCCCCCAAATGCGAGAGGGCAACGCGATAAAATCGGTAAAATCCAGAAACAGCAGGCCAAAGATGATGGATACACCGCCCAGAGTAAAGGCTACCGGGTACCCTGAGAGCAGGAGAACAAACACGGTCAGGAACAGGAGCAGCGGCAATGCCTCGGTCATTCAGATTCCTCCGTATGCGAATCCGGTTCCGATTTTTCCAGAATCGTTAGCAGGGAACGGAAGGCCAGCGCCATCCCTTGCAACAGCAGCAATCCAAAACCCACCGGAATGGCTGCCTTCAGGATGTAGCGGGCCGGCAGCCCGCCCGGATCGGGAGATTTTTCCCCGATAAGGAAGGAGTTCCACACGTAATCCCAGGAGGTTAATATCACCATGATGGAAAAAGGGATCAGGAACAGCACGCTGCCCAGGAAATTCACCCAGGCCTGCAGCCGGGGGGAGAGTCGTACATAAAATACATCCACCCGCACGTGGCGATCCGCTTTTAATGTGTATGCCGCTCCCAGCAGGAAGATAAACGCGAACAGATGCCACTCCATCTCCTGCACGGCCACGCTGCTTTCCCTGAGCAAATAGCGGGTGAACACGTCGTAACACACCACCAGCACCAGCGCGGTGGTCAGCCAGGCCACCCCGCTTCCAATGCGCTGGTTGAGCCGATCAATCCGGTCGCAGTACCATCGCAAATATCTCATGGAACCTCCTTCGACTGAATGCGCCAGGCGGCCATGGCCGCCTTACCCAAATGTATTAAATCTTCCGCTTTTATGGAATGCCGGATCAAAGAAAGGTGGGGAAATCGCGGGGCAAACTTCAAAGTGCGGGGGCCCAAACGCCGGAATTCAAAATCCAGCATCCAGTATCGAGTATCGAGTATCCAGCATCGAGCATCTCCGACCTCGCCCCGGCGTGGGGTACAAGCGCCAGCATTCCCGACCTGCGGCCGGGGTTTCCGCTTCGCTCCGACCAGCATCCAGTATCGAGTATCCAGCATCCAGCATCGAGCATCTCCGACCTCGCCCCGGCGTGGGGTACAAGCGCCAGCATTCCCGACCGGGGGCCGGGATCTCCGCTGCGCTCCAATCCAGACTGCCTCGGGATCTCCGCTGCGCTCCGACCAATAGCGAGGAACCCGGATCGGGAATCAGTTCGCCCGGCGGATGCTGCACCCGAATTCTTTGCTGATGGGATCGGAGACCGGTTTTCCGGCCAGGATTTCATCCAGGGCTTTTTGCAGATCCCGGCGCTTAACGTTGGCTTCCCGCTGGGAGTCGTCAATCCGCCCGTGGTAGAGCAACTTCAGCGAGGGGCTGAGCACGAACACTTCCGGGGTGACCGCAGCGCCGAACTGATCCGCCACCACATTGCCCTCATCCTTGAGAATGGGAAAAGCCAGCCCGTTTTTTCGGGCATGGGCTTTGATGTCCGCCGGGGTCTCCCGGTGATTGGAGTTGATGCCCACAAAGGCCACCCCTTTACCGGAGTAACTCTGATACAACCGGGCCATGCGTCCGTTATAGGCGTTGGACACCGGGCAGCGGGTGGAGACAAAAATGACCACCACCGCCTTCTTCCCTTTCGCCAGTTGAGAAAGGGTATGAGGCTTACCGTTATAATCCTTAAGCGTGAAATCTTTGGCGGTGGCTCCCGGCTTTAATTCCCCGGCCATTCCGGCCA
>CAYQGB010000257.1:0-6112 GCA_964416895.1 uncultured Calditrichaceae bacterium
GGTTACGAAAACGTCAGTTCTTTCCCTTAACAAGTATACAAACGAGATTCAGGAAAGGAGTCTGAAATGAAAGGAGCGGTTTCCGGGAAATCAAAACCGTTCTGGAATACCATATTCGCCCAACCGCACCGCCAGCCGGATTGCGGGAGGTGGGCAAACCGCCCCAAATGGCAACTGTGGTTGCTGATGGTGCTATGGTGGGGATTTCCCCCCATGCTATGGGCACAGGCCACTCTCACCATCAGCGGCTACGTCAAAGACGCCCGTTCAGGCGAGACTCTGATTCAGGCCAATGTGTATCTTCCGGAGCTTCAGGTGGGCGCCACCACCAATTCCCAGGGCTATTACATTATCACCGAGGTGCCCCCGGGAACCCACCTGCTGGTGGCGTCTTATCTGGGCTATCAGGATTTTCGCCGGGAGATCACCCTGCGCCCCGGCCAGCATCTTCGGCTGGACATTGAACTGCAACCGGCGGTGATCGAAGGAGAAGAAGTGGTGGTGGAGGCCCCTCAACCCATCGAAGAGGAAAAAGCGGTGGGGCTGCTGAATGTTCCCCCGCGCTTGGTCGGCGAGTTGCCCGCGGTGCTGGAGACAGACCTGTTCCGGGCCATGCAACTACTGCCGGGGATCAAAGCGGCTTCGGATTTTTCCAGCGGCCTGTATATCCGCGGAGGCAGCCCGGATCAGACCCTGATCCTGCTGGACCGCACCACGGTGTACAATCCTTCCCATTTCTTCGGCTTCTTTTCCACCTTCAATCCCGATGCTATCAAAGATGTGCATATTTATAAAGGAGGGTATCCGGCGCAATACGGGGGGCGATTGGGGTCGGTGGTGGATATTTACAATCGCGATGGCAACCGCAAGGAATTTCAGGGACGGGGCAGTCTGGGGCTGCTGGCTTCCCGGCTGAATGTGGAGGGGCCGCTTCCCAAAGGCTCCTGGATGCTGGCGGGGCGGCGCTCCACTCTGGAACCGGTGCTGTCCATCCTGCGGAAAACTGAGGAAGACATCCCCGATGTGTTCTATTTCTTCGATCTCAACGGGAAGATCAATTACGATCCCGGGGCCAACGACCGGCTGAGCCTGGCCTTCTACGGCGGGGACGACAACGTAAAATTCCCCTTCGCCGACGACGCCGACTTCAAGCTGAACTACGGCAACCGCACCGTCAGCCTGAACTGGACCCATGTATTCTCCCAAATCCTGTTTTCCAACTTCACCCTCACCCGTTCCCGGTATTTCAACTTCGCCGAATTTAACATTGCCGGAACCCCCTTCCAGCGGGAGAACCAGGTATTCGACAACTCCATTCAGGGAGATTTCGAGCTGATTCCCAATCGCCATCATGCCCTCAAAGCCGGCTTCTGGATCAGCGATCTTTCCATGACGTTCAAAAACCGCTTTGATCGGGAAGAAACCCTGTCGGAAAAAATCGACAATCAATTCATATCCGGATATGTGCAGGAAACCTACAAGCCCGACCCGCTATGGTCGATCACCGGGGGCGTACGGGCCAGTTTCGCCACCGGGGGAGATTTTCTCCGGTTCGAGCCGCGGTTGAGCGTGGAGCGCATTTACAGCCAGCAGCTATTGTTTCAGGCCGCCTATGGGCGTTACTATCAGTTCCTTACCCTTATCACCAACGAGGCCTTCAGCGGTTTCGATACCTGGCTGACCACCGGAAAGGGGGTTCCACCGGCCTGGGGAGATCAGTTTGTGGTGGGCATTAAAACCCGCCCCGGAGAAGGTTACAGCGCCGATGTGGAAGTGTATTACCGCACCATGCGGGATCTGTTCGAGTTTGATCCGTTGATTCAAGATCCTGCCGGTCTGGCTTATCGGGAGTTGTTTCGCTTCGGCGATGGATATGCTTATGGGGCGGAGTTCTTCCTGGAAAAGAAGGTAGGCCGTATGACCGGTTTTCTGGGCTATACCTTCAGCGTCAGTCGGCGGCGTTTTCCGGGATACAATCAAAACCGCTACTATCCCCCCAAATACGACCGCACTCATGATCTGAATCTGGTCATAAACTATCGCCTGTCTTCCTCCTGGCGATTTACGGCGGTGTTTACCTACGCCACCGGTCAGGCTTACACCCCGGTGCTTGGGGGGTATCGGGTAAATTTCCCTTTCTCCACCGGCAAGGGCCTGACCTTTGTGGTGGGGGATCTGAACGAAGCCCGGCTTCCCCCCTATCACCGCCTGGATGTGGGCTTTACCCGCCGGGGGAGATTCTTTCATCTGGGCCAGTATCAGTTGCAGATTCAGGCCATCAATCTCTATTCCCGGCGGAATATCTGGTTTTATTCCTACGATATTCAAAAAGACCCTTTCACCCGGGAAGACGTGCAGATGTTGCCCATCATCCCCAACCTTTCTCTGACCATCGATTTTTGAGACGGAGGCGAACATGAACGGGAAATATATGCGTGGAATAACCCTACCGGCGTTGATGCTGATGGGAATCTTTGTTGCCGGTTGTGGTCTCACCGAACCTACCGAGTTTCAGCCGGAATATGTGGTGGAGGCCTATCTGTTTGCCGGGGAACCGCTCCCGGAAATACGGCTTTCCCGCACGGTACCCTTTGGAACGGTGTATCGATTTGAAGAACAGGCGGTGTCGAATGCTCAGGTAACCCTGCATCTTCTGGATGGCAACGGCGGTATCGAGCAGAGTTACCGATATTTTGAAGGGCAATGGGGGGTATACCTCCCCCACCCTCCGGTGGATACCGTGCTGCCTCTGCGGCGTTATGCTCTGGAGATCGTTACCGCCGGGGATAACCGGGTGCTCCGGGCAGCCACGGTGGTACCGGATACGTTTCGCATCGTGCGTATTAACCGGGATACGGTGATCTATCAATCGCCGGAGCAACTGGAACTGACCATCACCCGCAGCGAATATCCCGGGCGGCAGACCATCTTCATCTTCTCCACTGAATCCCTCAATCCCACTCCGGAGCTGCTGACCCCCTTTTACGCCGATTTCTTCGTGGATAACGAAGGAGACGTGGAAGAACTGCGCATTCGGGAATCTCCCCCGGTGAATGAGAAGAACTACACCACCAACCCCGACGGCACCCTGACCATCAAATTTCCCTGGCTGGCGATCCCTTTTTACGGCCCCAACCGGATCATCATTAACGCCATTGATGATAACATCCTCCAGTTTGTCAACAGCCGGCAGATCCAGAACAATCCCTCCACGCTATCGCCGGGAGAAATTCCTGCGGTGTTTGATTCCATCGAAGGGGGTACGGGGATTTTCGGGGGGATTGCCCGGGTAGAGGTGGAAGTGTACGTGGAACAGCCGTGAGGGGGGCCATCCCCGGGTTTGGCGTTGCCCTGATGCCGAAGCCTGGTTATATTTCTTCAGAAGCAACGGAGATTGAACCGTATGACCGGGGCATCCAACAAAACCGCTTCTGCAACTGCCGACAGGGCCGGGGAAAAGACCGTTCAGGCGGGGATCATCGCGGCATATTCCGGGGAGTTTCTCTTTTTCGTGGAAGGCACGGTGGAAGATTATTACCGGCTGGAGGAGCAGAAAGCGGAATTTTTAGAGGAAGGAATTGTGGTCATGCACTCACCGGCGAGTATCACTCACGAAGAGATTTTTATGGAACTGGCCACGAAGATGAATGTTCTGGCGCAATCCCACAACTTCGGTAGAGTACTGGGTTCCCGGGCCACGGTGGTGCTGGGCGAGCATCGCCTGGAACCGGATATTGTGTTCATCGGAAAGGAGAATCCGGGGAAGTTTACCGAAATGGAATTCTCGGGCGTTCCCGATGCGGTGATCGAAATCGTCTCCAAAACCACCCGGGAATACGACCTGAAAACCAAACGGGAGATTTACCGCCGGCACGGCGTGAAGGAAATCTACTTCGTGGATTATCTGAACAACACCCTGATCGTGGATGTTCTGGAAGGCGACTCCTATCGCACCCACACCCTCAAGAAAGGCGCCTTTGACAGCCGGGTGATTCCGGAATTTCAGGTAAAATGTTACACTTCTCCAACTTGAGTTCCGGCATAGCATTTTTTGAAACAGGAAAAAATAGGAGAACATTCTGATGGGAGGCGTTGCCCACAAGGTTCCCCCGGAAGCGCCGACGGTTTCCGGAACAGAAACACATCTCCGGCAAATGCTTCAGGGAGAATATTTGAACTTTGTGGAAGGTACGATAGAGGATTATTACCGGCTGGAAGAGCAGAAAGCGGAATTTTTAGAGGAAGGAATTGTGGTCATGCACTCACCGGCGAGTATCACTCACGAAGAGATTTTTATGGAACTGGCCACGAAGATGAATGTTCTGGCGCAATCCCACAACTTCGGTAGAGTACTGGGTTCCCGGGCCACGGTGGTGCTGGGCGAGCATCGCCTGGAACCGGATATTGTGTTCATCGGAAAGGAGAATCCGGGGAAGTTTACCGAAATGGAATTCTCGGGCGTTCCCGATGCGGTGATCGAAATCGTCTCCAAAACCACCCGGGAATACGACCTGAAAACCAAACGGGAGATTTACCGCCGGCACGGCGTGAAGGAAATCTACTTCGTGGATTATCTGAACAACACCCTGATCGTGGATGTTCTGGAAGGCAACTCCTACCGCACCCACACCCTCAAGAAAGGCGCCTTTGACAGCCGGATACTGCCGGGATTTTCTATTCCGGTATTTACCGCTCCCCGGTGACATTTCCCCATCTCTGGCGCGCCAACGCTTATTTTCTCTGCCAACGCCATAACACCTCTGCACTCTCTGTGGTTTCCCCTAAAATACAGAAGCCGAAAATCTCCCGATTTCCGGCTTCTGCTGTCTCCGCTTTACCCCTTGGTCAGGCACTTCAACCCACTTGCTCAGGAGGTTCGCTATCCTTCAGGAGGTTCGTTACCCTTTGGTTAAGATGACCAGATACCTCACTTTCCAGAATTCTTCCGGATCAATGATCTCCAGATAGGTCTGCTTATCTTCGCTTTCCACCAGATGGAAGGAGTCGGGGCTGTGGGGACTGATCAACTGCACTTTCTTCTTTTCCTGCCCGATGGGGATCGCTTCCGTTTTCAAAATATCCGTAGTCATAAACGCTTTGGGATCAAAGTCCGCCGCCAGCCGTTTGACCTTGCGAAACCCAAACAGCCCCCCTTCTTCCACGATGATGCCTTTTTCCTTTAACTCCTTCTCGGTGCCGATGATGTAGTATCCGGTATTCAACTGAGCGCTTTGTTGTTCCAGCAGCACGTTCTTCTGCACCAGTTCTTCTTCGACCTGAGCCATCCGGGAATTCAACTGCTCCACCTGCGCCCGGAGTTCGGCCATCTCTCGTTCTTTCTCCTCCACGGCGCGGGTAAGATTTTCCACGGTCTTCTCCAGAGAAGCAATGGTCAACTGTGCCTTGCGATATTTTTTGCGTAGTGCCAGCAGTTTGCGTTTGCTGACCTCCAGAGAAGAATCAATGCTGGCCAGATTGCTGAGCATTCGCCGACGCACATTCTGCCTGGCCTGTTGCTCCGGATCATGGGAAACTTTGCTCAGGAATCCTTCCCGCTTGCGAATACGTTCCAGATTCTCATACACTTCGTTGATGGTGGTGGTATATTCTTCGATGTATTGATCTTTCAGGGTGGTTTCTTCAACCAATTGTTCGTATTCTGTTTTCAGCTGGGAGTGTTGTTCCTCCAGTTCGGCCAACTTTTTTCGATCGGTACAACCGGTCAACAACACCAGAGCCAATATTGCGGCCATCACTTTCATTCGATTATCTCCTTCCCCTCGTGCTCGAACCATTTGACCTTTTTCCGCTTCGCATCCAATTTCTATTCCGATGTCTTTTCCTCGCTCCGGAGGGTGTATTTGCAAGGGGCGTACCAACTGCGCCGAATCGCTGAAAAATCATCTATTGCGGGAAAGAAAGGATGGATTTAAGGGAGAAAGCGGAAAATATCGGGGAAAATTACCGGGGAGGAACAATCCCGGGGCTGAATATTCTTGCGGAATTTTAAGAGCGGCATTCAAAAAGTGTAGAAATATTGCACACTTTTGCAGGGGGGCTATCGCCGATCTCGCTTCCGTTTTTTGACGAGTTGTACTTTTCGGAATTTCCC
>CAYQGB010000258.1:0-3362 GCA_964416895.1 uncultured Calditrichaceae bacterium
CGGGAGAAGAATCTCTTTATGAATTCAACCCGTCATCCAAACCTTGAAAGAGCACGAGTATATTGGAAAAATATTGACATACCGGGGTAACATTCCCTTGATCACGGTTAAGCATGTACATCTTTAAAATGCATTTTGTTAAAGTAGAGATTTGATTTCTCTTCCAAAGATGTTATATTGCGGCGCTTTTCGTGGAGATACGATCAGCGCCGCTCTTTTTTGTTCCATCATCATCTTTTTGCTTCGCGGTCTCACTTCGCATTTATGAATCATGTTCTCTGGCATTGAGGAGGGGGAGTCAATGATGACACCGGTATAATATCGAAGCAAAGGAATCGATTATGGCCCGAACCGATACCTGTGTTCCGGCTGCTGTTTCCAGAGGAATTGTCGTTTTCATCAGTTTAGTACTCATTTTCCTCCTTTCCTCCTGTACCAAATATCCTTCCACAGAAGATACCCCCAAAATCGTGATCCAGGGGTTTTTATATCTGGGTGAACCGGTAGATGACATTCAGATCACCCTTCCCGTGCCCGTGTTCAGCGAGGATACCGTGGCTCCCCCGGTGAACGATGCGGAAGTGGTGTTGATCAAGAACGGTGTCCGGTATCCCCTAATGCCCCAGCCCAAACGGGAGGGATATTATTACTACCCCGGCAGCGAGTTGACGGTGGAAGAGGGAGATAAATTCGAGTTGCAGGTTTTCTATGAAGATCAGTTTTATCGGGCGATTACAGTCGTGCCCTCACCGCCCCGGGGAGTGCGGGTAACCCCGGAGCGTTTTCTCATCGAAGACGTGGATGAGGATTACTTAACCCTGTTCTGGACGGTTAAAGGGCAGGCCGGGGAATATTTCTATGTGCTTATCGAAAATATCGACGCCGAGCCAAAGCCGCTGGTGTTTCCCCATTCGCCCAATCCTCCCCGGGAGCCTCAGACTTCCAGGCGGTTTGTTTCCGCTCCCTTTTCAGAGTCATACTTCGTGGTCACGCCCTACAACCTGGCCTACGCCGGGCGCCATTACGCCCGGGTGTATCGGGTGAATCAGGAGTATGCCGATCTGTTCATCCGCCAGGATGAAAACCCCCGCAACCTTTCCGAAATTCCCACCAACATCGAGAACGGGCTGGGGATTTTTACCGCTCTCAGCGCCAGCGATAGCGTCTTTTTCGATGTGCAGCAGCGCACCCGCCGGTAATCTTCCCGAAGATTAGTGCGCCGGCCTGGCCCGCTCCAGGATCGCCCGAACATCCGCCCGCCGGGGAAGGGTACCGAAGGCCCGCCCCACATTCTCTTCCAGCCGGGAAGCACAGAACGCATCCGCTACTGCCGCCGGGGCATGTCGCACCAGCAGGGTCGCCTGAAGGGCAATGGCCATCCGCTCCACCAGTCGCCGTGCCCGGTACTCCCACTGCTCCCGGTCGGCCAGTTCGTTTTCCACTTCCGTCACATACGCATCCAGCCGCCGATTCGCCCCCTGCCCCTGACGAATCTCTTCGATGAACGCATCCAGAGCTTCCGGGGATCGGGAGATGGCCCGGAGCACATCCAGACACTGCACGTTACCGCTCCCTTCCCAGATGGAATTCAACGGCGCTTCTCGATACAGCCGGGGCAGGAGGCTCTCTTCCACATAGCCGTTGCCGCCCAGGCATTCCAGGGCCTCGCCCACCAGCACCGGCGTTCGCTTACACACCCAGTATTTCCCCACCGGGATGGCCAGCCGCAGAAACAGCCGCTCCGATTCCCCGGCTTCCGCAGCATCCAGGGCGCGGGCCACCCGCATGCCCAGCGCCAGCGCCGCCTCCGTTTCCACGGCCAGATCCGCCAGCACATTTTGCATCAGCGGCTGGTCGATCAGCAGCTTCCCGAACGCCTGACGATGAGCGCAATGGTGCAGGGCCTGCACCAGCGCCTGGCGCATCACTCCCGCCGAAGCCACCAGGCAGTCAAAGCGGGTCATGGCCACCATTTCGATGATGGTGCGCACGCCCTTCCCCTCCGGCCCGATCATGATCGCGCAGGCGCCCCGGAATTCCACCTCGCCGGAGGCGTTGGCCCGATTGCCCAGCTTATCCTTCAGCCGGAGAATATGGAAGGCGTTGCGGGTGCCCTCCGGTTTCCAGCGAGGCATCAAAAAACAGCATAGCCCCTGCTCTGTGCGGGCGGTAACCAGAAAGGCGTCGCTCATGGGGGCGGAGCAAAACCACTTGTGCCCCACCAGGGCATAGGACTGACCGGGGCCGGGTGTTCCCAGGGGATAGGCCCGGGTGGTGTTGGCCTGCACGTCGCTGCCGCCCTGCTTTTCGGTCAGCGCCATTCCCAGGGTAATCCCGGCTTTTTGATCCGCGGGGAGGTTGCGGGGATCGTATTCCCGGGAGAGTACCCGGGGCATCCACCATTCGGCCACTTCCGGCTGGTGGCGCAGAGTGGGAATGCCGGCGAACATCATCGACAGGGGGCAGGCGGTGCCGGCCTCGGCCTGGACGTGGAGATACATCATGGCCGCACGGGCCACATGGGCGCCCGGCCGGGGTTCCGACCAGGGCAGGCTGTGGATACCCCGGCTTACCCCGATCTCCATCAACCGGTGGTAGGCGGGGTGATATTCCACCTCATCGATGCGGTGGCCGAAACGATCATACGCCTGCAATACCGGAGGATACCGGTTGGCCTGAAATCCCAGCTCCATCATCTCTCCCCCGGCCAGGGCGCCGTATTCCGCCAGTTGTGGCTCGGCCCAGCCGCCCTGTTCCCGATGCACCGCCTCCCGCAAGGCCTGATCGCTCTCATACAGGTTCAGCCCTTCCAGCGGGGGCGGTTGGTTGATCACCTCGTGGGTTTCCGGAAAGGTGGGCATGGTACCGGCATCATCGGACATGATGATTTCCTCCTGTTTGATCCAAACGGTGGTAGGTTACAATAGAACCACCAACGGGTCGGTGGCTTGCAAATTGTACCCACGGGTAAAGGATTTTGCAAGCCCCAAAAAGCCCCCGGAAAAAACATCCCTCTTTTATTCCCCTCGATTTCTGGATAAATTGGGCGGCGATTGAGAGTTGCTGTAAACGTTTAGGGAATCATATTTCACGAGATTCTCAGGAACACCCCGGCATTGGGGCAATGTTGCGCGAAACGTGATGCGTGATTACGTTGGATATTTCGCCGTGTTTTGAGAGGAAAACGGCACTCTGGTGATGTTGGCTGTGCCCCGTGAAACGTGATGCGTGATGCCGCTGGAAACGTTTAGAGAATCACATTTCACGAGGTTTTCAGGAACACCCCGGCATTGGGGCAACGTTGCGTGAAACGTGATGCGTGATTACGTTGGATATTTCGCCGTGTTTTGAGAGGAAAACGG
>CAYQGB010000258.1:3462-6109 GCA_964416895.1 uncultured Calditrichaceae bacterium
CACTCTGGTGATGTTGGCTGTGACCCGTGAAACGTGATGCGTGATGCCGCTGGAAAAGTTTAGAGAATCACAACTGAGGGTAGCAGTAAGCTTAGAAACTTAGATAACCCGACGTGAAACGGGATAGCGTGTCGAAGGCCCCAACGGAGTCGGGGATGCGTAAATTGCTGTTTCGGTCACGTTTCACGAATCACGTTTTACGGGGAGTCGTTGGAAACTCTAAATCGTTGGCGCAGCCGTGTGAGGCGTAATGCGTGAATTGCTGTTCCGGTCACGTTTCACGAAAGCCATATGAAAACCACTTAAATTTCATCCAGCTTACAGAAGAAGACCATGACATCCAGACTATTGCAGGATCTCAACGACGCCCAGCGAGAGGCGGTGCAGTGTGTGGAAGGGCCGTTGCTGGTGCTGGCGGGCGCCGGCAGCGGCAAGACCCGGGTACTCACCTACCGCATCGCCTATCTCATCGAACAGCGACTGGCCTATCCCAACCAGATTCTGGCGGTAACCTTCACCAACAAGGCCGCCAACGAGATGAAGCGCCGGGTGGAGGCCCTGCTGGGCACGGCGGTGGAAGGCATGTGGATCGGCACCTTCCACTCCATTTGCGCCCGGATTCTCCGCATCGAGGCCGAACATCTCGGCTACGACAGCAACTTTACCATCTACGATGTGGATGACCAGATCCGGCTCATCCAGCAGGTGATGGAAGGGCTGAACATCTCTCAGGAGATCATTAAGCCCCGGCAGGTGCACTATACCATCAGCGACTGCAAGAACAAGATGCTCGGCCCGGCGGAGTACGAAAAACGGGCCTCCACCGTGCCGGAACAGCGTATCGCCAGGATTTACCATGAATATGAAAAGGCCAAACGCCGCAGCAATGCCTTCGACTTTGACGACCTGCTGCTGATGCCCCTGGAACTGTTCACCCGGGATAAAGCCATTCTGGAAAAGTATCAAAAGAAATTCCGGTACATCCTGGTGGATGAGTATCAGGATACCAACAAGGCGCAGTACCATTTGATCCGCCTGTTGGGGGCACAGCATCGCAACATCTGTGTGGTGGGAGATGAGGATCAGAGCATCTACCGCTGGCGGGGGGCGGACATCGAAAACATCCTCACCTTCGAGAAGGATTACCCGGAATGCACGGTGATTCGCCTGGAGCAGAATTACCGTTCCACCCAGGTCATTCTGGATGCGGCCAATGCTGTGGTGGCGAACAACCAAAGACGCCTGGGCAAAAATCTGTGGAGTCGCAAGAAAGGGGGCAAAAAAATCTCCCGGCGGGTCACCCTCAATGAGGAGCACGAAGCGGCTGAGGTGGTGAAGATCATTCTTCAGGAGATGCAGGAGCACCCGTATAACTACAACGACTTTGCAGTGCTGTATCGCACCAATGCCCAGTCGCGGGCCCTGGAAGAGCGGCTCCGCCGGGCAAACATCCCCTATACCATCGTGGGAGGGATCAAGTTTTACGAACGCAAAGAGATCAAGGATATTCTGGCCTACCTGCGGCTGATCGCCAACCCCCGGGATTCGGTGGCCCTGCGGCGGATCATTAACTTCCCCACCCGGGGCATCGGCACGGTAACCCTGGGGCGGCTGGAAGCATTTGCCCTGAAGCATCAAATCGGGGTGTACGAAGCCGCCCGGCGGGTGGATGAGGTGAAAGAGCTTTCCATCAATGCCCGCAAGCGCATCCGGGAGTTCGTGGAAACCATCGACGCCCTGCGGGAAAAAGCCCGGGAGGTGAATGCCTTCGAGATTGTGCAGGAAGTGGTCAACACCTTTCGCCTGCTGGAAATATATCAGGGAAGCCGCCTTCCCGAAGATCAAGCCCGGGTGGAAAACATTCAGGAACTGTTGAACAGCATCCTCACCTTCACCCGAAACAACCCCCCGGAAGAGGCCACACTTACTCACTATCTGGAAGAAATCTCCCTGGTCACCGATATTGACCGCTGGGATCCCTCTCAGGCCACGGTCACCCTGATGACTTTGCACAGCGCCAAAGGGCTGGAATTTCCGGTGGTAATCATCACCGGGCTGGAGGATGGGCTGTTTCCCCTTGCCCGCAGCGTAAACTGGGACGAGGATCTGGAGGAAGAGCGTCGCCTGTTTTACGTGGGCATGACCCGCGCCAAAGAGAGTTTGTATTTGCTGTGGGCACAGGAGCGCCAGCGGTTCGGCAATCAACAGTGGGGGGGCGGTTATTTCTACAACGCTCCTTCCCGTTTTCTGCGGGAGATACCGGAGCATCTCACCAAAGAAGAGCCGGTGAAAATACAACCGGACCTGGAATACATATATGATGACCAGGAGGATGAGAAAGGAGAATTCCGGATCGGTGACTGGGTGGTGCATGATAAATTCGGCAAGGGGCAGGTGCTGGCGGTGGAGAACAGTCCCACCGGCACCAAAGTGAAGGTCTTTTTTGAAACCAAAGGGTTGAAAACTCTGGTGACGGAGTATGCCAACCTGCGGCCCTGGCGGGAGGGTTGATACTGGATGCTCGATGCTGGATACTCGATGCTGGATGCTGCCCCGCCGCGGCGCATAGGCATGAACCTAACGATTGGGCATGCTCCCCTCGTTCCAATCCCGCCCGGCGGGATGGAACGCAAGAATACGGGAAACT
>CAYQGB010000259.1:0-6034 GCA_964416895.1 uncultured Calditrichaceae bacterium
ATATGCTCATCCAACGACACACCGAGCTGAGCGCCAACGTGGTGGCCTTCTGTCGGTACCTGCGGTCGCAGGGGATGAGTATCGGCCCGGCAGAAGAAGCCGATGCCCTGCGAGCGCTGGAAACGCTTCCTCTGCGTCACCCGGAACAGTTTCGCCTGAGCCTGCGCGCAGTGTTGACCAAAAGCCTGGCCGATCAACATCGGTTTGACAAGCTGTTTGAGAATTACTGGCAAGAACTGTCCCGGGCGGTGGATTCTAAAACAAAGCCGGGAGAACCGGAAGCTCCCCAACGCCGCTCCCCTGATCCCCGCAAAAACGCTCCTCCGGCCCTGCAAACGCTGCGAGAGTGGCTTCAGGGGAAGAAATCTTCCGAAGATCTGGAATTGGCCGCCTTCTCCCCGGTGGAAGTGCTCACCCGAAAGGATTTCAGCGCCTTCACCGAGGAAGAACTTACCGAGGTGATGAAGCTCATCCAGGTGATGGCCAAATCCCTGGCCACCCGCTACAGCCGCCGGTTTCGGGCCACCCATCAGGAAGGGCGGTTCGATTTGCGCCGCACCATGCGCCGTAACCTCCGCCGCGGGGGAGAGATTCTGGAGCTGGCCTACCGTCGACGCCGTATCCAGCGCCTTCAGCTGGTAATCCTCTGCGACGTGAGCAAATCCATGGACCTGTACAGCCGCTTCCTGATCCAGTTCCTCTATGCCTTTCAATCCGTTTATCGACGGATGGAAACGTTTGTGTTCAGTACCTCTTTGCATCGCGTGACGGAGCAACTACAACGAGGCACCTTCGCCGAAGCCCTCCAGGAACTGGCCGAAACCGTTCCCGATTGGTCGGGGGGAACCCGCATCGGGGAATCGCTGCACACTTTTGTCACCGAATACGGCGGTCGCCTGCTCAACGACCGCACCATCGTGCTGATCATGAGCGACGGATGGGACACCGGAGATATTCATCTCTTGGAGGAGAGCATGCACCATCTCCATGAACACGCCGGGCGGGTTATCTGGCTGAATCCCCTGGCGGGAAGCCCGGAATTTGAGCCCAGTGTTCGGGGAATGCAGGCCGCCCTGCCCCATGTGGATGTCTTTGCCCCGGTGCATAATGTGGAAAGCCTGAGAAATCTGCTCCGCTTCCTGAAGGTGAATCGAAAAGGCGTTTCCATTCATCGCAACATGTAAGTGTACGCTTAACCGTAAATAACGGAATGTCACTCCATACATTGTCGTGAAATACCCGTTCTCATCCCGAAATGTGGGAAAGAGCAAAACAGGAGTTTTGCAAATTTGTTCGTTCCCCAAAAGACTTTGGGAACGAGAAACTACAGAAAAAATGTGAAGAGCCATTCACCCATGAAAGAATTACAGGCCATTCTCCATAAAATCGACCACCTGGAACAACAGGGAAAGCGGTTTGCCCTGGCCACGGTGGTGAAAGTGTCCGGCTCCACCTATCGGCGGCCGGGGGCGCGTATGCTGATTACCGAAGACGGGGAAACCATCGGCGCGGTTAGCGGCGGCTGTCTGGAAGGAGACGTGTATCAGCGGGCACAACAGTTGATGAGCACAGGAACTCCGCAACTGGTCACCTACGACACCACCTCCCCCGAGGACATCTTCTGGGGCACGGGAATGGGATGCGGAGGAGTCACCCACGTGCTGATCGACCCCTTTCCGGAGGAGGCCGGGCACCGGGTTCTGAAGAAACTGCGGGAGAGCCTTCAGCAGGATCATCCGGTGGTGCTGGCGATCGTGTTCCGGGTGGAAGGCAACCTGACCCTGCACCCCGGAGATATGTTTCTGGTGGATGAAACGATGGATCCGCTGGGCACCGTGGAACACTCTCGCTTGCGGGAGACCCTGCTGGCCCGGGCCCGGGAGGTGTTTCGCCGGGGGCGCAGCGCCAACGTGACCATCCGGCTGCCGGAAGGAGAGGCGGAAGTGCTACTGGAAGCCCTCATGCCCCCCCTGCCGCTGATCATCTTTGGGGGCGGTCAGGATGTGTTTCCGGTCATCGATCTGGCCAGGATTCTGGGCTGGCGGGTGACGGTGGTGGAATACCGGGAAGCGCTGGCGGTAAAAGAACGATTCCCGGCGGCGGATCGGGTGCTGCTGTGGGCGGAAGACGCCCCACCGGTGGAGCTAACTCTGGATTCCCGCACCGTGTGCGTGATTATGACCCACCACTATCTCACCGACAAAAAAATTCTGCGACACCTGTTGCCCTCGCCGGTGAGTTACATCGGTTTTCTGGGGCCGAAACAGCGCGCCCGGCAACTGCTGAATGAACTGCGAGAGGAAGGGGTTTCGGTCACGGATGCACAGTTACACCGGCTATACAGTCCCGTGGGGCTGGACATCGGAGCGGAAACGGCGGAAGAGGTGGCTTTTTCCATCATTGCCGAGATTCAGGCGGTGCTTTCCCACCGCCGGGGCGGTTTCCTGCGGGAGCGTAAGGGAGCCATTCACGGTACATCACCTGAGATATGAGAATTTCGGGAATTTTCCTGCCGGCCAATCCCGCTGCGAGGGAGGATGCATCGGGGAATCGGTGAGGGAAAGAAACAGGGAATAAACCTTCCGACCCCTGCACAGGTCATTCCAGCGCATGATAATCCTCCGGGGTATCCACGTCGATGAAAATCCCCGGATCATCTACCTCCACTTCCACCACTGCCCGGGGATGCGCCCGGAGGATCGCCTTTGCTCCCCGATCTCCGGAGATGCCCAACAATGCTTCTCGATACTCAGGGGAAAAAACCACCGGATTTCCCCGCCGCCCCCCATGCACCGGTACCACAATCGGGGCGCTCAACGTCGCCCCGGCAAACGCCCGGCACAGCGCCAGCAAGGTTTCCCTCCGAATCAGGGGCATATCCCCCGGCAGAATCATCACTCCCGCGCTGCCTTCGGCTGCGGCAACGCCCACCCGCAACGAAGCCCCCATCCCCTCTGGATACCGGGAATTGTGCACCACCCGCACCGGGTGGGATTCCAGCAGCGCTTCCACCGCCGCCCGATCATGACCGGTGACCACCACCACTTCCCGAAAGGGGATTTCCAGCACCGTTTCCACCGTCGTTTCCAGCACGGTCTTTCCCCGGAAGGGCAACAACAGTTTATTGGTTCCCTTCATCCGCCGGGAAAAACCCGCCGCCAGAATGATGGCCGTCACCGGGTACAGCTCGCCCATTAAACCACCTTTCCTTTTTTGATCTTTTCATCTTTATCCCTCCCGGCGGCTCCGTCCGCGCCCCGATGATCAACTCACCCAATGACACAGGTTGGCCGCGATGATCGCCGCATAATTGCCCACGGCGTAGCCCATCAGGGCCATGAGGATGCTCACCGGCACCAGCCGTTCGTCATGATAAGCGGCCACGATGGGCGCGCTGGCCGCTCCCCCAATATTGGCGGCGCTGCTGATGGCCGCCGTGTGCACGTCGATGCGAAACAACCGCGCCGCCAGCAAAATAAACGCCCCGTGAATGAAAATCCAGATGTAGCCCCCTGCGACAAAGGGAACCGCCTGCTGCACCAGTCCGGCCACCTCCGTTTTGGCGCCCATGCGGGCTACAAACAGATACACCAGGGCCATGGCCAGTTCATGGGAACCGGGGATTTGCCGCGCCGGGGTAAACGACAGAATCAATCCCAGGGTGGTCACCAGCAAAATTCGGTAGGTATTGGTGCTGAACACCGGGGGCACCTCGGGGATATGCTGGGCGATCAAATTGGCAATATACACCGCCCCGAAACCGATGGCGATCAGATACATGAGATGACGCATGGCCGGCTTGCCTTTATCGATCACCAGATTGTTCGCCTCCGTCTTAAGCGTTGCCAAACGGCTTTCGCTGACCCCGGTGAACTTGTGAAACCATCCCGCCAGATTCTTGGATTGCAGCAACAGGGGCAGCCACACCAGATATACCACATTGTCGGTAATCACCGCCAGACCGAATTGATCCGGAGGAGTTCCCAGTCCCTCGGCCACCGCAGCCATATTGCCGGTGCCGCCGATCCAGGAACCCGCCAGCGCCCCGAACCCCTTCCAGGCATCCGGCGCCAACCAGCTCTTCACCACTAAATAGCCGATGGGTGCACCGATGACCACTCCCACGGTTCCTATCAACATTACAAAAACTCCCCGACCCATCACCCGAACGGTGGACACCACATCCACATCCAGCAGCAGAAGCACCAGAAACAGGGGCAACAGCGTTTCGCTCATCCAGCCATATACCGGCGCTTTAGGGGTGATCAACCCCAGATTGGAAAAGAACACCGGCAACACATAGATGAAAATCAACGGAGGAAGAAAATGGAACAGCTTCCATCCGGTTTTCTTTTCCAGATAAAACCAGAATGCGGCATTTGCCGCCAGGACAAACAGAATACCGGCCGTATCGGTGATCAGGGCTTTTTCCATAAGCGCTCCTCAGATTGGAGTTACAGGATATCCTCTTTTCCATAGATGATTTCACGGTGCCAACGTTGAGGGCAGGCAATGGGTAGGCGCCCCCATGTCCGGGGCGTTCTGTGCGGCTGTCGTTGACTACTCCCTGGCGTCCTCCTCTTCCCGGGAATAACTCTCTTCCTCCTCTCCCAGCATCTCGTAATATTCTTCCTCCACGTCCCGAAGTACCTGGTGAAAAGGCGTGCTGCTTTCGATAAACCGCATGATTTTCAGAAAGTCGATAAACACATCCAGCGAATGAATCAGCAACTGTCGCGCTTCCGGATGCACTTCGGCTTTGTTCAAATAATAGCTCAGCACGTACTCTTCCAGATGCTCTTCGTTCAGAGAGAACACGCTGGCGCTGTGGTATTCCCGCAAAAAAGGCTCCAGCAGAGGGCGAACATTTTGCACATGGAGACGCCGGGCATCCGGGGAGAGCGTTTCCACCGTTTTCAGGGCCAGTTCAAACCCCTGAAGCAGCTTTTCCTGAAATTCCATCACCCGACGAAGAATGGGATTCTCTTCCTCCAGAAAGTCTATCTGATCGTATTCGCTGTGAATCGCCTCGAACAGGTCGGGAAGGTGCCGGAGGTGTTCATCGCCTAAAATGGCCGTTTTGACCAGGACCTGATCCAGTTCGGGACGCACCAGGTCCTTCAGGGTCAACATCACCTTTTCGCTTTCCGGTTCCATCTCCCCGGGAAGAAGTTGCTCAAAGGACTGTATCGCCATGGCGGATTCCAATTCCTCCGGTGCATAACGATTTCGTTCCTCTTCTGAATGCAATTCGGGAAACAGGTAGATGTGACGTTTCAGCATTATTTCCATGGCAACATCAAACGGGGGATGAGGATCGGGTAATAGTTCATAAAGCGGCTGAACGTTGCGCTCCAGTTCCTCTTCTCGTGTATCAGGGTCCTTCTGGGAAAAGGCAAGGAAAAGATTCTGAAACATGACCAACATTCCTTCCACTTCCTCCGGTGAAAAGTTTTCCATTAAAGGCATTAGCGGCTGGATGAAAACCATCAGTTGCTGAGCCTGCTGCGAGGAAACTCCCGGGGGAAGTTTCATGCCTGCGCCGGGCATACCCGGGGTGCGCCGGGGCATTTTCTTCTTGAGCTGTTTTTTCTGCGTCCGTCGCTTTAGCGCCTTTTCCTGTCGCTTCTTCTGCATCCGTTTTTTGCTCTTTTTCTTTTTGGCCATAACTTGCTACTCACCTTTTGTTGTGGTTTTTCTGGTTACTGGATACTCGATACTCGATGCTCGATACTGGCGCTTGCGCCTCCGCCGTGATGGGGTGATATGACCCGTCCCTGTCACACTTTGACCACCGGCTGCGTCGGGTTCCGCCTTGGCGGAATCAGTGTAACGGGGAGTTATTGGCTTTGCTGAATAATTACCTCAAGACTTTATGACCCCGGGGCGGTGCCCTTCGCTATCTCATTTAGCCCCCTTCGGGGTCTGAAATATGGAATCTACAGTCCCAGTCTAAATGGCTACAGCCTATGTACCCGAATAGTTACTTGCAATCTGTACTCTGCAATCTCCATTCCCAATTTTCTCCACCCCT
>CAYQGB010000260.1:0-5997 GCA_964416895.1 uncultured Calditrichaceae bacterium
TAGAAAGCTCCCCTGTCAGGCGCTTTTCCAGTAATGCCGGGAATCATAACCGTCTTCTTCTGCGGGCATCATGGCTTCCATGTAAGCCTCGATGAATGCTTTGCGAACGACCTTTTGCTCAAATACTTTGGGGCCATCGATCAGAAGGTCGTTTAGCAATTGGCGGAGCATTCGATTGGCCCGACGTCGGGTGGCAAAGGGAAACCACCGACGAGGCAACTTGAGGAACAGAAAACGCACCGGCTGTTTGGCGGCCTGACGGTCAACTTTATCCGGATCCAGATGCTGCAACAGATAGTTATGCACCGCCTTTTGCGCCGCCCGATAGCCCGCCTCCACCGCCTGATAATGGCGGGAAAGCTCCTGAAGCTGCACTTCAAACCAGCGGAATCGTCGCCGGGCTTCTTCGGGCGAGAGGGTCGCATCCAACAGATAGCTTTTCAACTGCTCCGGGGTCATGGTGTGAAAGGGCTGATCCGCATCCAGGGGCTGGATGCCGATGAATTCCTGGCGGAAGGTTGCCGCGTACCGGGCCAGATGCAGCACCGCCTCCAGCAGAGGTCCCATGTGCCCGGGAGTAAGCCGAATGGCCGGATTTCTCCGCCCTCCCGGTGGGATCGGCGGCATTCCGGGATTTCCCCTCCCGCGTTCCACCGCCTGCGCCGCCGGCCTGCTTTTGCTCACCGCACCGTTTTCCCGGTATTCGATCACATACTCGCCGATCTGGATGCGATCGCCGTCGGCCAGGGGATAGGGTTGATGGGGCTCCAGACGTTGATCGTTGAGCAGGGTGGCGTTGAGGCTTTTGAGGTCGATCAACCGATACCCGTGCCGATCCCGTTCCAGACGTGCGTGCTGACGAGAAACCATCCGCCGGGGATCTTCCAGGGGGATGTCACAGGTTTTTCCCCTCCCGATCACCAGGGTGGTTTTTTTCAATTCCACTTCTTTGCACCAACCGGCATCGCTCAGTTTTCGAATGCGTATTTTTGCCATAGGAGTAGTTTCCCGCTATTGTGTACTATCAGATCACATATTGGGAATCTCACGAGATGAACCAGAGATTCGGTGCCAAACACTAAGCAACGTATTGCGTAATGCGTATTGCGTAATAGTCCGTTACGCAATACGAAATACAAAATGCGCACCATCAGAATCCGGTGATGCTTTACCCTCCCCAGTTCAATTTTTTCACCACCGCCTGGAAACGAGGGTGGCGACGGATGTTTTCCAGCAGGGGATCCACCCGAGAATAGATCAGCAGATAGGCCCGTTCCTGTACCGCCCGTTCCAGCCATTCCAGGGCCTGTTCTTCATACCCCATGCAGGCGCAGATGGTGGCGATGTCGTAGGCGGAAACGTATTTTTCCTGCGAGGCCTTCATCAGCTTATCCAGCACCCGCAGGGCTATGTCATCTCGACCGGCCAGCGCGGCGGCGCTGCCGTAGGTGGCCAGCATGTTGGTGCTTTCCCCGCACAGCTTCAGCGCCCGCTTCAGGCTGTTCAGGGCCTCGTCATAGCGCCGCTTCTGAAGCAAGGCCTTGCCCAGAAAAAAGTGCGCCACACCAAAGTGAGCATCCAGTTCCAGCGTTTCCTGGAGTTGTTTGATGGCCCGGTTATAATCCTGGGCAAAGTAATATTGTATCCCCACCGTGGTGTTGACCACCAGAGAAATGGGATCCAATTCCAGCGCCCGATGCACTTCCCGAATGGCCTCATCGAAACGCAGCAAGGGAGTCAGGAAGTTGATGGCATACCAGTGGTGCCCGATGGCATACCGGTCGTTCAATTCCAGACCGGTCTGGAACGCCTGCTCCGCTTTCTCCCAATCCCACTCGTATATGGAGCGGGAACATCCCAGGGAGATATGCGCTTCGGGGAGGTGCTCTTCCAGTTCCAGGGCCCGGGAGGCGGCCTGAATGGCCCGGGGGATCACCCGGGCGGGGGGATAGGCTCCGTAGATACCCAGCGTATTGTAAGCGTCGGCCAGACCGGCGTAGGTGAGGGGATAGGTGGCATCCAGTTCGATGGCCTGCTTAAAATAGCGGGCGCCCTTCTTCAGTTCTTCCACCGTGCGCTTGTTCCAGTAATAGCGCCCCTTGAGGTAGATGCTGTACACCTTAAAATTGTTGGGCCGATGGATGCGGATGGATGATCCGTGCTTTAAGCCAAATTTCTCTTTCAGGGTGCGCACCACCTGCCGGGCAATTTCATCCTGAATGGCGAACACATCCCGCAGTTCCCGCTCGTACTGCTCCGCCCAGAGGTAAAACCCGTTGGTTACATCGATCAGCTTGGTGGCGACTCGAATCTTCTGCCCGGCGGTGCGGATGCTGCCTTCCAGCACCGTGCGAACATTGAGCTTGCGCCCGATCTCCCGCACATCGATCTCCCGCCCTTTAAACTGAAACGCAGAGGTGCGAGAGGCCACCCGCAACTCCCGAACGTGGGTCAGGGCATTAATCAATTCCTCGGTAAGGCCATCGCAGAGATACTCCTGATCGTGTTCGGGACTCATATCCGTGAACGGAAGCACGGCGATAGAGGGTTGCGTTTCCGCCTCCACGGTTCCGTTGAGGCCCATCTGCCCGGCAGACCCCGGTGCAAGCCCGAAACTTTCCAGTTCCCGGAGCATTTCCTCTATGCTCTGGTAGCGTTGGGCAGGGTCTTTTTCCAGGGCTTTCTCCAAAATGGCGTTAATGCGCCGTTCGATAGAGGACTCCAGACCGGTTAGCGGCTGAGGCGGATCGGTCAGCACGGAGTGGGAAATTTCCGCATAATCGCTGCCCCGGAAGGGAAGCCGCCCGCTGAGCATCTCATACAGCACCACGCCCAAAGCCCAGATATCCGCCCGATGATCCACCCCTTTGCCTTTGATTTGCTCCGGGGCCATGTATCCGGGCGTGCCGATGGCAATTCCGGTGCGGGTGTGGATGGCGCTGTCGGCCAGCTTGGCCAGCCCGAAATCCACCAACTTTACTTCTCCCCGGTCGGTGAGGATCACGTTGGCCGGCTTGACATCCCGATGCACAATGCCCGCCTCGTGCCCGCACCGAAGCGCCTGCCCGATCTGGAGGGCAAGCCGCACAGCCTCCCGAAAAGGTAGAGGCCCCCGGGAAAGGCGCTGCTTCAGGGTTTCGCCCTTGTAATAAGCCATGCAGATGAACAGGTGCCCGTCTTCGGTGCGATCCAGGCTGTGCACGGTGCAAATGTTGGGGTGATCCAGGGCCGAGATGGCCCGGGCTTCCTGCAAAAAACGCTGTCGGGTAATCTCATCCGCGCTGAGGTGAGGGCTGAGAAATTTCAGGGCCACATACCGATGCAGCTTCAAATCCCGGGCTTTGTACACAATGCCCATTCCCCCACTGCCTAACTTTTCCAGAATTTTGTAATGGGCAACAATCTTGTTTAACATCGCTACATCCCTGTTGTGTCATCATCCCGGGTGGTTATGGGGATCAACTTTTCTTTCCCGGAATCTCCGGAGAAGATCAAGGGGGCTTTTTGCAAAAGAAGTGCCAACGAGGGAAATTCCTAAAGCCGGGCGGATTTGTACCGATAGCAACACTGTTCCCGGAATAGTCCTGTTAACCGATCAGCAAAGGAGTGTGGCTTATGGAACGGCCTTCGTTTGTCACCGAAGATCAACTTCGCTTTCTGGATCGTCTGGATAAGAAGGCGGCAGAAAATATGTTTGTGAGCATCCCCGGGCTGCTGCGTCAGTTTCCCCAATTGCGCCCGGAACAGGCGCAGGAAATCTTCCGCTTCTGGCTTTCCCGGAGGGTAATGAAAAGGGTCCCGGTAGCCTGATCAGGCCCGGAGCTTCTCATCTCTACACATACCACGACCTGTACTATCCCATGACATTTGATCTGTAGTGGATATTCGGGTGTCAGGCCATCAGGATATTGGGATACCCGGACATTTTCCGGATGATCCCTCCAATATCCTGCACCATCACGTGACATTTGTGAATTGTGCTCACACTGTATCCGAACCTTTAAAACGAAGGAATTGGGGAAAAATTCGTTAGACCCCGTACTGACGGGACGAATAATGCGTATCCCATCGGTACAGGACCTACCGATTTCGTAATGCGTATTGCGTAGCCGGTCCATTACGCAATACGCATTACGCAATACGCTGTTTGACATTTCATGCCGAAGTGCGCCGACGGTCGAATGGCTCCTGCGAATTCTCAGATGTGACGTGATAGTACAATCCTTCCCTGTAAAAATACTTTACATCTATTTCCCCGGCCATTCCTGCTCAACCGGAAATATCCCTGTAATCAACCGCTTGAGCGGTTCTGGCAAACTGTTTGCTACAACCCGGCGGCGACGGTAATAGAGAGAGAGGGAGCATTTTATGGCACTGTATTTTAACGGGAAAGCGATCCTCGCTTATTGGATGGTGGTAATCGGCATATTTGGGGGGTTGAATGTTCTGCCTGCCCAGACCACGGGGGCCGCTTTTCTACGGCTGCCGGTGGGCAGTCGGGCAGAGGCGTTGGGAGGAGCGTATACCGCGCTTTCCCGGGATGCCAACGGCCTGTATTATAACCCCGCCGGGCTGGGATTCGGGCAAAACCGCCAGTTGATGCTATTTCATTCCCGCTGGTTTCAGGACATTTCCATTGAAAACCTGACCTTCCTGTTTCCGTTTAACGGCCGCTGGACGATCGGCAGCGGTGTAACGTATCTGCACATGCCGGATCTGGTGCGCTATGAAATCGATCCCACCACCGGGGGGCCGCTGGAGAACGGCAGCTTCAGTGTGTACAATCTGGTGATCACCACCGGGGTTGGGTTTCGGCTGAACGACTACCTGTCCATTGGCACCAATATCAAATTTTTCCAGGATCATCTGGAATCGGTGACCGGGCAGGGAGTTGCCGTGGATGTGGGGCTGCAAACCCGTTTGCCGGGGTTTGGATTGAGCCTGGGATTGGCCGTGCAGCACCTGGGGCCGGGAGTGAAATATATCGAAGCGACCGAAGCCCTGCCCACCACTTACCGCGCCGGCCTGGCGTATCGGTTCCCCCAACTGGACGGTACGGTGGCGGTGGATGTGGTGAAGGCCAGGGGGCGGGAGATGCAATTCCTGCCCGGAGTGGAGTTCGGTTTACTGAACAGCTTCTATCTTCGAGGAGGGTATCAATTCGCCGAACGAGAAGGCAGCGGCATCACCGCCGGCTTCGGGCTGCATCTGGTAAACGATCATCAGGTGAACTATGTGTATGTGCCCTATGGGGATCTGGGAGATACCCACCGGGCGGAGTTGATTTTTCATCTGGGAACGGCGGCCTCGGAGCGACCGGCTCATCGCTCCCCGGCGACATCGTCGGTTCCGGACAAGAAGGTGCGAAAGGCGCTGGCCGATAAGCCTTCAAGTCAACGGCAGCCCTCCCCCAAAAACCGGGTCACTTCTCCTTCCCGACCTCAACGGCTTGTCCCCCCCGCCAGCCTGAAGGTGGATCGATTGGAAGGTAACAAGATCAAACTCTCCTGGAATCCCCTGCCGGTTCCGGGAGTGAAATACCTCATTTATGCCCGTCTGGAAGGGCGCTCGGAATGGATTAAAGTGACACCTCAACCCATTGCCACCAATTACCAGATCTTCAACGCCCGGAAAACCGGTATTCGTCTGTTCTTTGTGGTTACCGCGGTAAAGAACGATCAGGAAAGCGACTTCTCCGAACCGGTGATTATCCAAATGTAAAATCGATGCTTCCTCCTCCCGGTAAGTGGCCGGCCTGCGGGTCGGCCACTTTTCCTTATAACTGTGCTTCCCTAACCCGTATTTGAATTCCTTCTTAGCCTCACCGTCAGGATGCCAGACCGCTAAATATTTCCACCGCCCTGCCCCGGGCTATTGAATCAAGCACCTCGTAACTTCGGCGTTTATTCTTTGATCTTTTGCTCCCCGTTTCATGAGATACCTCTAAGTGTTCTTTCAAGTTTAAGGTGACGGGTTTTTATGTCATTGTCATTCTGA
>CAYQGB010000261.1:0-5982 GCA_964416895.1 uncultured Calditrichaceae bacterium
AAGGCAGACAATGCTCTGGAAGCAACCTGAATAGTTACGGATGCTGAATAGTAACAACTTTAGGAAGATAACAGGGAGTGACGGAAGGGTGCAATCAGGAAGAGCAATTGCCGCATGGATGAGGCCGGTAGGAGGAATAACGCTGCTGCTGTTAATCATGGCGACCGTTCCAATGTCGGCGAAAGAGAGCCGAAAGCGTCACCTTCCCTATCGGGAGGCGCTGGCCACGGAGATCCGATTCTGGAAGCAGGTATTCACCCGGCTGTCCAAAAACCAGTATCTTTTTCACGACTCTCGGGATCTCTCCATCGTATACACCGTGGTCACTCTGGATTCCACCCTTTCGGAACGGGTGCGTTCCCGAAGGCTGAAAGCCGTCAAACGTAAAATCAAGAACCTGCTGGTGAAATTTCATCAAACCCCGCCGGATTCGCTCCAGCTTACCGATTGGGAGCGGCGGATCTACCAGCAGTTTGCCCATCACCGGGAGCGGGATAAATTTCTGAAGGCTTCCCGGCGAATTCGGGTGCAGCAGGGTATTCGAGAGAACTTTCTGGCCGGGGTGCACCGCTCCCACGCCTATCTCCCGCACATCGAATTGATTTTCAAAGAAGAGGGGTTGCCCCGGGAATTGATCTATTTGCCCCATGTGGAATCCTCGTTCAATCCCCGGGCGGTTTCCCATGTGGGGGCGGCCGGGATGTGGCAGTTCATGCGCCGTACCGCCCGTAGCTACATGAAGGTCAACCGGGTGGTGGATCAACGGTTCGATCCTCTGGTTTCCACCCGCGCCGCCGCCCGGATGTTGAAATACAATTACCGCAAGCTGGGCGACTGGGCCCTGGCCATCACCGCTTACAATCACGGCCTCAGGAGCATGCAACGGGCCAAACGCCGGTATGGAAAAGACTATATGGTCATTCGGGAAAACTACCTCCGCCGCAGCTTCGGATTTGCCTCCAAGAACTTCTACCCGGAATTTCTGGCCGTGGTGGAGATTATGGATAGCCTGGAGTACTACTTCCCGGAGATCAAGAAACATCCGGTGCTGGAGTTTCAGGAAATTCGCCTGCCCCGGCGGGTGTATTTGCCCCGGCTGGCCCGGCAGTTTCATCTGGATGTAACCGAACTTCGGCGATTGAACCCCGGCTATCGGCGACTGGTGTGGCGGGGAGTGCGGTCGGTTCCCAAAGGCTATCCCCTTCGGCTGCCCCTGACGGTGAACGCCGAGGCCATCTTGCTGGCCCTGGGGGCGCCGGAAGAGGCGGTGCGGAACATCGTGCTGGCGCACAAGGAGCCGGATACCGGAGCGCTGGTGGTGGAGACTCTGGGAGAGCGGTTGCTGCGCAATCTGGCCGTGCAGCAGGCCCTGCATACGCTTCGGCCGGGCCTGGCCGACGCGGGAACGGCGTTTCGCCTTTCCGGGGATTCTCTGAAGGAATTTCGAGTGGCGGGAACCCCGGTGGAACCGGTGATGGTCATGATCGGAAATGCCGCTTCCGGGGAGAATCCCGAAAGGATTTCTCCAAATTCGCCCCTCAAACCGGGGGTGATTCCCCTGCCGGAGAGTGCGCCGGCCCTGGAAGCGTTGCCCCCGGTGTCGGTTTCCCCGGGAATGCCGGTAGCGGAGAACGTCGTGCCCGGAAAAGAACCCTTTCAGGAAGCGCTTCCTCTCCCGGAGTCGGGAGCGGAAGCAGGAATCTCTAAGCCGGGCGTCGCCGAAGTGATCCATTCCCCGACGACCTCCATGGCACTCTCCCCAATAGAGATCGCCGGGGTGGCTCCCATCGGTGAAGAACCGGTACTGGAATCGCCGGAGGGGTTTGTATCCGACGCGGGCGCCCCGGAAGCCAAACCCGGCATCGTCGGAGGCCGCAGGGTAGTGGAGCCGGTTCCGGTGGCCGCCACGGTGGCGGTGGCCGAACAGGAGGAAAAACCGATTCCGGCGGAAATTCCCCAGGCTGTGGCTTCCGCTAAGAGGGCCGGCGATCCGGAACTTCTTGCAGAGCTTCCCCCGTCGGGCAATCCGAAGGAAAAGCCGGGGGTTAATGCCACGCCTGCGGAAATGCGATCCGAAGAGGCGCTTTCGGAGAATGAGTTTACCGTTTTCCTTCCCCGGTCGCCTGTAATGGTGGAGACTGCCGATTCCGGAGCAGCCCCGGAGGCAGGGGCCACGCCCCGGTCGGGAATCAAGCCCGGCATCTCCGGCGATTCCGGATACCCGCTGCTGGCGGTCTCTTCCCCGGTGGATTGGGCGCCGGAGCCTTCTCTGACGGCGCAGATGGCCGCCGGCCCTGCCGGTTCGGCAGTCCCTCCCCCGAATGACCGACCCGCAACCGCCCCCGGGGAGTATGGAGACTGGATGATGGTCTCTTTGACCGCCGGCGAGGAAGTGGAATTGAGTTACTCCCGAATACTTCAACTGTTGCTGGAACGGCTGGGAGTGCAGGATGGGCAGGTGGTGGTCTATCCTCAGGAGACCGTCGGGCATTTTGCCGACTGGCTGGAGATTCCCACCAACCGCCTTCGTCGGATAAACCGACTTTCTCCCCGGGAAAAGATTTATACCGGCCAGCGGCTGCGGCTGGATTTCTCCCGGGTCAGCGAGGAAGAATTCGTTCAGAAACGCCTGCAATATCACCGGAACATTCTCCGGGAGTGGCTGCAAGATGCCACGGCGGTTAAGCTGGTGGCCCATCGAATTCAGCCCGGAGAAAACCTGTGGAACCTGGCACACCGACGGTACAATTTCCCGGTAAACCTTTTGCTTTATTTCAATGATTTGGATAAATTAGAGCGATTGTATCCGGGAGATATCATTAACGTACCGACAATTCAGTATCCGTCATCAAACAGAAGGAGAGCCTATGAAGATTAAAGAGAAGATTGTCGGTGATATTGCCGTATTAACCGTTTCGGGCAACATGATGGGAGGGCCGGAGACCAAAGCGTTGCATGATAAAGTGAAGAGCTTGATCGCCGACGGGATTAACCGGGTCGTGATCGATCTGAAAGGGGTCAAGTGGATGAACAGTTCCGGTTTGGGGATTTTGATGGCCTGCATGACCTCTTTACAACAGGCCGGAGGAAATCTGAAGCTGGCCAGCGTTACCGAAAAAGTGCAAAGCATTTTGATGATTACCAAGTTGATTGAAATTTTTGAAACCTATGAAAACGCGGATCGCGCCGTGGCCGCCTTCGTGGAGGAGGAAAAACACTCTTCATAATCAACCCCTGAATATCCCGATAATTGGAAAGCTCCCATCATGCACAAGCGGTTACAGATTCGGCGTTGCCGAATCTGTAATTTTTTAAGAAGAGGTGCAGATTGATCCCCAATCTGCGGCGTGATATTCCATTGGGAGCTTTTTGTTATGAAGATCCATGTTCAACACCCCTGGAACCTTTCTGCTGACGAAGCGCTTATCCTACAGAATCGGTTGCGGCATCGGGTGGAATTGACCGATGCCCGTTCTCCGGATCAGATTCGGATGATTGCAGCCGCCGATATTTCCTTTTCCCGGGGAAGTTCCCGCCTGTTTGGAGCCGTACTGCTATTTTCATTCCCGGCCTTGCAACTGCTGGCCACCCATTGCGACGAGGCGCAGATCGACTTTCCCTATATGCCGGGGTTTCTGAGCTTTCGAGAAGTGCCGGTGCTGGTCAATATTTTCCGCCGACTGCCCGATTCCGTGGATGTGATCCTGTGCGATGGGCAGGGCATTGCCCACCCCCGGCGGTTTGGCCTGGCCGCTCACCTGGGCGTGGTGCTGGATGTGCCCACCATCGGGTGCGCCAAATCCCGCCTGATCGGAACCTACCGGGAACCGGCCTCGGTGAAAGGGGCCTGGAGCGACCTGTGGGACGGCCCGGAGCGCATCGGGGTGGTGCTGCGCACCCGGGAGGGGGTGAAACCGGTGTTTGTCTCTCCCGGCCATAAGATGACCATTGATACCGCCCGGGAGATTGTCATGCGCTGCGTTACCCGATACCGGATTCCCGAACCGTTGCGCCTGGCCCATCAGGCGGTCAATCGTTTCCGTGAACATCAGGAAAGATGAGGAGTCAGGGATGGCCCGCCAGAACAGTACTCCAGAGCAGTGGCGCAGGGAAAAGGAAGCATTGGAAAGTGCACTGCGCCACAAGGAAAAAGAGTTGTACTCCATTCAGCGCATCGGAAAAGCGCTCAGTTCTACCCTGCAACTGGATGAATTGTTAACCCTGATCATGCAGGAAATCACCTCGTTGATGAACGCCGACCGGAGCACCCTGTATATCGTGGATCACGAGCGGGGGGAAATCTGGTCCAAGATCGCCCAGAAGGCGGAGGTAAAGGAGATTCGCCTGCCCCTGGGAAAAGGGATCAGCGGCTATGTCGCCCAGACCGGGGAAACCATCAACATTCCCGACGCCTATCAGGATGAGCGGTTCGATCCGTCCGTGGATCGGAAGACCGGCTATCGCACCCGCTCGATTCTGTGTATGCCCATCTGGTCGCCCATCTCGGAAGGGGATCGACGGGAGATTATCGGGGTTATTCAGGTGCTGAACAAAAAGAACGGGGCGTTTACGGCAGAGGATGAATCTTTGCTGGAAGCCATCGCCGGAGAGGTGGCCATCTCCATCGCCAACGCCCGCCTGTACCACCGTCTGGAACGCAAGTTAGAAGAGATTGACCTGTTGTACGAATTTGAGCAAATGCTGAGCACCGTGTTCGATCTCCGGGAAGTGTATGCCCGGATGCTTCGCAAAACGGTAGATCATCTCCAGGCCGGGTGGGTGCTGGCTTTTCTTCCCCAGGAAAGCAATTATCTCTTTCTGGGAGCGGATGCTCGGGGAAATACCTATTTCGAGAGCGCCCGAAGCGTTTCTCTGGGGATCATTCATTTTGCAGAGCAGCCCGGTCGGGAAGAATTGATCCGACTGTGGCCGGAGTTGCAGCAGTATTTCCGTATCACTGCGGATGTGGATTTTGGAGACGTCCCCATTTTATACACGGCTGTGGAGGGCGAAGAGGGGCAACAGGGCCTTCTGCTGGCGGTGGATGTTCGGGAAGGGCGAATGCTGCATTATGAAGATGAACGCAAGATTCTGGATTTAATTGCCCAGAAGCTTGCTCGCGCCCGGGAGTTGCATCAACTGCGGGAAAATCTGTTGAAGCAGGAACGCCTGTCCGCCATCGGACAGATGATGAGCACCATCGTTCACGACCTGCGCAGCCCCATTAACACCGTGTATGGATTTGTGGATTTGCTGGAAGATGCTCAGGCCACCCCGGAGGAACGCGCCGAATACGGCCAGATTATCCGGGAGGAGATCAAATCCATTATGACCATGATCACCGAGATTCTGGATTTTGCTAAAGGAAAGACCAGTATCCTCCCCCGTAAAATCAGTGTGCGGGATATTCTCAAGCGTTTCCAGCCCCGTTTAGAGCAGATGTGTCAACGCTCCGGAACGGAACTGGTGCTCGACATTCAGGATGAATCGCCTCTCCTCCACGCCGATGCGGAGAAGCTGGGGCGGGTGTTTTATAACATCACTAAAAACGCTCTGGAAGCAATGGGGGAGGGGGGGCGGTTTCACTTTCGGGTGTTTCGGGAGGATGGCCAGGTGGTGTTTCAATTTACCGATAACGGGCCGGGCATTCCCCGGGAGTTGCAGGATCGCCTGTTTGAGTCCTTTGTGAGCGGCAAGGAGAGCGGCACCGGGCTGGGGTTGGCTATCGTAAAAAAAATTGTGGAGGAGCACCACGGGGAGGTGGAATTAGAATCCCGGGAAGGGCAGGGCGCCACCTTCCGCATCCGCTTGCCGGTGCATGAGTCGTAATCGGGTAAGTGCCACCACATGGGAATCACTTACCCTGTAATCCATGTCACCAACAAGCATAGTGCCAAATGCAGGAGCACCATCCGATGAAAAGACTTCGGGGAACGCCGGGTAGCAGAGTGGAAGTGGGAGGAGTTGGCATGAATAGGGGAG
>CAYQGB010000262.1:0-5975 GCA_964416895.1 uncultured Calditrichaceae bacterium
ATCAAAACCATCCCACTGGAAGGGAAATTCGCACAGGTTCACTCGTGCGCTGCTTTACGGCCTCAGTTTGGCGTTGGCGAAAAAACGGGGCCTGGCCGCGGGGAAGAATTGGTTCCCGTTACGTTTCGTTCCCCCACCCCGGCTGCGTCGAGGGCAGGCAGGGGCGGGGGAACAAGAAGCAGATGTTCTCAACTACAGCGAGAGTTTGGCATTGACGAAGAAATGGCGCTCGGCCGCGGGGAAGAATTCATCCCCTTCCCCGTGGGTAATATACAGTGTATCAAAAATATTTTGAATATGCAATTGCAGGATGAACTCTTTCACCGGCAGCCAGCGCCCCAGGTTGTATCCCACCGTGCCGTGGAATACGGTGTAGGGATCCACGGTGTGGGCCTCGTTGGCGAAATTGTCGGTATACTGCTTGCCCACATGCTGCATGACCACCGAGGCGATGAGGCCGTGGCGACGGTAGGTCAGCCGGGCATTGGCCAGAAATCCGGGAAAGCCGGCGATGGGATTGCCGTCTAACACATGCCCCACGCCCTCGCTGTCATACACCGTATAGCGTTTGAGCACGTTGCGGCTGAGGGTCATATTGCCGGTGAAGGTGAGGCCGGAAAGCAGGCGGGCACGGGCGCTAAGTTCCACTCCGGTGTGGAGGGTGCGGTCGGCGTTCCCGGTGATGGGCTGCCCGAAGCGATCCAGTTGCCCTTTCTTCACAATCTCATCCCGGAAATCCATGTAGTAGAAATTCACGTCGCCGGAGAAACCGTCGGTGCGGTACCCCAGCCCCACTTCGATATCGTTGAGCTTTTCCGGCTTCACCAGGGGATTGTCGAAATCAAGGGTGCCGTCGGGATTTTGCCGGAACTGAGGCACCACCGCTCCCCAGCTGGCCGGAGTGCTGGCTTCGGCGGCGTCATACAGGGTTTTCAGCCGCGGCTCCCGGGTGGTGCGGGAATAGCTGACGAAAAAGTTTACCCGGGGATCCAGCGTGATGTTGAACCCGATGCGGGGATTGAGAAAGTTGTAGGGCACTTCAAAATCGGTGCCGATGAACTTCTCGTCGTACAGGCGGTACCGTTGATGCACAAATTGCAGGGCCAGGTGCAACTTGATACGTCGGGTCAGGCGGAAGATGTTCTGCACGTAGGGAGAGAAGATATCTTTGGCCCCTTTATACTCGTAGTAGCGGCGCTTGCCGATGTAGCTCAATCCCTGATAGGGGCCGGAGACCGCCGGAGGCAAATCGCTGCTGCCTTTCTGGATGCGCCCCCAGTGCAGCGATCGGTGAATGCGAAACTCGCCCCCGAGGACCGTCTGCCCCCAGGCGTGTTGCCAGGTCAGATTGGGGAACCAGCCGCCCTGTTTATTGTCCACGTAAGCACGAATCAGCACCCGGCTGGCGAACAGGGTATCGGGATCGCCCTGCACGTCGAAGCCGTATTCCGGGGTCAGACGGAAGTAGCTGAACGGCGCCCAGGAACCGTCGTAATCGAAGAAGCCGTATCCCCGGATGTAGAACAGGGTGTTGTTCAGGGTCAGGCGGTCGTTGATACGCCAGGTGTTGATCAACTCCAGGTGGGGTTGATTAAAGTTCTCGATCTCATCCGGCCCGGTGATGGGGTTGCGCCGACGGGTGGAGCGGTTCAAGGCTTCCTCTTTGGATATCCCGTAAAACGCCAGATGATCCTCGATCGGCCCACCGTAGAAGTGCACACGGGTGGAAGTGTTCCGGGTGAAATGGGCGATTCCCAGAAAGAAGCTCTTGAAATCCAGCCAGGAGCGCTCCCGATAGCCGTCGCTTAAAATCTGCGAGGCCCGCCCGCTGATCACCCAGTGATCCCGGAGCAGACCGCTGTTGAAGGAGACCGAGTAACGGCGGGTATCGTAGCTGCCAAATCCGGTAAAGGCGGAGATGCGACGTTCGGGGGAAAAGCTGGAGGTGATGATGTTAATGGAGCCTCCGATGGCCGGCGGTCCGTAGAAGGCGCTTCCCGCACCCCGCTGCACCTGAATGTCTTCCACATTGCTGAGAAAATCGGGAAAATCCACCCAGTACACGTTGTGATCTTCGGGGTCGTTCTGGGGCACCCCGTTGATCATCACCGAAATCCGCCGCTGATTGAAGCCCCGAATGGAAAGGTAGTTGTAGCCCAGCCCGTGTCCGCTTTCGGAATAGAAGGTGGTGGAAGGCAATTCGCTGAGCAACACCGGGAGGTCCTGGGCATAATATCGGACGTCGATGTCCTCCCTGGTCAGGGTGCTGAAGGCCACCGGCGTTTCTCCCTCCCGGGCGCGCGTGGCCACCACGGTGACTTCTTTCCCTAACAGCGGGGTAGGCTCCAGAGCCACGTTCACTTCCAGCGGCGTTTCCTCACCCGAAACGGTTACCACCGCCTGATGGTCTCGATACCCCAGGTAGGAAACTTTCAGGGTGTAGCTGCCTTCGGGAATCGCCGGGAATTCAAAGCGTCCCTCGGCATCGCTGACCGTGCCCCGGTGCAGCTCCACGAGGAGCACATTGGCGCCGGCCAGCGGCGAGTTGCTCCGGGCATCTCGCACCGTTCCCACGATTTTGCCGGGGGCGGCAAGGGCGGTTGACAGCATCACGACCAACAGCATCACAATCCAGCGTAGCATAGGCCAGTCCTCCTTTTGGTTTGGTCCACAAAAAAAGCCGTTCCCCAGCGAAAGGAAAACGGCGTGAGCATGAAACTTGTGAACCGCACTGTCAAGTATCATCTCCCGTCTCCCTTCGCTGGTATTACCCAGGTCAGGTTCAAAGGGTATACTCTCAGCCTTCCTCTCCGCTGCCGGGAAGAGGAAAGCACCCCTGACGGAAATGCGCCCAAATGTACGGCAATGACACAGGGAAGTCAACGAACCAGAAAAACACATGGGCCCCGGGGTTTCTTCATGCTTGTTTAAAAATGTAAATAATACTTGACAACATGTCTTTTATTGTTTACATTTTGACCAGAATACTTGACACAGGAGGTCGGGTATGGCACAATTGAAAAACAACCTCAAGCAACTTCGGTTTGACCACAACCGGATGAGCCAGGAGGCTCTGGCACAGCTTCTTCAGGTATCCCGGCAAACGGTGAATTCGATTGAAAACGGGAAGTTTAATCCATCGGTAAAGCTGGCCCTGAAAATGGCCGCGGTGTTCAATTGCCGGGTGGAAGATATTTTTTACCTGGAGGAAGAAGAGGAATAGGACTCAACCAAATCAGGAGGAAAAGCGAGATGATGGTGCGGCTTTTGTATGAAGGTGCAGTGGGGTTCGTTCTCCTCATTGCAATTCTGCTCTGGGGTAGCCAGGGGATGATCGCCCTTGCCCTGCTGGCATTTATGCCCATCCTCTGGCGGATCCTGAAGGCCAAACCGGATGAGCGGGAGTTGCAACTGTTCTATCAAACCAACAACTGGGCGCTGGCCTTCGCCGTCATCGTGATGGTGGCGATCTACGAATTTCCGGACGTGGCGCCTTTCGGTCATGCCATCGGGGAATACTGGATGCCGCTGTGCCTGGGCGCCATACTCCTGGGGCGAGGGGCCATCGGGGTTCTCCTGTTCCAGACCCGCTGATCATTCCGGGAGGTAATTGCGGAGCCGGGCGAACATCCGGTTAGAGAGGCGATGTGCTTTAGCTACCGCTGTGGATTGCTACCGTTGAGTGTCGCCGCGCCGGAGGCGGTCTCTTGAGAAATCGACCGGTTCTCTTATGGTCTTCGCCCGGCTCCGGGAGCGTAAAAAACATTGGGAAAAAGTCTGCTCCGGTGTATATTTACGATATACCAGAAACTTTTATCAAAAACAGGGAAAGTTTCTGGTATAACCAGATAAAATTCAATAAAACAAGGAAGATATTGTGTATATCCGAAAAACTTATCTAAAGCGCCTCTACCGGTGGAAAGACAAACCGCTGATCAAAATCATTACCGGGCTTCGCCGCTCCGGGAAAAGTACGCTGATCAAACTTTTTGTCGATTCCCTGGTGAATTCCGGAGTTGAGCCGGAGCGGGTGCTTTATATCAATAAAGAGTCTTTGAAATTTCAACACATCGCTACATTTGCGCACCTGTACCGAGAAGCCCTGGCGGCCTATCAGAAGGTCAAACATAAGCTTTATCTTTTTGTGGATGAAGTTCAGGAGATCGATCAATGGGAAAAGGCGGTGGTTTCGCTTCATTCCGAAGAGATTGCCGACATTTACCTGACCGGTTCCAATGCCCGGCTTTTTGCCGGAGAACTGGCAACCCTGTTGGGAGGACGGTATATCCAGATTCCTGTGTTCCCGTTAACGTATTCGGAGTTTCTGATTTTCCGGCAAAAGGACAACCACGACGAGAATGCTTTTAATGAGTTTCTTCAATTCGGCGGTTTGCCGGGGATTCATCATCTGGAGTGGAACGAAGGGGTTATTTACGAATATTTAAACGCCGTTTTCGATACCATCATTCTAAGGGACATTATCAAACGCAACAACATTCGCAATCCGGCCTTTCTGGAAAAAATTGTTCAGTTCGTGTTTGATAATATTGCCCAAATCTTTTCCGCCAGGCGAGTGGTGGATTTTCTGAAAAAGGAACAACGTCGCACGAATGTGGAAACGGTCTATAATTACCTCAACTATCTCACCGATGCCCACATGGTTTACCGTGTGCCGCGCTATGACATTAAGGGAAAACGTCTGCTGGAAGTGCGAGAAAAGTATTTTGTGGCCGATATTGGGCTGCGTCATGCACTTTTGGGGTATCGAGCACAGGACATCAATCAACTATTGGAAAACATTGTTTTTATCGAATTAAGGAAACGTGGCTATCGTGTTTTTGTGGGACAGTTGAACGATTCCGAAGTGGATTTTATTGTTGAAAAGGAGGGGCAAAAAGCTTATTTGCAGATCGCCTATCTTCTGGCTTCTCAAGAAACGATTCGACGGGAATTTGGCCCGCTGATGAAGATTAAAGATAACTATCCCAAATATGTGCTTTCTCTGGACAGGCATTTTTTACCCGATCGGGAAGGGATTAAGCAGTTGAATATTATTGACTTTTTGCTCGCCGAAGACTTTGTTTTGTGATGTGTCCGGATATTGAGAAAAAGATCCTGGGGAAGGCAAATCAGAGCTTGCTTTCTACCCCCGGGTTCTGAAGGCGGGTTATTGCCGATTGCCCCATCCGGGAAACATAAGCGCATAAACCCACTGCCTCCGGCCCAATCGCCCCATTAATTTTTCCCACCTTGAATATATTCACCGCATCCGGGTAACTTAAGGAGTCATGACGATGAATTCACCACACGGCGAGGAGCGGGAGCTGCTGCAGAGATGCCGCACCGGGGATAAATCGGCCTTCGAGGAACTGGTGCACCGGTATTATCAAACGGCTTATACCCTGGCGTTGTATCGGGTGCACAATCACGAGGCGGCCCTGGATATTTCTCAGGAGGCGTTTTTGCGGATTTATCGCCACCTGCAAAAGGTGGAAGTGGATCGTCCGTTCGCAGCCTGGTTGTACACCATCGTCAAGCACCTGAGCCTGAACTATCTGACCCGACGGCGGCGGCGATGGCTTTCGTTTGCGGATGCCTTTCCGGAAGGCAACGCCGCCGGGGATTACGGGCAGTATCTTCCCCCGCTCAATACGGTGTCGGAAGAGGTGGAGCAACACGACCGCCGGCGCAGGTTGTGGAACGCAATCAATGCGCTGCCGCCGAAAGATCGGGAGATTCTGGTGCTGAAAGAGTTTCAGGAGTTTAGCTATCAGGAAATCAGCGAGGCGCTGGAGATTCCCATCGGTACGGTGATGTCCCGGATCTATTATGCCCGGAAGAAGTTGGCCCAACGGCTGGGAGAAAATCTCGATGAACTATGAAGGGGTATTCGTTTCTCAACTAAGTGGTCTGTTTCAGGAATTCTTATAGGGTTAGGTGGAAGAATATGTAGGCGCGGGAGCGCCTTCTCTTCC
>CAYQGB010000263.1:0-5943 GCA_964416895.1 uncultured Calditrichaceae bacterium
CGTTGGGCAACCCGGGTTTTTTGCTATTGGGAAGCAACATCCGGTATATAGGAGTGTGAATCCACGAACCTAAAGGCGGTGGTGAAAATGGCAATGCGACAAATAACCATTGATGTGCCAGAAAAGGTGCTGTTGGCCGAGAAGATGGATGCGGCTGCATTTGGGCGCGAATTGCGTGTGCTGGCGGCTGTCAAGCTGTACGAACTCGGGCGATTAACCTCCGGCCGGGCAGCAGAATTGGCGGGGATGAGCCGTGTGGAGTTTTTATTAGCATTGGGGCGCTACAGTGTATTCCCCTGGACTGCCGAGTTGGAAGAATTGGAAGCCGCCGACTATGCCTAGCGCTATCAGCAACACATCCCCCTTATTGTACCTGTATCGAATAAGCAAGATTGACTTGTTACCCCGTTTGTTTGAAGGAGTATTCACCGTACCGGCGGTAGTGGACTCGCTGCGCTCCCTCGCTTGCGAGTCGCTGAGCCACACGTTATACCCCTGTAGCCAGAGACAATCTCGCCTTATGCCGGATTTTAGAGAAATGCAGCTTTAAAATTATCGGTGAATCCAGAGGGTTTGCCGGTGCTTGTGCTCAGGAAACGGTTACAAGTAGAAACCATCGTGGCGATTCCCTCACAGGAGGAAACATCCGAGTTGCTTCGGGTTGCTCGAACAACCCCAGGAATATTCGTTCCCACCATCAAGGAAGTCTGAAATTAAGTCCATCCCCGTACCCGCTTCCCTGCGCCCGTGGATAGGTGGGCGCGATGTTCCTGCCACGGTTCTCCGGTTTACTTGAGCAGTATCATCTTCCGGGTCTGCCGGAATGCCCCGGCCTCCAGGCGATACAGGTAGATCCCCCGGGGAGGTTTTCGGCGTTCAGCTTCACAGAATACTCTCCGGCAACCTGCTCCCGGTTTACCAGGGTCATTATCTCACGCCCCAGAAGATCGTAAATCGAAAGGCGCACGTGACTCCGGCAGGGGATATGGTACACGATCATAAAAAAACCGGGGCCGGGCAAAACAACTTCACCCGACCCCGATAAATCTCGATTCACTGCACAACCCGGCCTCACTTCAGGGTTTTGATGTAGGCGATAATCGCTTCCAGTTCCTCATCGGTGACCTGCTGCGGGGGCATGGGAATGGCCTCAAAGCCCTTCACCTTTTCCGCATCCGGTTGCCGCACCGAACGGCGGATGTATTCTTCATCCACCACCACCTGCTTCTCTTCCCCATTCACCAGCACCGTCTCGGTTTTGCCGAACAGCCCGCCGAACGAGGGCCCCACCCGGGGGGTGCCGTCGGTGGAGTGGCAGGCGATGCAGCCTTTTTGGGTTACCAGCATCTCGCCCCGCTCCGGTGAAGGTGCCGCCTCGGCAGCGGCTTCCCCGGCCGGTTGGGTTGCCACACCTTCACCCATTCGCTTATACCAGGCCTCAAACTCCGCCTGAGGCAAGGCCACCACTTTGGTGAGCATATAGGCATGATTATACCCGCAATACTCGGCACAGAACACCTGGTACTTCCCCGGTTCATCGGCGCTGAACCACATCTCCGTGTTCATCCCCGGCACCACATCCTTTTTCACCTTAAATGCGGGTATGTAAAAGCTGTGGATCACATCCGAGGAGGTCAGTTTTAGATGAACCGGTGTATTGGCCGGCACATACAGGGTGTCGCTCTGCGTGCCGTTCTCATACTGAAAGGCCCAGGACCACATCCGCCCGGTGGTTTCCACGGTAATGGCATTCTCCGGCACGGAAGCCATCTCCCGGTAGCCCTTCCACCCGTAGGCAAAGAAGCCCATCACCACAATGGTGGGGATGACCGTCCAGAGCACTTCCAGCACCAGATTGCCCTCGATATCTTTGGGCTGTTTATTTCGGGTGTGATGATAGCGAAACAGAAAATAGATCATCGCGGCGGTAATTCCCGCCAGCAGAATCGCCGATAGAACGACGATGAATATAAAAATGCCGTTTACAGACGTGGAGAAGTTTCCCGATATCATGGTTCATCCTCATCGATATAAGACATCCGAAAACGTCAGGGTTATGAAGATAACGAAGGTAATGAGGCAGACGCCCACCATCAACTTGATCAGGATATGCTCGTATTTGAGATGCATGAAGAACAGCATTACCAGGAAGGCCTTGATCCCGGCGATCAGCAGGGCAATGGCCACCGACCATTCCTGCAAGTGAACGCCGGCCATAACCACGGTGATACTGGTAAACACCACCAGCGTCAGCCAGATCAGCACATACAGCCCATATCCCGCATGGGTTTCCGAAGAATGGTTCATCACAACCTCCGAAAAAGTTATCCGTTACGTGATCAGATAAAACAGGGGAAACAGGAAAATCCAGATCACATCCACCAGGTGCCAGTACAGACCGCTGTTTTCCAGTTGAATGGCCCGTTGGGGTTCGATTTTCTCCGGCACCGGCTCATACTCCACAACCACTTCCACAAACCGCACATGGTCATCCAGATCCACAATTTTCCCCACTTCCCGGCCTTCGTTGTTGGAGACCACCGCCAGATGGGCATTGCCTTTCAGATGCTCCAGCGCCAACAAGTCCAGGGATTCCCGTGCTTTGGGGCGTCGGGCGATGAAATAGAGCATGGTTCCCAGAACGCCCATTCCCACCAGCACGTGCAATCCGTGCAGGCCGGTCATTCCGTAATAGAGATTGTAGAAGATGATTTCCCCCCGGCTGTGCTCGGTCAACAGCACCTCCGAACCGGGATAGATGCCGTGGTGAATCTTGGCGCCCCATTCAAAATATTTGACCACCAGAAAGGTGAGGGCGCAGGCAATGGTAATCACCAGCATCCAGATGGACAGCTTGCGATTGCCCCGTTGGAGGGCTTCGATAGAGAGCGCCACGGTCAAACTGCTGGTCAGCAGCACCAGCGTGTTGAACCCGCCCAACAGGACGTTCAATTCCGCAGCCGCCAGGTGAAAATCTTCCGGATACCGGGAGCGATACACGGCATAGGCAATAAATAGCCCCCCGAATAACAGCACCTCGGTAAACAGGAAGAGCCACATGGCGATCTTCGCCCCGAAAGTGCTCACACGATGCTTATGGGCAACAACGGCATGTGCATGGCTGCTCATTACGCCACCTCCAGATTATGTTCGTACGGCCCACGTTCTACCCGGGGAATTTCTTCAAAGTTTTCTAAGGGCGGGAGGGTGGGAGTATGGGTCCATTCCAGAGTGGTTCCGCCCCAGGGATTTTCTTCCGCCGGTTCTCCTTTCAGCAACCCGTGAATCAGATTGGCAAACATGATCACCAGGCCGGTGACCAGAATCCAGGAGCCTACCGTCGCCACCAGATGGCCGGTATGAAACTCCGGCAGGTAATCGTAATACCGGCGGGGCATTCCCTGAGCGCCGATGATCATCATGGTCATATACAGAATATTAAATCCCACAAAGATGATCGCTGCGGCCAGGTTGGCGATGCGCTTGTTGTACATCCGGCCAAACATCTTGGGGAACCAGTAGTGCAGCCCGGCAAACAGGCCGATCACGGTTCCTCCGAAAATGGTGTAGTGAAAATGCCCCACCACAAAGTAGGTGTCATGGAGGTGGATATCCAGATTCAGCACCGCCAGCATCAATCCGGTAAATCCACCGATGGCAAACAGGAAGATAAACATCAGAGCGTAGATCAGAGGGGATTCAATTCGGATGGAACCTTTGTAAAGCGTGGCTACCCAGTTAAAGACTTTAATGGCCGTGGGAATGCCCACCAGGAAGGTCAGGCCGGAGAAGACCACGTTGGCCACATAGCTTTGCCCGCTGGTGAACATGTGGTGCCCCCATACCAGAGAACCGGCCAGGGCAATCGCCAGACTGGAATAGGCGATCACTTTATAGCCGAAGATGGTGCGGCGGGCAAAGGTGGGTAGAATTTCCGAAATCACCCCCATGGCCGGCAGGATCATCACATACACCACCGGGTGGGAGTAAATCCAGAACAGATGTTGATACAGGATGGGATCGCCGCCGGCGGCGGGATCAAAAATGGCGATACCCAGGATTCGTTCGGCAAACACCAGCAGCATGGTGATTCCCACTACCGGGGTGGCCAGAATCTGAATCCAGCCGGTGGCATACAACCCCCAGCAAAACAGGGGCAGCCGAAACCAGCTCATCCCCGGCGCCCGCATGACGTGAATAGTGGTGACGAAGTTCAACCCGGTCAGAATGGAAGAAAAGCCCAGCAGAAACGCCCCCATCACCGCCATGGGCACATTGGTGGTAGTGCGGATGCTGTAGGGAGCGTAAAAGGTCCATCCGGTATCCGGCAGGCCGGGGCCGGTAAACAGCGAGGCGAAGATCACCAGTGCCCCGATGATGTATAGATACCAGGAGAGCAAATTCAGGCGAGGAAAGGCCACATCTTTGGCCCCCAATTGCAGGGGGAGCACAAAGTTGCCCAGCGTGGCCGGAATCCCCGGAACCACCACCAGAAAGATCATGATCACCCCGTGCACGGTAAACAGGGTGTTGTACGTTTGCGGATCCATCAGCGTCTTGCCCATGGTGAGCATCTCCAGGCGCATAAAAATGCCGATGGTCACCGCGGCCAGAAAAAACACCACCATCGCCGCCAGATACATCAGCCCGATCCGCTTGTGATCGGTGGATAGAATCCAGGCAAAGATACCGCTGTGGCGGCTTTTTACCTCCAGATAGCTTGGCTCCTTAACATCCAATCCAGCAATCGCATGGCTTGCCATAGTACATCCCCTGAAATTAGACTTGACTCCGCTTCTTTTTTGCATACCAGGACAGGAACACCACATAGGTTAGTGCGGAAAGCAGAATCACTGCTCCCACCACTTTGGTCAGATTAAACACATACTTACGCCCTTTGGGATCATAGCTAAAACAGAATCGCAACACCTTGGCGATGCTCGGTCCGGTGCGGCCCCGGGAAGCTTCTAACAGGGCCATTTTCAGATCAAAGTGGTTGAATTCGGTGCCGTAGAGGTACCGGGCAATTTTGCCTTCCCGGGTGAGCACAATCACTGCCGCCGGGTGGGCAAAATCATCTCCCCGGCGCAGAAAGCCGTAGCCCACCGATTCGGTCAACCGGGCAATGTTCAGACTATCGCCGGTCAGCCACCTCCACTGCTCGTCGGGAAACGCCCGAACCATCCGCAATCCCTTCATAAAATTGCGCTTTTTTTCCCGCGCCTCCTGAGGGGTTTCATCCTTGTTGATGCTCACCGTGATCACCCGAAAATCTTTCCCCGGCTCCAGATCCACCTTTCCCAGCACATCGGTTAATCCCGCCAGCAGAGGTGTGCAGATTCCCGGGCAATGGAAGTAGGCAAAGGAGAGAACGGTGGGACGATCCACCAGGTCGGCCAGACGCACGGGATTGCCCTGCTCATCGGCAAAGACCGTTTCCAGATCCGCCTGTTGCCCCAGATGCTCATCAATTCCCACCGGCTGTTCCGCAGAAGGGTTCCGGGGAGAGGCGTTCAGCACTCCTGCCAATACCACCGGCCAGAGCAATCCGCCGATACTCAACCGGGCGACCCAAAGCGATAAAAGGGGGTGTTTAAAAGGGTTCATAACCATCCTGTGAAGTCGTGTTGTATTTTCAACCGTATGTGTGTGTTCTTACTCTAAAGATCACCGCTTAACCCGTTTTAATCTCAGTATAGCCCCATTTCGAGGCCGTTGAGACGCTGCAATCAAATGGGATATGTTCGTCTTGAGGTTCCGAATCTACAGAAACCTGCGCAATCGTCTTCTGCAAGAAAGGTGAAATGAAGGGTACCGGCCTTTGGAAAACCGGCAACAGGTATGAACAGGTTTCACGTACAAAACGGCGCCAATATATCGTCTTGAGGGGTTGCTTTCAAGTTGAAATACTTAAAATCCCTGAACTTGCCTCCGGTGTGGACA
>CAYQGB010000264.1:0-5915 GCA_964416895.1 uncultured Calditrichaceae bacterium
AGGAGGCCTCACCGTGGAATGGAAGACGCTTTTGCTGGAAAAGCAGGATGGCTATGCGGTAGTCACCATCAACCGCCCGGATAAACTGAACGCCTTGAACGGGGAGACCATCGGAGAATTGCAGCAGATGATGGAGCATCTTCGAGAAGATGAGGCCGTGCGGGCGGTGGTGCTGACCGGCGCGGGAGAGAAAGCCTTTGTGGCCGGAGCCGATATTTCCGAAATCGCTCATCTGGATGGTCACCGGGGAGAGGAATTTGCCGCCCGGGGGCAGGCAGTGTTTCACGCCATTGAGCAGATGCCCATTCCGGTGATTGCGGCCATCAACGGGTTTGCTCTGGGTGGGGGATGCGAACTGGCCATGGCCTGTCACCTGCGGTTGGCTTCGGAAAAAGCCCGGCTGGGGCAACCGGAAATCAACCTGGGAATTATTCCCGGATACGGCGGCACCCAGCGCCTGCCCCGCCTGGTCGGCCTGACCAATGCCCTGTACCTCTTGCTGACCGGCGAAATGATCGATGCTGCCAGAGCGTACGAATTGGGGCTGGTGAACGAAGTGCTGCCCCCGGATCAATTGATGCCCCGGGCCCGGGAACTGGCCGGACTGCTGGCCCAAAAAGCCCCCCTGGCCGTTCGATACATTCTGGAAGCGGTATACCGGGGCGCCGATGTGGGGCTGGATGAAGCCCTCCAGATCGAAGCCCGCTATTTCGGCCAGACCTGCACCACCGAGGATATGAAAGAAGGCACCACGGCTTTTCTGGAAAAGCGAAAACCGACTTTTCGCGGACGGTAGACGGATGTATTGTGCATGAAACTGGGTAAATTTCTCAACACAGCCCTGATTATCTCCCGCAGTCCGGAGTTTGTCCACCGATATTCTGAGCTATTGAAAGAAGGAGATTTTCACATCCAGACGCTGAAATCTGTGGAAGCCTGGCGGGAGAGCCCGGAGCAATATGGCTTCGATCTGTGCTTCGTGGATAATCGTCAGGGCGATGTACACATAGAGCCTTTCCTGAAGGCCGTTTCCCAAAAAAGTCCCCATGCGTTGATCGTCCATGTGGGATACCAGCCCCCCAAAGCGGCGTTTCGGCCCCCGGGGCTGTTCCACATTACCCCTCCCGACAACCATATCGACATTACCCATCTGATTCGATTTTTGGATGACCTGTTCAAACGCAATAAAATGCGCACCGAACTGGCGGCCATGTTGATCCACGACATCCGCTCACCGTTTAACAGTCTCCTCAGTTACATCGAACTGCTCCTCAACGAAACCTTCGGCCCCCTGAACGAAGGACAGCAGAAGTTTCTGGAAAAAGCCATGCTCATCGGCGATCAAACCCTGGATATGCTGGAAGACATCAACGAAATCTACCTCAGCGAGCAGCACATGTTTACCCTGGATACGGAGGTCTTCCCGGTAACAGAAGTGATCGATCAGGCGCTGATGAGTTTATGGATTCAGGCGGATCAGAAGAACATGAAGATTCGGAAAGAGATTCCTGCCGGTCTTCCACCCATTAAAGGAGATGCCTTTCAGATTCAGCGGGTGTTTACCAACCTTATCGGCAATGCCATTAAATATTGTCCGGAAAACTCCACCGTGATTATCAAAGCTACCCAAACTTCCGAGCAGTTTGCTCAATTCGAGATCAGCGATAATGGGGGCGGAATCCCCGAATCGGAATTGGGGAACATCTTTCGGCGATCTTATCGGGTGAAAAATTCTCACCTGTCCCGCAAAGGCGAAGGGTTGGGGCTGTATATTTGCAAATTGATCGTGAAGGCTCATGGTGGGGGAATTCGAGCGGAAAATAACCATATGGGTGGGGTTTCGTTTATCTTTTCCCTTCCTCTGGCCACAGATTCTCAGGAAGGAGATACAGCATGGAACGCTCCGCGGTAATGCTGCGCATCGATGATCGATTGATTCATGGGCAGGTGCTGGTCGGTTGGGGAACCTATTACCCCATCAAGCGCATCGTGGTTGCCAATGATGAAGTGGCCGAAAACGAATGGGAAAGAAATCTTCTGATGATGGCCGCTTCCCCGGAATTTGAAACCCGGATCTTATCCCTGAAGGAGGGGGTTGCCTTCATTCACGAACACCTCCACAACACCCTCCTGAACATGGTGCTGGTGAAATCTCCCGGAGATGTGAAACGCATGGTGGATTACGGCCTGCAACTGAAACATATCAACGTGGGAGGGGTGCATTTTGTGCCCGGAGAAAATCACGAAGAATTGTTGCCGTATGTGTTTCTCTCCCCCCGGGATATAGAAGTGTTCAAGGAACTGATTCGTAAAGGATACACCTTTGAGTGTCAGGACCTTCCTCAGAATCCCCGGTATGATCTGGCAGAATTGTTGGAGAAAAAACAATGCTGAAAGTACTCACCCACAAGTTGCCCCTTTCCACCCGAGGATTTACCGAAATCATCGATATTACTCCCGAACTTCAGGGAATTCTGGAAGAAAGTGCCCTGCAGGAGGGGAGCATGCTGGTGTTTGTGCCGGGTTCCACCGCGGGATTGACCACCATTGAATACGAGGGCGGGTTGATCAAAGACCTGCAGGAGTTTTTTGAGCGACTGCTACCCATGCGCGACCGGTATCACCACAACGAGCGCTGGCACGATGGCAACGGGTATGCGCATCTCCGGGCGGCTTTGCTGAAGCCCTCGTTGATCATCCCGTTTACCGGCGGTCGCCTGTGTCTGGGTACCTGGCAACAGGTGGTGTTTATCGACTTCGATAACCGCCCCCGGCGTCGGGAACTGGTGGTGCAATTAACCGGCACGGGAGCCTGAAGATCGGTCAGGAATGGAATCAGAGGAAGGGGTATAGGCAGGTTGTTATCCCGAACGGTGTCGAAATCGGCGGTGAGGATATGGTTTCGGCATCGCTCAGCATAGCAACCCGAATCCCGGGGAGTATCCCCGGCATCCTCTCCGGCTAATCCAGATCCGCAACCTGAAATTCTTTGAGGTAGGCTTCCCGAAATTCCTCTCCAGGCCCATCGGTCAACCAGCGAATGATCGCTTCTTCCAGGCTCAAATCCTCATCCTCCTGGCCCTCGTAATACTCCTGAATGGCCTCTACCAACCGCTCGTTGTATATATCTTTCAGTCTGTCCACCATCTTCTCCTCTCGGTTACTGTCGAAACAGAGCGTTGGATGATGACTTCTGTGAATTGTCCTGCAAACTTTCCGATAACCACAGCGCAATAGCTTCTGAGAACGACAACGGACGTTTCAGTTCCCGGGATTTCTTTTCCCGAAATTCCAGCAATTTTTTGGCCTGTTCTGAAAGCTTTTTCATAACCCGCCTTTACGAACTTTTGGTTATAGAAGTTTCCTGTTTATTTTGCATATTCCATGCCAAAAATTGGAAAACTGCCGGTTTTGGATTTAGTTGCCAAAAAACGGAATTTTTTTACTTTTGCGATAAAGTTGTGAAAAAATATCCGTATCCAGTATACTTTGTTATTTAAGTGACCGGTTTTCCGTCACCCGAAGCGGCTGAGAGTGACGATTTTTCGGCAGGAGCGATCCACGGCAAGCCATCCCCGATCATCAATGCCGAGCCTTTCCTGCACTATCGTACGCCATCTATCGTAACTCTTCCGCTTCCGCTCTTATATCCGCATACTTCCCGCCCAACAGAGATTGTGAAATCAAATCCAATAAACATGCAAAAATTTGTGTAAAATTAACCAATTTTTCTTCTCAAGGAATTGACAGCAGTCAATTTTCATCGCAAACTTTATAAAGTTTGGGTTAATTTTACCCCATTTGCTGTTTATGCCCTGATTTGGAGAACCCGGAGGTGCGGAGCATTACCAGCGGATTTTCCCCACAAATCCCAGCGGCCCCACTAGGGTATTGTACAGCATGTACAGGAAATCGAATCCCACCAGAGAAAGCGGAGAGAACCGTTCGTGAAACAGTTTTCCCCCTCGATAAACAAATGCGGCATCGGCGGCCAGTTTGATCAGCAACAGGGGAAAGGCGGTCCAGAAGGTCAGCCCCATGATCCACAGCACCAGGTTCCCGGCGTGGAACAGGGCGTATCCTAACTTGAGGGTTCGGCGATAATACTTCCCGGCGGAAAAATGCCGTCGCCGCTGACGGAAAAAGTGGCCTAAAGAAGTGGGCGGCTCCATACTCACCCAGCCGCCGGGATCCAGACAGAAGTTTACCTTCAGTCCCCCGGCGCTCATCTGCTGAAGCAGCAGATCATCATCGCCGCTGAGGGAATACTTGATTTTCTCAAATCCGCCCACCGCCTCGAACGCCTCCCGGGTGTAGCCCCAGTTGCCCCCGAAGGAGAGGAACGGCTTTTCCAGCCCCACGCCCGCAGCGGCAATACACCAGCTCACCAGCCGCTCAAAGGAGAGAAATCTCTCCCACCAGGCATTCCCCACGCTCGGTTTACGAATGCTCACCACGGCGGCGGTATCGTCGTCAAAGTATCCGTTGAAGGCCTGGATATGGGTGGGGTGGGGAAGCACGTCGGCGTCCAGGAACAGGAGGTGGGAATGCTCGGCGGCTTGAATGGCCTGATGCAAGGCGTGTTTTTTGGGCGAGACCCCCGGCGGCGTATCCCACACTTCGATGATTTTTAACCGGGGAATTCGAGACCGGAACGCCCGCACGATCTCCACCGTGTCATCGGTGCAGCGGTCGGCGGATACGATCACCTCATACCGATCTTCAGGATAGCGCAACCGGGTCAGGGCTTCCATCAATTTCCCGATCCGATGCGCCTCATTATGGGCTGCGATGATGATGGAGTATGCACGGAGGGTCTTGTTCACAGGCCGGGAAATCCGGGATACACGAGATAACCCCCGAAGCGCCCGGAGAACAAAATAGAGATACAGGAACAACGCCGGAAGGCCTGCCCAGAGTACCTTCAAGAATTGTAGCTCCAGCGCTTTTTGTTCCGGAAATCCTCTCCCCAATTGAGTTTTGTCTGGAGAATCTTAAAAAAGCTGCTATCGCTCACCTTCACCAGCCGGGCACAAAAGGGGGCTTTCCGGATGGTAATGCGGGTGCGAGACCGGCAATAGCGCATATCCCGCCCATCGGCGGCGATCAAAAATTCGGTGTGTTCGGTATAGGTCGTGGCCGTAATCACCGAACTGTCGGGAATAACCACCGGGCGATTGGTGAGGGAGTGGGGACAAATGGGATTGATAATCACCACCGGGCTGGTAGGAGCAATAACCGGCCCGCCGGAGGAGAGGGAGTACCCTGTGGAACCGGTGGATGTGGAAACGATCAACCCGTCGGCAATGTAGTGGTTCAGCAGTTCCCCATCGACCAGGGTTTCCACCTGAATTACCCGCACGGAACGGCTTTTGTCAATCACGATTTCGTTCAGGGCATACAGGGGATCGGGATCGCCCTCAATATCGCCCCGGATCATCAGGCGATCTTCAATCCGGTATTCTCCCCGGGCGATTCTCTCCAGCCCCCCGGCAAAGTGTTCCAGCGATACGTCGGTCAAGAAACCCAGCCCCCCCACGTTGATGCCCAGAATGGGCGTCTGATGGGCGCCCACCAGCTGTACCGTATGCAGCATGGTGCCGTCTCCACCGATGGCCAGAATCATATCGCATTGAGAAGGGAGGGCGGCTTCTTCGACTCCAGAAGGGGGGCTACCCGGAAAATTGGGATGTAGGGCGATTTCCTGAGAGAGAATCAGCGGGAACTGATGATGTTCAAACCACTGCAACAGGTCGGGGAGTTTCTTCCAGAATGCGTCCTTGCCGGTATTGGCAATCAGTCCGAATTTCAAAATGAGACCCCTTTGCTGAAAATAGACCGATCTCTATCCTGGGTAGTCTCCCTTTTGAGTGTTGTTGCTATTGAGAGTATTGTTTTGTCATACTGAGCCTGCC
>CAYQGB010000265.1:0-5915 GCA_964416895.1 uncultured Calditrichaceae bacterium
ACATCTACCGGAAGTATCCGGCTGATGGGCCGAAGTTTCTTACGATACTTCATCGCCAGAGGCAGGTATGGCTCTGAACTGGTCTGAAAAATAGCAATATCGATATCAACCGGTTCATCGGAGGTCAGGAAAGAGCCAAAAATAATAATTTTCTGTACTTCTGCCTCGGAACAAAGCGCTTCCCGCACGGCTCTTTTTATTTCTTCTTTCTGGTTGGGGGTCAATGTCATAACTATTGCCTCTATTTACCCTCGCTCGAAGTAGCGCGCCCGTTCCCAGGCGGTAACCACCTGATCGAATTTCTGCTGCTCGGTGCGGAAAAAATGCACGTAGTGCTCCACCACGGCATCGCCGAAAGTGCTCCGGGCCCAGGCGCTGTTGTCCAGTTCGGCGGCGGCCTCCGGCAGGGAGTGGGGCACCCGGGGCAAATCCGTGGCGGCATACACATCGCCCTCGAACGGCGGGGGCGGCTCGATCTGTTGCCGAATGCCCTCCAGCCCCGCCGCCAGGGTCGCCGCATAGGCCAGATAAGAATTGGCGTCCGCTCCCGGCGCCCGACACTCAATGCGCAGCGACGGCCCATGACCGATCACCCGAAAGCAGGCGGTGCGGTTGTCGTGGCTCCAGGCGATCCCCGTGGGCGCAAACGAGCCGGCCACAAACCGCTTATACGAGTTGGGATAGGGAGCATAGAAGGCAAAAATCTCTCGCAGGTGATGCATCCATCCCCCCAGAAACCAGCGGAAAGTATCCGAGACCTGCAACGGCCCCAAGGATTTCTTTCCCGGAAATGCCGGAGCATCCGAATCCGCATCCCACAGGCTCAAATGCAGGTGAAAACTGGAACCGGCGTACCGTTCATCCCATTTGGCCATGAAGGTAATGGCGCAACCCTGCTGCAGGGCAATCTCTTTAGCGGCGTGCTTGTAGATAACGTGCCGGTCGGCCATCTCTAACACTTCGGCATAACGGAGATTGATCTCCTGCTGTCCCGGCCCCCACTCCCCTTTGGAAAATTCCACCGGCACTCCGGAACGGTCCATGTGGCGGCGAATTTCCCCGATAACAAACTCCTCTTTGGTGCCCTGAAGGATGTGGTAATCCTCGATGTATCTCCCGATGGGTTCCAGATCCATATAGTTTCGCTCCGCCGCCTCCCGGTAGCTGTTGCCAAACACATACAGTTCCAGTTCCGATCCCCCTTTGGCGGTAAAGCCCAACTCCCGGGCGGCCTCCACCTGTCGCTTGAGGATGGTTCGGGGAGCCAGTTCAATCTCCTGATCGGCTTCTTCGGCATACACATCGCAGAGCACCAGGGCGTTGCCGTCCAGCCAGCTGGCTCGCCGCAACGTGCTCATATCCGGCAACAGGCGAAAATCGCCATACCCCTTTTCCCAGCTGGTGAAGGCATACCCCGGCACGGGATCCATCTCCATGTCACAGGCCAGCAGGTAGTCGCAGGCGTGAATCTCGTGCCCCAGCACATCCTGGATAAAAAAGTGCCCGGTAATCCGCTTTCCCACCAGACGGCCGTACATGTCCGGAAAAACCGTCAGCACGGTTTCGATCTCTCCCCGCTCCACCAGCTCCTTCAATTCCTCGGGCGTCAGGCGCCCCCGGCCTTCGGGTGCTGTCATGGGCTTCATCTCCTCTTTAATACGATTGTACCGGATTGGCGAAATTTTCCCGCGGTGACCACATAGGTGTATTCCCCTTCGGGCATCGGGCGGTGATCATCATCCTGTCCATCCCACATCACATGATGGTTACCGGCTTCGGCCTGGCGATCCACCAGGGTGCGGACTTCCACCCCGTTTTCATCGTAAATCTTCACGGTTACCCGGGCGGGATGCTTCAGCCGGAAAGAAATCCAGCCCTGGATCATCCCCCCGGCGGGGGCGGCCTTCGATTGGGGCACTTCCTGCGCAGAAGGGGTCGATGCTTCCGGCCGGTGGGGAGCGCCTTTTAGCAGGCTATCCAGCAGGGCGGCGATCCGGGGTACCCGCACTCCCTGCCCCCGAAAGCGCACCATCCCCTCCCGATCTATCACCAGGGAAACATTCTTGGTCACCCCGTACTTACGGGCCACTGCCGAGGCATTGCGGCAAATGGGATAGGAGATGCCGCTCTGCTCGGCGAAGCGGTGCAGGGCTTCTTCGGAAGCATCGGAGACATCCAGGGCCAGGGCCTGAAAATCGAGGTAAGCGCGGTAGGGTCGGTGAATGTTGGCTTCGGTGGATTGGGCCGCGCCGATGCACAACATGCACCGGGGATCAAAAAAGAACAGAAACACCACCTTTCCCCGGTAGTTGGAGAGGGAAATTTCCGTACCGTCGAGGGTGGGCAGGGTAAAATCCGGTGCGGGAGTGCCCGGGGTCTGCGCCGGAAGGCTACCGGTCAGTCCCAGCCACAGGAGCAGGATTCCCGCCCGAAAATGGATACCGATCTTCACCGGACCTCCGGGATCAGGGTTGTTCCACGTAGATATATACGCTCTTCAATTCGCTGTAATGATCCAGGGCGGCCAGCCCCAGTTCCCGTCCCAACCCGCTTTGCTTTACTCCCCCAAAAGGGGCTTCCAGATGCACGCTGTGGCCGGAGTTGATCGACAGCACCCCGGTTTCCACCGCCCGGGCCACCCGCAGCGCCCGTTCCACATCCTGCGTCCAGATAGACCCGGAAAGCCCGTAGATGCTATCATTGGCAATGCGAATCGCTTCTTCCTCGGTGGAGAAGGGCATGGCGCAGAGCACCGGGCCGAAGATTTCTTCCCGGGCAATATACATCCGGGGAGCGACATCTACAAACAGGGTGGGTTCCAGATACGCGCCTTTGTAATAGGGGCCTTCCGGAGCTTCGCCTCCGCAGACCAGCCGGGCGCCTTCGCTGCTGCCCAGTTCGATGTATTTTTGCACCCGCTGGCGATGGGCAAAAGACACCAGCGGCCCCATTTCGGTATGTTCGTCCAGGGGATCGCCCAGGCGCACCCTGCGAAACAGGTCGGCCACTCTTTCCACAAATTGGTCATAAACGGATTTTTCCACCAGCAAACGGCTGCGGGCGCAGCAATCCTGCCCGGCGTTGCCCAGAACACTCCACACCGCCGAGGGTACCGCCCGGTCCATATCCGCATCGGCGAATACGATGTTGGCGGATTTCCCTCCCAATTCCAGGGTCACCCGCTTCATGTCTTCGGTGGCGTTGCGCATCACCTCTTTGCCCACCTCGGTGGAGCCGGTAAAGCCCACCTTGCGCACCAGTTCATGGCGTACCAGGGCTTCTCCCACCACCGGCCCGGCTCCGGTAACCACGTTCACCACTCCGGGGGGAATACCCGCCTCCAGGGCCAGGCGTCCCAGGTACAGGGCGGTGAGGGGTGTTTGACCGGCGGGTTTGATGACCACCGTGTTGCCCATAGCCAGCGCCGGAGCCAGCTTCCAGGAAGTGATCGCCAGGGGAAAATTCCAGGGCACAATCAGGGCGCATACCCCCAGGGGCTCCCGGAAAGTCAAATTCACTCCCGGCGCCGCTCCGGGGATGGTCTGCCCCCCGTATTTGTTGATCGCCCCGGCGTAATACTCAAAGCAGTCTGCCGCCAGGGCCACTTCTTCCCGCGATTCCCGGATGGGCTTGCCCACATTCAGGCTTTCCAAGCGGGCCAGTTCCCCGGCATGTTCTCGAATCCGTTCCGCCAGCCGCAACAGCAGCCGGGTGCGCTCCCGGGAATTCACCGCCCGCCAGGCCGGAAACGCCTGATGGGCAGCGGTTACCGCTGCATGCACATCCTCGGCATCCGCTTCGGCCACCACCGCCAGCACCTCTCCGGTAGCCGGATTGATGATTTCCCGGGTCTCCCCCGTATGCGAAGCAACAGAATCTCCTTTGATCAGCAGCTTTTCGGTGATGATATTATGGCCCATGCTCGGTCTCCCACGAATTTCGAGAAACGTCGGCAAATCGCCGGGAAGGACGATGATTTTTCCACTTTCTGCGCTAAATAATAGGGTATATAGCGACAGGTGTCAACAAAATTTTAGGCCGATGAGCATCCTTGTGATTCTCATCCTGTTGGCGTTGCTGTGGTGGCTCTGGCAGGGGCACCCGGTGCGCTATTTGATCTACCCGGCGCCGGGCATTTCCGTGGGCGATCCCCCGTCGGGCATGGCGGAGCTGTTTTTACCGGTGCAGGGAGACACGCGGGTTCACGGTTGGTTGGCCCATTCCTCCGCAGGCCCTTCATCGTCGCCGATGCTGTTGTATTTCCACGGGAACGGGGAAAATCTGGAAACCATGCGTCTGACCGGGTTGTGCCAGCTTCTGAAGTCCCTGGCCGGCACGGTGCTGATGATCGACTACCCCGGATATGGGCGCAGCACCGGGAAGCCTTCGGAGGAGAATCTGATACAGGCCGGGGAGGTGGCCGCCGATTACCTGCTTGGCCGGTTTCCGGATCGCCCCCTGGTCATTGTGGGATGGTCACTGGGCGCCGCGGTGGCCGTGCAGGTGGCTGCCCGTCGTCGGGAGCAGGTTCGGGGGGTAATACTGATGAGTCCCTGGAGCAGCCTGCCCGAGGTGGCCGCCGAGCACTATCCGGCATGGCTGGTGCGCCTGGTGGTAAAGGAAAAATATGACTCTGTAGAAGCCGCCCGACAGGTGGATTGCCCGACCCTGATCCTCCATGGAGGCGCCGATGCCATCATTCCTCCCACCCAGGGCCGGGCGGTGGCAGATGCTTTACCCCGCAGTGAATTCCGGGAAATCCCCCGGCGCCATCATAACGACCTCTTATCCGAGCCGGAAGTATGGGAACTGATCCGCAGGTTCCTGAAAAATCAGGGAAATATTTTCGATTTTTCTTGACAAATATGACTCCCTCCCGTAACTTGCCCGACGTGTTGATACCATTCTTGCCGTTCTGGTCCTGCCAGAGCAGCCTCTCGAGTGGATCAACCGGTTTAAATGTTTCACAGGTTTAACGTTTTTTAAGGAGATTGTGTTATGTCGTCCGAACGCGTAACCGGCACGGTCAAGTGGTTCAGTGCACAGAAGGGCTATGGCTTCATCTCTACCGGAGAAGGCCAGGATATCTTTGTGCATTACACTTCTATTCAGGGTACGGGGTATCGCTCCCTGGAGGAAGGTCAAACCGTCGAGTTCACCGTGGTTGAGAACGAAAAGGGACTTCAAGCACAGGACGTGGTGGTTTTATAAGCTCCCACTTTCGATGATGGTTTGAAGATGCGGCGCACTATGGATAGTGCGCCGTTTTTTTTTACCCCATTCCGGTGTACCGCAAAGGCGCTCAATTTGCGGGCGCCTTTTCATCGAGAGGCCCCCTGAAAGGCCACATATCCCGACCAGATGCCCAACAACATCCCGATAATGGCGATCATGCCCAGTTTCGCCAGCAAAATGCCTCCCAGATGCAGCAGTTCCTGCAGGCGCTGCCAGTGCCAGAACACCTCCACAATTCCGGATTTCAGGAGTATGAGATTGAAGATGATGGTGAGAACGACCACCGGGGCGAGAATTTCTTTGAAGCGCAACAGCAGGTAGGTCAGCGTCCATCCCACATAGAGGGGGACCAGCGCCCGGAGTAGCACATCCTTCAGGAGGTGCCCGGGGCTACCCAGACTGCCTTCCCCAATGCCGATGAGCAGATAGATCAACAACACCACGGCCAGGGAAACCGACAGGGCGTTGGCCTGAAGCTTCATGGCGACTCCTCCCCAAAACTTTGATTTCGCCATTGCCTCTTTCTTCCCTGAACCGATGTCATTCCTCAACGATCAAGTTTTCTCCGGCGGCGGTGCCCATCGGAAGGTAGCCGGGCAATGGTACTCCCCACCGGAGATTCCCTGTTTTCTATATTATACGAAGCGGGGAGGAACTTCCCTTTGCCGGAAACGCTTTAG
>CAYQGB010000266.1:0-3794 GCA_964416895.1 uncultured Calditrichaceae bacterium
TAAAAGCGCTTTCATGAATCACCGGGCGGAAGCCGTTGAATTCAAAAATATTGCTGTGAAGGATTGGGGATTGGGGATTGGGGATTGGGGAATTTTTGTTGCCTTTGGCTGTTTTGATTGAAGCCACTATTATGGAGATTATTTCATTTGCCTCATTCATCAAGGGCTTAAGAAGCTCCGGCTTTATTATTGCCAATTCACTTAGCAACTCTAACCAATACAGGGTTTCATCACATTCACTTTCAACGACCCCAAGTTTGGCTACAAACTCAGCAGTAGATCGTGCACGACAGGCCTCTCGATAGTTAGCTGCAACTGAAGTACCTGCACGGAACAATTGAGCTGCGATCGACCGTGCTTCTTTGGTCTCAGGTAGAGCTTTACAGACTTTTGCTACCCTTTTGGAAAATTCCTTTGTTCGATCCTTCAGATCCTGCGGTTTCATTGCCAGTCCCCACCTAACATTCTTTTCTAAATTCGATATTTATACATTATTCCCCCCGAATTCCACATTTCCCATTCCGAATTCCAAAATTCACATTCCAATTGAAAATCTCCATCCCCCTTATAGCGGTTCAATATCTTCCAGCAACCGGGTAAACGCCACCGCCCGAATTTTGTCGCTTAAAGGAAAGGTATGTTCTCCCAGGTGAATCACGTCCAGCCGATCCAATTTTAGATCCGCGAGGGCGCTGTGCATCGAGCGGGTTACTGATGGTGCAGTAGTGTATTTCACTTCGAAACCCATTCGCTTTGATCCCCGAATGATCAATAAATCCAGTTCAGCGCCGCTGTGCGTTGCCCAGAAATAGCATTCATCATAATGAACATTCAGATAGCGAACGATCTGTTCGATGACAAACCCTTCCCATGATGCCCCCAGCTTGGGATGACTTTCCAGTTCTTCCAGGGTTCGAATATTTAAAAGCGTATGGAACAGACCACTATCTGCAAGATATATTTTGGGAGATTTCACCTGCCGCTTGGCAATGTTCTCATGCCAGGGCTGAAGTTGTCGAACCACCAGTGCAGAAGTCAACAAGTCCAGATAATTCCTGACGGTGGTGTCGGAGACCCCAAAGGAGCGGGCAAACTCTGAAGCATTCCAGACCTGGCCATGATAATGCGCCAGCATCGTCCAGAAGCGGCGCAAGGTGGTCGCGCGAATAGTAATCCCCAATTGGGGAAGGTCTCTTTCCAGAAAGGTGCGAATGAACCCTCGACGCCATTCAATACTGGCTTCCGTAGAAGGGGCCAGAAAAGATCGGGGAAAGCCTCCTCTTAACCATAATTGGTGATACACCTCAACGCTCACTTCTTCGATCCAGAAACCGCCCAATTCGTGATAATAAATCCGACCGGCAAGCGTCTCTGAACCCTGGCGCAACAAGTCCGGAGAAGCGCTTCCCAATACCAGAAATTTCGCGGGAAAATCGGGTTTATCCACCAACACCCGAAGCACCGGAAACAGATTGGGCCGGTGATGGATTTCATCAATGACCACCAATCCTCTTAGATCTCGCAATGCCAGCAGCGGATCGTTCAAACGGGCCAGGTCTTCAGGATTTTCCAGATCAAAAAAGGTAACCGGCTGGGATGATTGGGAGTAGTGTTGAGCAATCTGTCTCGCCAACGTGGTTTTGCCCACCTGGCGCGCTCCGATAATACCAACCACCGGATGCCGGGAAAGTAATTCCAGGAGTGTTTGAATCTCGCGAGTGCGTTCGATCATCTTCAATATTTACCTTGAAATTTCTGTGTTCATCTTTGAAATTTCAAGGTAAAAAAGAACACTACCCAAAACAATACCTTTGTGAGATAAACTTTTGAATGAGATACAGGATTGCACGATTTTCCGGTCGCTCTCTTCTGACCACAATTCTACTGGCTGTATCTCTGCTTTTGAATTCCACATTCCGCATTCTCAAATCCGAATTCCACAATCCGCATTCCCAAATCCGAATTCTGAATTCCACAATCCGCATTCCCAAATCCGAATTCTGAATTCCACATTCCGCATTCCCAAATCCGAATTCCGAATTCCACAATCCGCATTCCGCAATCCCCAATCCCTACACCCGTTCCAGAATCGTCGCCATCCCCTGCCCCACGCCCACGCACAGGGTGCACAGGGCATATTTTGCCTGACGCTGGTGCAACTCGATCATGGCCGTGGTCAGCAGGCGGGCGCCGGACATCCCCAGAGGATGCCCCAGGGCAATGGCGCCGCCGTTGGGATTGACCCGGGGATCGTCATCGGCAAGCCCCAACTCCCGCAGACAGGCCAGGCTCTGCGCCGCAAAGGCTTCGTTTAATTCGATAATATCCATGGCATCCAGGGAAAGCCCGGTCTTTTGCAATACCTTCCGGGTCGCGGGCACCGGCCCCATCCCCATGATGCGCGGCTCCACTCCCACCACCGCCGAAGCCACGATGCGCGCCCGGGGCGTCAGATCAAACCGCCGGATCGCTTCCTCAGAGGCGATCAACAGGGCACAGGCGCCGTCGTTGATGCCCGAGGAATTGCCGGCGGTTACCGTGCCTTTGCCGTCGGTGCGGAATACCGGCTTGAGTTTGGCCAGCTTTTCCAGGGAAGTATCCGGGCGGATGAATTCATCGTGCTCAAAAACGATGGGATTGCCTTTACGTTGAGGAATGGTAACCGGCATGATCTCCAGCGCCAGCCGACCACGCTCTCGCGCCGCCGCGGCTTTCTGCTGCGACCACAGGGCAAATTTATCCTGGTCTTCCCGACTGATGTGGAACATTTCCGCCACATTCTCGGCGGTGTTGCCCATGCTGTCGGTGCCGTACATCTCCTGCATTCTGGGATTGATAAACCGCCACCCGATGCTGGTGTCAAACAACTGGGCATCCCGCCCAAAGGCGGTGGAGGGTTTGCTCATTACATATGGGGCCCGGGTCATGTGTTCCACTCCCCCGGCGATGTACAGATCCCCATCGCCCAGCCGGATAGCCCGTGCCGCATTCACCGCCGCACTCATCCCCGAAGCACACAGGCGATTGACCGTCTCCCCCGGCACCGAAGTGGGCAATCCCGCTAACAGCAGGGCCATCCGGGCGACATTGCGGTTGTCTTCTCCCGCCTGATTGGCGCAGCCGAAGATCACATCATCCACCGCCGCCGGATCTACCGAAGGATTGCGCCTCAGCACCTCGGCAATGGTCATGGCCGCCAGATCATCTGCCCGAACTGCGGAAAGGGTTCCCCCAAACTTACCAATGGGAGTGCGGATGGCGTCGATGATAAAAGCGTCTCGCATGGGATTTTCCTCTGGTTTGGAATTTTCAGATACGGGGTACGGATTACGGAATGAAAGCTGTAGGGATACTTCATAGCGTATTGCGTATTGCGTATTGCGTATTGCGTAGGGTCAGGTGCTGGGGTAGGGTTTATCTGTTCGATACACCGTTCCCCGGAAGAGGGCTACCTTTTCCCCGTTTTGGTTGGTCACGGTAATGGTATAGATGCCGATACGGTGGGTGAGGCTTTCTTCTTCCGCCACGGCGGTGAGCACATCTCCCTCCAGCACTTTAACGGGATAGGAAATGCTGGCATCCAGGGCCAGACTCACCCGACCGTGGGTATTGGAGGCAAAGGCGAACGCGCTATCGGCCAGGGAGAAGGCAATTCCTCCATGGCACACCCCGAAGCCGTTGAGCATCTCCCGGCGGACTTTCATTTTCAACATCACCCGACCGGCATCCACTTCGACGATCTCGATTCCCAGCCACCGGCTGAACGGGTCGTTGGCGAACATGTGGTGGACGAT
>CAYQGB010000266.1:3894-5915 GCA_964416895.1 uncultured Calditrichaceae bacterium
GGATTGGGCCGATACCGATCCTCCCCGTATTCCGCTTGCAGCGCTTCTAACGTTGCCAGCACTTTCTCCAGGCCGATCTCATCCCCCCAGCGCAACAACCCTTTGGGGTAATTGACACCTCTGGTCATGGCCAGATCCACATCTTCCACCGTGGCAATGTTCATGAACACCGCATCGGCCGCCTCGTTGATCAGCATAACCAGAATGCGGAAGAAGATTTCTTCCCCCAACTGTCGATCTCTCACCGGTTCCGGGTTGCTCGCGCCCTCCCGGTAATCATAATACCCCCGCCCGGTTTTGCGCCCCAACAACCCCGCTTCCACCATTCGCTTCTGGGTAAACGAGGGTTTGAATCGGGGATCGTAGAAAAAGGCTTCAAATACCGTCTCGGTCACCTTCAGATTTACGTCGTTGCCGATCAAATCCATCAGTTCGAACGGTCCCATACGGAAGCCGCCGATCTCTTTCATGGCCCAGTCGATGGTGGCAACATCGGCGATGCCCTCTTCCAGAATGCGCAGCGCTTCTCCGTAGAAGGGCCGCGCCACCCGGTTGACGATAAAGCCGGGGGTATCCTTTGCCAGCACGGTGGTTTTGCCCCATCCATCGATGAGCGCACGGGAGGCGGTGACCACCTCCGGCGCCGTTTGCAGGGCAGGTACAATCTCCACCAGGGGCATCAGGGGAGCAGGGTTGAAAAAATGGGCGCCGACGACCCGCTCCGGCTTCTGGCAGGCGGCGGCAATAGAGGTTACCGACAGGGAAGAGGTATTGGTGGCGAGCACCGCCTCGTCGGATACAATTGATTCCAGGCGGGAAAACACCTGCCGCTTTACCTCGAGATCCTCGATGACCGCCTCGATGACCAGCGCACAGTCGGCCATATCCTCCAGGGTATCGACAAAAACAATACGGTCGAGAATCGTCTCCGCCTCCGCTTGCGACAGCCGCCCTTTCTCCACCAGGCGGTTCATAATTCTATTCAGGCCGGCGCGGGCTTTCTCCATCGCCTCCGGGAGCGCATCATACACTTTGACCGAATGTCCGGCGGTGGCGGCTACCTGAGCAATGCCGCTCCCCATGGTTCCGGCGCCGATGATGCCAACAGAGATTGTCTCTTGCATGGGATATAAGTTAAAAAATATCAGGGTATTAGGGTGTCAGGGTGCTTTCGTTTTTAAATTCTGATATTTTGGAGCAAAAACGATCAGAACACGGGTGAATGGGGGAATACGCTACGAAGCTATTTCCCTTTAAACACCGGTTTCCGCTTCTCCAGAAACGCCTGCACCCCCTCCCGATAATCTTCCGTGTGGCTGGCTTCGCTCTGCAGTTTTTCTTCCACGCGCAACTGAGTTTCCAGGTCGTTGGAAAGCGATTGATTCAACGCCCGCTTGATCAGTCCCAACCCTCTGGTGGGTTGAGTGGCCAGATGTTCGGCGAGTTGACGCGCTTCTGCCATCAGGTCATCCGCCGGGCACACTTTGTAGATCATGCCCATTTCCAGGGCCTGCTGAGCGGGAATCTTCTCTCCCAGCATCGCCAGGGCGGTGGCCCGGGCCAATCCCACCAACCGAGGGAGAAAATAGGTTCCCCCGCTGTCAGGGATCAATCCGATGTGGCAAAACGCCTGCAAAAAAGAGGCCTTCTCCGAGGCCAGCACAATGTCGCAGGCCAGGGCGATGTTGGCACCCGCACCGGCGGCCACCCCGTTTACCGCACATACCACCGGCTTTTCCAGATGCCGAATGGCCCGGATGATGGGATTGTAGCTTTCCCGCACCAGGTCGCCCACCTCTGCCCAGGGTTGGTCTTTCGGCGCCGCCTCGGCCAGATCCTGCCCGGCGCAGAACCCCCTCCCTTCGCCGGTGATCAGCACCGCCCGCACACCGTCATCATCGGCGCAGCGCTTCAGGGCCTCCTGCACTTCCTTTGCCATGGGACGGTTGAAGCTGTTCAACACATCCGGGCGGTTGAACGTAATTGCCGCCACACCTTTCTCTATCTCAAACTTGATGAAT
>CAYQGB010000267.1:0-5915 GCA_964416895.1 uncultured Calditrichaceae bacterium
GCTATCGCCGATCTCGCTTCCGTTTTTTGACGAGTTGTACTTTTCGGAATTTCCCCCGTGGCAAGTCAGGATGTTCCAATAAACTACCCACCAAACAGGTTGTTCCATGAGATCCCCTGCCATAAACGCCGGGCTTACATCCGCCGCAACCGGTTCAAATCCTTTTCCCGGCCCAGGGCAATCAGCACATCGCCGGTTTCGATGCGCTCCGACGGGGAGGGGATAATCTGCTGTTCACTGCCGTCCGGTGCCTTGCGTTTGATCATCAAAATATTCACCCCAAAGCGGTTGCGAAGTTCTAACTCCTGGAGAGTTTTCCCGGTAAAACTCAAGGGCACGGGAATTTCGGCCATGGCATACCCATCCAGCACCGGCACCTGACGCACCTTTTCCAGCATTTGCAGGGTGGCGCCCGTCTCACTGAGCAGATCCCGGCGCCGAAGCTCCCGATTATAGGCCTCGATCACATCTTTATATACCACCACCCCGATGATCCGATTGGGATTGTTTCGATCCACCACCGGGAGTTCCTCTGCATCGTGGCGACCAAAGATGCGCATCACCTGATCCAGGGTATCGTCGGTGTACACCTGGGCCACATCCGGATTGATCAGATCATAGGCCACAATCAGATGCGCCAGATATTCCTCTTCCTGAAGCAGCCTGCGCACATCATGCAAAGAAAGGCGACCGACCAGATGCTCCTGCTCGTCCACCACAAAGAACTGGCTGTGCTGACTGTTGAAGAAGAGGTCGATCAGTTTGGGGAAAGGAGTGGCCGAGGAGATCACCACCGGATCCTCCCGCATAACCTCTTTCACCGGGATGGATTGCAGGATGTTCACCTCTCGCCCTTCGGAGAGTTTGATCCCCCGGCGGGCCAATTTCAGGGTATAGATCGATTCCCGCTCCAACTTGGTGGCCAGCAGGGTGGAGATCACGCAGGTGATCATCAGCGGGAGGATAATTTTGTAATCCCCGGTCATCTCGAAGATGATCAGGATGGCAGTGATGGGGGCATGAGTGGTGCCGGAAACCAGCGCCCCCATTCCCACCAGGGCATAAGCGCCGGGATTGGCGGCCACCCCCGGGAACAGACGATTGAGCACCTCCCCGAAGAATCCTCCAATCATGGTGCCGATGAACAACGAGGGGGCAAAAATCCCCCCGGAGCCGCCCGACCCCAGACTCAGCGAAGTGGCCAGAATCTTCACAAACGCCAACAGAAGCAAAAACAGCCACAGCCAGGAAGCCCCAAACGGGCTGACCATGGAACCGTGCAGCGCCTGATCCATGGTGGGGTATCCCACCCCGAATATCTGGGGCATGAACAGGCCGATTCCCCCCACCAGCAATCCTCCGATGGCCGTTTTGGCCACTTCCGGGATGCGCCACTCTTCAAACATATCCTCAAATTTATACAGCACCCGGATATACGCCAGCGCCACCAGTCCGGCAATCAGGCCCAGAATGGCGTAAAAAAACAGTTCGTAAGGGGAGAGGAGTTCATACTTGGGCACCTGGAAGGCGGGATAATTCCCCAGAAATCGCCGGGAGACCACCGTGCCCACCACGGAGGCAATTACAATAGGGCTGAACTGAGCGACGGTAAAATCGCACAGGATCACTTCGGCGCTGAAGATGGCCCCGGCCACGGGAGCGTTGAAGGCGGCGGCAATCCCGGCGGAAGCCCCGCAGGCCACAAACGTCTTCAACCGCTCCGGATTCACCCGCAAAAACTGCCCGATGGCCGACCCGATGGCCGACCCGATCTGGATCACCGGCCCTTCCCGTCCCACCGATCCCCCGGAACCGATGCACAACGATGAGGCCAGCAACTTCACGATAGCCACCCGGGGGCGGATAACCCCGTTCTTCAGGGCGATGGCCTGCATCACCTCGGGCACCCCGTGCCCTTTGGCCTCCCGCGCCAGGTAATACACCATCAATCCCACCAGCAAACCGCCGCCGGCCGGCACCAGCAATTTGACGTAAAAAGGCAAGGCGGCAATGTAGCCCGGTGGAAAGCCTTCGGTTCCCCAGAAGGTGTGCTCAAACAGCTTGATGAGCTTCTGAATGCCCACGGCGCCAAAGCCCCCCAACAATCCGATGAGCACGGCCATGCTCACCACGAACACATGCTCGGTAGAGCGGAATTCCAGAAAATAACGAAATAGAGTAAACTTGAATGATCGCAGCCGCTTCTTTATCCACCGGAACAATCGATTCAACATGGTCAGATCCCGTTGTGCAAGTAATCCGTTCTTGGCTCGTTTTCATTCATCGGCAATCATCGCCATCGCTTCGCTCCGGCAATGGCCTCGTCTTTTCCGAACAGCACCAGGCGATCCCCCTCCCGGAGCACGTAATTGGCCGTGGGAATCACAAAATCGCCATCCTCGTCTTCTTCGGAAAACAGGGGACTCCCGTGCCGGATCATCAACACTTCCAGGCCGTACTTATTGCGCAGGCGCAACTCGGCCAGGGTTTTGCCCACAAATCGTTTCGGCACCGGGCGCTCGATAATGGAATACCCATCCGCCACCGGCACCGTTTGGGCTTTCCGCAGGGCTTTCAGATCGTGGGCCAGTTCATCGGCCAGATTGTATTTCAGGCTTTCCCGGTTATAGGCGGCGATGACATCCTGCCGCCAGATCGATCCAATAACTTTATCGGGATTATCGCTGCTGACCACGGGAAATTCATCCACATTCTCCTGACCGAACAGCTTCAGCACATGGTCCAGATCATCATCCTCTCTTACCGTCACCACATCCGGGCGGGCAATATCTCCGGCCACCAGCATGGCGCGCAGATTCTCATATTCGGTGATGATCGGGCGCAATTCGCTTTCGGTAATGATGCCGCTAAGGTGCCCTTCTCCATTCACCACATAAAACGTGCCGTGGGGGCTTTCGATCAGTTCCCGGATCAGTTGCGGCAGAGGCAGATGCTCCGGAACCAGGGCCACATCCTCCCGCATCACGCTTTTGACCTGAATGGAGCGCAACACGGCCGCCTCATGCCCCCGGGCGATGTGGTAGCCCTGCTCCGAAAGGTGCACGCTGTAGATCGATCCCTTGATCACCAACTGCACCAGCGTGGTGCTGATGACCACCGCCAGCATCAGCGGCAGGATCAGGGCATAATCCCGGCTCATTTCAAACAAAATCAAAATCGCCGAAATGGGGATGGAGTTGATGCCGCCCAACACCGCTCCCATGGCCACCAGCACGAATGTGGTCACATCCACCGACAACCCCAGCAGTTCGTTCAATCCCGTGGCATACAGGAATCCGAAACAGGCTCCCATGAACAGCGAAGGGGCAAATATCCCCCCGAAGCCGCCGGAATGCAAAATCAGCGGTACCAGGATGAATTTCATCACCAGCAGTACCGCCACCACCTGCCAGGTTAACTCCTGTGCCAGAATCCGATTGATGGCCTGATATCCGATACCGAAAATCTGGGGATAGAAGTATCCGCATACTCCCACGGTCAGCCCCACCAGGGTCATTACCAGCCATTGGGGAATACGGGCCAGAATACGGCGGCGAAACAGGTGATACAGGCGTTCCGAATAGCGAATGTACAGCAGGGAGATCCCCCCGGCGCCCAACCCCAGGATGGCATACAGGTATAGCTGATAGTACGGCCCGATATCCACCGATTGAAAGAGGAAAGTGGGAGTATTTCCTAAAAATATGCGGGAGATGGCGCTGGCAGTGACCGAGGCCAGGATGAGCGCCGAGAAGGTGGGGGTGCGAAAATCCTGCAACAGGATCACTTCCAGGGCAAAGAAGATGCCGCCCAGGGGAGTGTTGAACACTGCGGCGATGGCCGCTCCTGAACCGGCGGCGGTGAAGATGCGTCGGCGGGAATCGCCCAGGCCGAACAGGCTGCCCATCTTGCTGGCCACTCCGCCGCCCACCTGGGCCACCGGCCCTTCCGGCCCCACCGTGCCCCCGCTACCGATGCAAATCGCCGGCGCCAGAAAGTGAAACAGGGTGGTGCGGAAGGGGATATGCCCGCCCCGCAGCGCCACCGCCTTGATGACCTCCAGTACCCCTCGCTTTCGGGCGGTGATGGGCGCCAGGCGAATCATCAGGCTTTGCAGAAACATGCCCACCGCGGGGATAAAAACGACGTAGAAGGGAATCCCCCGGGAAAGCAGCCCCCCGAGGTGATGGAAAAAAACCTCCGTGAGCCGGTGAACCGTTTCGTGAAACAGCACCGCGGCGATGCCGGCCACCGCCCCGGTAATAATGGAAAGAATGGTAAAGACGGTGTAATCCGGCAGCCCCAGGCGGCTGAGCCGTTGCACAATGCGGAACCGGGGCACCGACAGCCGACGCCGCCGCACCTCGGATTCTTCGACAGGCGAGGACTCCATGCGCTTTTCCACCGCTGATTTTGCCCGAAAAAAAGATCACTAATTTATCAGGAATTTGCAAGGAACAAAGGGGGAATGTGAAACTTTTTGGGACCGTTCCGGTGAAGTCACGGAGCCTACAGGAGAATCCAGAAAATATCTCTGTTTCCTGTCAACGTTAACGAAGTAAGGCATGCATGAATTGATCCGGTGGGATATTTTTCCCTGCGAAGGCGATGGGAGAGCTTATCGGGGATCGAAGTTGGGAAAGCAACAGGAAATAACGGTACAAACTCAGCCGCCGCCAAAGAGCGCGGCAAATCGGCGGTCGGCTGAGGCGCTTTGTTGGGCTGAGTATCTATCAGGATTACAGTTCCGAAGTGCAGTTCGGACAACGGGTCGCCTTAATAGGAATTGTTGTGAAACACCTGGGACATTCCTTAGTCGTTGGCGCTTCCGGTTTGGCCTCCTCCTGCTTTTTCAGCTTATTCATCTGCTGAATAACCAGAAATATGGCAAAGGCGATGATAAGAAAATTGATTATCGTATTTATGAATGTGCCATAGTTAATCGTGACCGCTCCGGCGGCCCGGGCATCCGCCAGCGAGGCGTAAGGTGCCGCCGCTCCGGCACCTTCTTTCAGAACAATAAACAAATTGGAAAAATCCACATCACCCAGGAGCAATCCTATTGGCGGCATAAGCACATCCGCCACCAATGACTTGACAATTGCGCCGAATGCCGCACCAATGACAATCCCGACGGCCATATCCACTACATTCCCCCTCATGGCAAATTCTTTAAATTCTTTCAACATTTCTCCGGCCTCCTTCGGTTGGTTTAAAGTGAGTAAATGATGCTCAGCCCAACGATTAAGCTGTGGGGTACAAATCGGACAGTTTTTGGTTTTAGTCGAAGATAACTTTCGTCATCCAAAAAACCAACATCCCCTCCCTGAAAAATTTGTCTTGAAAATCACCAACATTTGTTAATACGTGGTAAATCAATTACTTATCAGGGTGGAGTTTTAAGGGTACACAAAATGCCTGTTCAGTTGCTATATTTAGGGGGATATGGGGTATCAGGGTGTTGGGGTGTTCGGGTTTCAGGTGTTCAGGTGTTGGGGTGTTCGGGTGTTCGGGTGTTCGGGTGTTGGGGTGTTCAGGTGTTCGGGTGTTCGGGTGTTGGGGTATGAGGATGGCCGTCCATCCGGCAGATCACGTTTGCCAATAATCCAATGCCTCCATATTCCGGTGGTCTCCTTGATGAGTGTTGCTCATATTTTAGTAGCTGTGTTGTGTCACCCTGAGCTTGTCGAAGGGTGACAACTATTTCGGGGTTTTGTCATACTTCGACCCCGACAGGAGCCGGGGCAGGCAGGCTCTCAGTATGACAAAACAATATTCTCAATAGCAACAACACTCAAAAGGGAGACTACCCATATTCCAGCGCTCGATATTTGAGAAAGGGAAACACATTCAACCCATCTATGTCCCGACGAACCTTACGAAAGCTCGCTCTTCGCCTGCTGCGGTGGCGGCGG
>CAYQGB010000268.1:0-5905 GCA_964416895.1 uncultured Calditrichaceae bacterium
AACTCCGGCTCGCCGGAAGTCATTTTTAGAGAAGCTTTCTGTCAAAAGTCCAAAAAGTTGAGAGAAAGCCAAATTATCGGAGAAAGTCTTCCGGGGTGACCAGCCGGGTTTGAATATCCGGATAATACTTACGAATTGTCTGAAAACTCCGCGGTCGCCCGGTTGCTTTCCACTTCACTTCGATGGCCGAAAACTCATTTTCTCCCTGAACAATAAAGTCGATCTCGGTCTGGTTAGTGGTGCGCCAGAAGTTGATCTTTTTCAGTTGATAGGGATCTTCAGCCAGTAATTCCATCAGGTAAAAATTCTCAAACAAAACCCCGGTATCGGTGCGCAATCCCACAGGATTGAAATTGTTCAGCACAAAGTTCCGCAACCCTAAATCCATGAAATACACTTTAGGCATCCGGGTAATCTCTTTCTTGTAGTTCTTGTGGAATGGATAAATCCTCTTGATGATAAAGGTGGATTCCAGCACCTGCAAATATTTATCCACCAGAGCGCGGCTCAACCGCAGGGTTTTGGCCAGATTGTCCCGGTTCAATAACCGGCCGGATTGCACTGCTACCAGCTTTACCAGATCGTTGAACGCGGAAATGTTTTCCAGTTTCAGGAAATCGGTGATGTCCTTTTCCACGTAGGATTGATAAATATCCTTCAGCAACAATTTCTTTTGCGTGGGATCCCTTTCCAGCGCCACTTCCGGATAAGTTCCATAAATCAGAAGTTCATGCAGCGCCTCTTGAGGAAGGATGGGTTCGTTGAACTGAAGATATTCCGAAAACGAAAGGCGCTGCAACTCAAACATCCGGGCCCGCCCTACCAGATGTTCCCGGGTTTTAGATTTTAACTCCAATTGTGAAGATCCGGTGAAAAAGACTTTCAGATTCAATCGGAGATCATACAACTGTTTCAAGAACAAACCCGGAGTTGCCAGTCGCTGGGCTTCATCCAGGAAAAGATAACGCCGTTGGTTGCTTTGTCCCATGAAGCGCAGCAGATCGGGAAGATGGTGAAAAAGCTCGTGCAATTTCAGGTCATCCAGGCTAAAATAAAAGATATTCGCTGCAGGGATCAGCCGTTCGTGCAGCAGATATTTAATGAGCAGAAACAATAGCGAGCTTTTGCCCACTTGACGACTTCCCACAATGCCGATCATCTTATCGTTGTCCAGATTATCCAGCAGTACCGAAAGGAGCCGGCGCGGTTTGTAGGGGAAGGGATAATCCGGTCGAGTGCGCCAGGGGTTTTGCAGGTCAAATATATCTTTGATCATGGTTTAAACTAGTTTGTTTTTCTGATGAAGGTAAAAATAAACTGGTTCAGGTGGGAAAACAACCGGTATATGTTAGAAGCGGCACATCTCCACGCATTTGCCCGGCATTCCGCCGCGACAGAGTGATGGGCAAATCATTCTATCCCCCTTCACCCCTTGTGCCGGGGTTTCCCGGTCGGTAGCGAAAGCCCCGGAAATTGTACACCGGTGAGGAACACGAGTTTTCCTCCTTCACGGCAGTTCACCCAATCTGAATGACGTTGTTTTTCACATCCTCCAGGGTGTATTGCCGGGCCCAATCGGCAAAATGCTCTTTGACCTGTTTCCAGAACTCATGGAGGGGACAGGGATTGGCCTCGCCGCATTCGTCCCAGCCGAATACGCACCGGGACGGTTCGATCTCATAATCCACCGCATCGAAGATGTCGCTGAACCGAATCTGATGCAGGGGCCGGGCAAACACAAACCCTCCCCCGTGGCCCTTCTGCGAACGCAGCAATCCCCGGGATACCAGCCGGCGCAAAATCTTGGATAGATAGTGCAACGGTATCCCGGTCTCTTTGGATAAATCTTTCGCCCGAACCGGTCGCGTCTCCCCCAGCGTCGCCATGTGTGCCAGCACTCGCAAAGCATATTCCGCCGTCTGTGTTACCCGCATGGAAATGTACCTCCCGTATTAGCCGGTGCAAACCGTATACCCGTCCGTCAATCCACTCTCTGACAAACATAAGGAAAAATATCACAAAAATCAATCAATAGACTTGACAGTCTTCTGACTTTGTGATATATTGGACATGCAGGTCTATTAAAGAGCAAAACGGATGAGGAGGCCATGGACTCAACCCTTTCGGCGAAGCGATGGTTTGCGGTAGGTATTGGCGCGCTGACGTTGTCGGGTTTGCTTTCGCTGGTGCTGGTATTTGCCCGGGCGCCGGTGATCAGCGAATGGATTACCGATCCCCTGTTTGCCCGCCGGTGCCTGGTGGTGCATGTCAATCTGGCCATGTTTGTATGGCTGCTGGCTCTGATTGCCAGCCTGTTTCACCTGATCCCCCGTACTGCTCCGGGCGCTTCTCCTCCCGTCGATGCCAGCGGTCTGGCCGTGGCGGGGATGATCCTGTTCGTGATGAGCGGAGGCCTTCCGGATGTTCCCCCGGTACTGTCCAATTACATCCCGGTGCTGGATTCGAGGCTGTTTTTCGTGGGGATGGGCCTGGTGGCGCTGGCGCTGGCGGTGACGTTTGCCACCGGCAGGGTGGGATCAACCACCCACCGGCCGGATGCCCCGGTTCGACCGGTGCTGCCCCCATCGGCGCGCATCGGGCTGAAATTTGCCGGAGCCGCCTTTCTTATCACCTGCCTGACCCTGTTGATTACCCTGTGGCGGATTCCCCCCGATCTGCATCCGGATTATTACTATGAAACCCTGTTCTGGGGAGCAGGGCATGTGCTCCAGTTCGTGAACGTGGCCGGAATGATCAGCGTGTGGTGCGTACTGGCGTATCAACTGACCGGCCGGGATTGCCTGACTCCCCGGGCCACGCGAATCGCTTTCACCCTGTTGTTGCTGCCCACCGGTTATGCCCCCATCATCGCCTATCGGGTTCCGGAAGCGGGGGTGTATCATCTCCAGTTTACCCGTTTAATGCAATTCGGCATTTTCCCCGCGGTGCTGTTATTCATTGCTCTGATGGGGATTCCCATTGCCCGATTTCTCCGCCGCACGGGAACGACAACTCTGTGGCATTCCCCCTGGGGGTTGGGATGGATTACCAGCGCGGCGCTGACGCTGGTGGGATTTATCCTGGGCGCTCTCATCCGCACTTCCAACACCCTGGTGCCGGCCCATTATCATGCCTCCATCGGTGGGGTGACGGTGGCGTACATGGCGGTCAGTTTTCGCCTGTTGCAACGGTTCGAGGTGCCCATGCCGTTGCCCCGGTTTAACTGGCTCTCCCGATGGCAACCGGCGCTGTTCGGGCTGGGTCAGATTGTCTTTGCCGTGGGATTCGGCATGGCCGGCATGGGACGGAAATTGTACGGCATTGAACAGATCATACAAACCCCTTCCCAGTTTATCGGATTGTCCCTGATGGTGATCGGGGGACTGCTGGCCGTTGTGGGAGGGGTGCTGTTTGTGTGGTATGTCGGTTGGTCGGTTACCAAACAAATCCCCATGTTTGTTTTAGCCAAAAGGAGGACGCTATGGCAGAACCTAAGAAACATCCCCTTCAAAAATTGATGGATAATCCCTGGCTGTTACTGGCCCTGGGGTTGTTGATCCCCATTTTGTCGTACACCATCTGGGGATGGGCCCAAATCGCCACCATGGCCAAAGCCCTGTTACCTTAAGCGTGAGGAGGTTGCCCATGAGCATCCGAGTTCCGGAAAAAGACTGGTTTAAGGCGCCGGCCGGTACCGAACGGCTGTGGATCGGTGTGGCGCTGGTCTGGTGCCTGATCATGTTCATTGCCATGCCTTACTGGCATGTGAAGGGAAAACAGAACAGCACCGGGGAATCCTATGCGACCACCCCGCAGGAATTCATGGCCCGGGTGCAGAAATTTGTGGAAGCGAATCAGGTGGGAGAGAAAAAGGGCGTTCCCATTGTGGAACCGGCGCCCGGCGGCGACGCCTATCTGGTAGGGCAGATGTGGCGCTGGTATCCCATTCTGAAGCTAAAAGCCGGACAGACCTATCGGTTGCACATGTCCTCGGTGGACCTGCAGCACGGGTTCTCGGTACTGCCCATGAATATGAATTTTCAGGTGTTGCCGGGCTACGATCATGTGTTGACCCTCACTCCCACATCCACGGGGGAGTTTCCCATCGTGTGCAATGAATTTTGTGGCATCGGGCATCATCTGATGACAGGTCAAATCATCGTAGAATAGGAGAGGCCGATATGGGAAATTTTCAATCCGACCGTGTTCGCACCTGTGAAACCACCGGTCTGCCGGTGTGCCTGGATGCCCAGTTTTTCATTCGGGCGCATGCGGTATCGGCGGTGGTGTTTTTCCTGATCGGGGCGGTGGCCGCCCTGTTGCTGGCCCTGACCCGCTGGTCGGCCGTGCACCTGCTGCCCGCGGTGTGGTTCTACCGCATCCTGACCCTGCACGGCCTGAATATGTTGATCTTCTGGATCATCTCCATGGAGGTGGCCATTCTGTATTTTGCCGGCACCAGCCTGCTAAATTCCCGATTGTTCTCCCGCAAAGTGGCCTGGGTGACCTTCATCTTGATGACCCTGGGAGCCATCTTCGTGGATTACACCATTCTCATCGGCAAGGGCGACGTGCTGATGACCTCCTACGTGCCCCTGAAAGCCCACCCGCTGTTCTATCTGGGAATTATCCTGTTCGCCGTGGGCACGTTGATCGGGGTGTTCAACTTTTTTGCCACCCTGTATATCGCCCGCCGGGATAAGACCTACGAAGGCTCCATGCCCCTGGTAACCTTTGGCGCACTGGCGGCGGCCATCATCGCCGTGCTCACCCTGTTGCACGGGGCCACGGTGATGATCCCCACTTTCCTGTGGTCCATCGGGCTGGTGGAAAACATCGACGCGGGATGGTACCGGCTGATTTGGTGGGGGTTGGGGCATCCCTCGCAGCAGATCAACGTGGCCGCCATGGTGGCGGTGTGGTATCTGCTGGCCACCCTGACCACCGGAGCCAAGCCCATCAACGAAACCGTGTGCCGGGTAGCTTTTGTGTTCTACATCCTGTTTATCAATCTGGCCTCGGCGCACCACCTGCTGGTGGATCCCGGCCTCCGGGCTTCCTGGAAAATCTGGAACACCTCTTACGCCATGTATCTGGCGGTGCTGGCCTCCATGATCCACGGCTTTACCGTGCCCGCCTCGGTAGAGGTCGCCCAGCGTCTGAAAGGGTTCACCCGGGGCATCTTCAACTGGCTGACCTCCGCCCCCTGGCGAGATCCCGGCTTTGCCTCCATGTTCTTCTCCCTGGTGATCTTTGGATTCATCGGCGGAATCACCGGGGTAACCATCGGCACGGAGCAGATCAACATCATCGCCCATAACACGCTCCGGGTACCGGGACACTTCCACGCCACGGTGGTAGGCGGCACCACGCTGGCGTTCATGGGGCTGGCCTATTATGTGGTGCCCCTGATTTTTCAGCGGGAGTTTCGCTTTAAGGGGTTGGCCCGAATCCAGCCGTACATTTTTGCCCTGGGAGTGGCCCTGTTGTCGGTGGGAATGTCTTTCGCCGGTTCGTACGGGGTTCCCCGACGCCACTGGGATGTCACCTTCAGCAATGCTCCCCTGCCGGCCGGATTTGATGCGGCGGCGCATTTCTTCCTGGCCGTGCTGGGCATTGGCGGCCTGCTGGCATTTATTGGGGCCATCCTGTTTATCTTCCTGGTGGTGGTAGCGGTGTTCTTCGGTGAACGCAACGCCGGCCGGGCCATTGACGGATGGCAACCGGCAGAACGCTGGAAACAGAATATGGAAATCTTTGCCCGGGAAAAAGACGAAGCGTTCGAAAAGGTAGCCCATAAAGTCCCCGGAACGGTGGTGCTGGTTTTCGTGTTGCTGGTCTCCTTCATGGTGTACTACTTCGCCAACTGGAAAGCCCTGGCGGATGTGTGGTATGTGCGGTAAAC
>CAYQGB010000269.1:0-5897 GCA_964416895.1 uncultured Calditrichaceae bacterium
CGGCACTTCCCCGGCGCCAGCCCTCAGAATGACATCGAAGCCCGTCATGCAGTTTTGGTCTCCCCTAAGCGGTGATTTGTCAAACAATCTTTATAGGGATATAGGTACCCCTTTCCCTTGAAAACTTCAGGGGAAAAAATCACAAACCCGGAAGAATTTTCTCTGCCTTTTACAGCCCAAAAGCCCGGGTAAGGCCCACAAACAGGCTCAGACCGCTGTTGTCGCTTTGCAAACCGGTGGGATGGTTCACCCGAAAGTAGTTGTAGCGCACATCGGCGGAGAAGGCCCAATCTTCGGCCCACAGGTAATCCAGACCGATGCCCAGGAAAGCCCCCCCGCCGAGGTTTCCGAACATTCGGGTCAGGGAATTCAGGATGTTACGTCCTTCAGGCACCTGCACGAACAGCACCGGTCCGAGGCCGCCGATAACATAAGGGGAAAAGCGGCCATAAGCGCTCTCCCGAAGACGCCACTTGAAGGTAAACCAGAAGGGAACCAGCAGGGCCTGTCGGCTGACCACAGCCCCTCCATACGCCCGGGAACGGTGATGCCCGGTGGAAACGGAGAGCACATTGAGATTGGCGCCGTACAACAACCGGCGCTTCCCCCGCACAAAATAGGCCAGCGATGAACCGACATACCCGGCGCCGAAGTTCACATGCATCTGCCCGGTGCGCTCATAAAAGCGGTTCAGAGAGGGGTGGGAGCCATACCCGGCACCGGCAGAATACACGGAAGCGGAAAGGCCGCTCAGCGAAACCGGAGTCGTGGGAACCGGCGAGGTTTGATCCTGTGCGAACACTCCCCCTGCAAACACCCCTGCCAGAAAAAGCCGCAAAAGGGTTCTCATGGGAAACCTCACAAGCTGTATTTCTTGACCTTGTTTCGCAGGGTTCGCAGTGTGAAGCCCAGCTTTTTGGCGGCTCGCGTCTTGTTGTTATTGGTCTCGATCAGGGCCTGGCGAATGATCTCCCGCTCGCAAGCCTCCAATTTTTGGCGATACGTCAATTCGGGATTTTCCATAATCTCGGCCAGCAGTGGAAAGACTTCCTCCCGACGTCCTTTCAAATACGGGGGCAAATCGTTTACGGTGATATATTCCCCCTCGCACATGACCACGGCGTTTTCAATGGCGTTTTCCAGTTCCCGAACATTGCCCGGCCATTCATAGGCCATGAGCACCTTGCGGGCCTCTTCCTCGATCCCCTTGATGGAGCGATTGTCTTTCTCTGCATACTTCCGGATGAAGTGATCCGTCAGGGGGCCGATGTCCTCCAGGCGTTCCCGCAGCGGAGGGATGATGATGGGGATCACGTTGAGGCGATAGTAGAGGTCTTCCCGGAATAGCCCTTCGGCCATTTTCTTTTCCAGATCCGCATTGGTGGCCGCAATCAGGCGCACATCCACCTCGATGTTCTCCACCCCTCCCACGCGGTTGAACCGCTTTTCCTGCAACACCCGCAGCAGCTTGCCCTGCAGCGCCAGGGGAAGGTCGCCGATCTCATCCAGAAACAGGGTGCCCTTGTGGGCGATTTCAAACTTGCCCTTTTTCATCTTGTAGGCGCCGGTAAAAGCGCCCTTCTCGTGGCCGAACAATTCGCTCTCTAACAGATTTTCCGGGATGGAAGCGCAGTTGATTTCCACCAGCGGCTGATTTTTCCGGCGGCTCTGATAATGAATGGCCCGGGCGATCAGTTCTTTACCGGTGCCGCTCTCGCCCCGGATCAACACCGTGGCCTCGGAACTGGCCACCTTGATGATTTTCTGAAATACCTGTTGCATCTTGCCGCTGACGCCAATGATGTTCTCGAACCGGTAGGTCTGAGAGATTTTGGAGCGAAGCTGACGGTTCTCGGTGATCAACCGCTGTTCCTGAATCGCCCGCCGGATGATGATGAGCAACTCATCCAGATTAATGGGCTTGGTGAGGTAATCATAGATGCCCATCTTCATCGCTTCCACGGCGTTTTTGACCGTGCCGAAGGCGGTCATCATAATGATCTTGGTCTCCGGATGTTCGGCCAAAATCGCCCGGGATAGCTCCAGCCCATCCACATCCGGCAACAGGTAATCCACCAGCGCCACGTTGAAAGGGCGCTTGCGCAACTCCTCCTGGGCCTGCCGGGCATTCTTGGCCCGATCCACCTCGAACTGTTCCTCTTCCAGAATCTCGCACAAACCATTTAAGGTGTGGATGTCATCTTCTACGATCAGTATGCGATCTCTCATGGATACTGCCTCGACTACTTAACCGGTGATTCCCGGGGAACCTCGTCAACAGGCAATTCAATAAACACCGAGGTTCCAACCCCTTTCTCACTTTCAATATACACGATTCCCTGGTGCGCTTCAACAATTTGTTTGGCAATTGCCAATCCCAGACCGGTGCCGGAACGCTTGGTGGTATAATAGAAGTCGAACACCTCGGTCAGGATTTCCCGGGGAATGCCCACGCCGCTGTCTTTAAATTCAATGCGTACGAAAGGGCGCTTGCCTCGCCCGGGCTCCTCTTTGCAAATGGCTTCGGTGGATATCTCCAGGGTTCCCCCTTCTTTCATGGCCTCAAAGGCATTGACCACGATGTTCAGGAAGACCTGTTTCAACTGGTTGTAATCGAACATGCCGGTGATGGATTGGGAGGCGAAGCGGCGCACGATGGTGATGCCGTCGGCCCGGGCCCGGGGTTCCTGCAACTGGATCACTTCTTCCAGAATGGCGTGGATGGGGGTGCGAATCAGGCTCAACTCCGGGGGGCGGGCGATGGTCAGAAAGTTGGTCACCAATTCGTTGATCCGGGAAATCTCCGTGGAGATGATGTTGAGATATTTGGCCTTCTTCTCCGGGGAGACATCCTGGCGGGAAATCAGCCGCTTCAATATCTGGATGTTGATGTTCATGGCGTTGAGGGGATTGCGCACCTCGTGGCTGACCAGGGCGGCGAATCGGCTGAGGGCGGCCAATCGCTCCATCCGGCGCAGCTCCTTTTGATTCTTGAGCAGAGAGGCGGCCATGGAGTTAAACTCCTGAGCCAGTTCGGCCAGCTCATCCTGCCGCTTCATCTCAATCCGGTGTTTCAGGTTGCCCTGCCCGTATTCCCGCACTCCCTGCACCAGTTGCAATAGCGGGCGGGTAAATCGCTGCACACCCAGCACCCCCAGAATGATGGCGATGACGGTGGTCAGAGCCACGAACAGAGCCACCCGCTGTTGCATCTCCCGGGCCAGGGTAAACGCCTCCCACTGGGACTGCTGCACCACCACCCCCCAACCCAGCTCCTGCACCGGCACAAACACCACGATGGTCTCCTGGCCTTCAATATCCAGGGTGGTGGTGCCGGCCTCTCCGGCGATCAACCGGCGGAAGAAGGGATAGTGCGAATAGTCTTCCCGCTCCAGCACCTTGCTTTTGTCCTTGTGGGCGATCACCTTTCCTTCTTCGCTGAGCAGCAGGGCGATTCCGGTGCTACCGATGGTGATGTTATCCACCAGCCGCCAGATATTTTGCAGATCGATTTCCGCCACCAGCACCCCCACCACCTGATTGAACCGCCGGATGGGTTCGGCCACGGTCAATACCGGAAAACGCGAAGGGGTAAAATAGACGTCGGAGAGATAAGATTGCCCGGCCAGGCCGGACCGGAAATACGGCTCCTGGCGGCAGTCATGGCGCTCCTCGCCAAACTTGGTGGTCACATGCACCAGACCGCTGTCGTTGACCACAAAAATCTTGCGAAAAATGGGGTTCTCATCCTGCACCTTATTGATCAGCGTGCTCTGGATAAACGGATCCATGGAAGCGATGTCCCGGCTGATGCTCAGGGTATGGAGGATGATCAGCGGCTCTTTGATGAAGCGGTAGATTTCGTTACTGGCCCGCCGGGCGGTCTCCATGTTGCGTTCGTAGATATACGTTTGCACCGTATTCCGGGCCAGGGTGATCAAAAAAATGCTCACCAGAATCAGCGGGAGCGTTCCCAACCCCAGATTGGTCAGGATCAGGCGGGTGGAAATCTTTCGGGACAGAAAACGCCGTAATCTTCTGTCCCATACCCGCAAACGCTGTTTGAAACGTGGCTTCATGGGTAACCGGCCGGTAAACCGGACATAGTGGGTGTTGTTAACGTATTGCGTATTCCGCAATCGCACAGGCATCCCCGGCGCTCCCCAACCCTGATTCGCCTCAGTACTTCTGCAACTCCCGGGGCACATACCAGTTTTCTATCGGGCTTAGCCGATAAAACGTGTGGCCGTTGCTCCGGAACATAAGCCGGTAGCCCCGAAAACGCCGGTCGATACCGATGATGATCTGCTCATCAAAAAAGAGAAACAGCGCCGGTTTTTCCCGGTAAATGAACTGTTGAAACCGATGGTACACATTCTCCCGGGGGGCCTGCCCCCGTTCCACCAGGGTAAACAGCCGGTGCAAATAGTTGTTGCGATAATTGGGCACCACCTGACCCGCTCCCAGAACCTTGTAGAAATATTGCCGGAACGCTCCCAGCAGGTACTGAGGATCGTAGATGTAGGCATGAATCATGGCCTGGTATTCGGTTCTCTGAAGCAGGGCGGATTTGGCATCCGGCGCCACCGGCACCGGCTTCACGTTGATGTTCAGTTCCCCCAGGTCGATCTTGATGGCCCGGGCAATGCCTTCTTCCAGAAAAGAATTCCGGGCAAAGTACAGAGTAAATGAAAGCGGGCGGCCGTTTTTTTCCCATAGCCCGGTTTGGGGATTGAGCCGCCATCCGGCGTTTCTTAAGATCCGCAGGGCCGCGTTGGGATTGTATTTCTCCTTGAACAGATAACGGTCGTAGTAAGGGCTGGTATCCTTCAGCAAGGTGCGGGCCGGGCGGCCGTACTCTTTCATATAACGATCCACGATACCGGCCCGATTGACGGCCACAGAGATGGCCCGACGCACCTCCGGTTCGGAAAAGGGAAATTGGGTTACGTTGAACAGCACCGCATACAGCTTTACTTCCGGGCGAGGAATGCGAAAAAACACCGCCCGACTGCCCATCAAATTGGAAAGCCGCAGGGCGGTGGTGCGGTCGGGCAATTCCAGATAATCCACCTCCCCGTTCACAAACGCGTTGATCAGCGCCTGCTCATCGGCATAAAAGCGAATCACCACCCCATCCAGAAACGGCCTCCCCGAAAAATAGTGCGGATTGTAGGACAGGATCAGCTGATCCTCGCTCTGCTGCTCCACCCGAAACGGCCCCATTCCCATGGGGCGAGTTCGGGAAAACACTTCATACCCCCGGGTAAGCACCTCCTGATAATACCGCCGGGAGATGATGGGAATTCCCGCCAGCTTTAGCCCGAACTGGTCATCCGGCCGGAACAACTCAAAGGTCAGTTCCAGGTCACCGCTGCCGCCGATGGACTTGATGTTCCCCAGATCCACTTCCCGATTGAGATACATGCCCCCGTATTTCTTCAGCACTTCGAAGGTAAATTTGACATCCACATTTCGCAGAATGTCCCCATTCTGAAAATTGATGTTGCGTTTCAACAGCATTCGCCAGACACGGCTATTATGACGGGAGGAACGGGTGAAATACCGGTCAATCAATTCCGGTGGGTTTCCGAACTTGTCCGAGCGTTTGGTCAGCCCGGAACCGAAGATCATGTGCACAATCTCCTTTTCTGCCGGAGAACGAATCCGGAAGGGGTTGAGTTCAAACGGATGGTCTTTCAGCACCCCCATAATCAGACGGTCGCCAAACGATTGGGTGGCGCCTTCCGGCAATTGGGCAATGGCAGCACAGAAAGGAAGAATGATCAGCAGACAGGTACTCAGGTATCGCAAACACTTCAATGCCGGTTCCTCGTTTCACCGAATGGGCATTTTAACAAAATGCCCCGTGAAAATCAATTGCAACGTGTATGGCG
>CAYQGB010000270.1:0-5886 GCA_964416895.1 uncultured Calditrichaceae bacterium
TCGGTGCTGCTCATCTGCGTAATGTGGTTCCTGTCAGGCGCCCCCCTGGTGGGCCAGGTGCGGATTTCCGGGTTTACCGAGTCCTCGGTGTACACTTTCGAGACCCCCACCGCCCACCAGGGGAATTTTTATCAGAACACCCGCCTGAAGGTGCTACCGGCAACCCATCCCCGGCTCGCTTTTTCCACCTACTTCCGGGTGGGTAAACTGGGCCGTGCGGCCTGGTCGGAGCGGATGTACAGCTTTTACCTGCGCTGGAAAGCCGCGCCCAATCGACTATCTTTTACCCTGGGACGGCAGTTCGTTTATCGGGGTGTTCTCAGCGGCACCCTGGACGGTCTGCTGAGCACTTTTCATCCTCACCGGGCGGTAACCGTCAGCCTGTTCGCCGGGATGGCCGCCCCGCCGGATCGGGCGTTTGAGCTGCTTTCCGGAAGTGAAGGAGGTGCCCTGGGCGGCTATGTTGCCTGGAAAGCCCCCGGCGAGATCAACCTCGATGTAAGTTATTTTCAACGCAGCCGGGGAGGTCGCCGGGTGTGGCAGCAAGCCGGAGCGGCGATGAACGGGGCCTGGCGAGATCGGCTGTATTATCAGGCGGAATACCATCACAATTTGCTGACCGGCCGGTTTCAGGGGATGCGCTATCGGCTATCCTGCTTTCTCCGGCGATGGACGGCAACGGTGGAGTACAACCGGCAAAGGCCCCAAATTTACCAGGATTCATATTTTCGCATCTTTCGGCAGCGAGCGTATCAGCAGGTGCGCGGCCTGATCGGCTATCGCTTCCGGCGGTATGAGGTGGGACTTCAGTACGTGTTCACCGATGTGGAATTCGACCAGACCCACCGGTGGATTCTCACCTTCGGCAACGATTGGGGATACCTGGGGGTGGTGTGGCAGAACGGTTTCGGGGGAAAGAACATCGGGGTATATGGGGACATCCGGTTGAACCCGCTGCCCAGACTGAGCCTGCGGTTCACCAGCAGCCACGCCAATTATCAGCGCCACAGCACCCGCATCGACGAAGAGGCCACCGCTTTCTCGCTGGGAGCGGATTACCAGTTGCTCCCCGGGCTGGTGCTCAAAGCCGAAGCTCAGGAGAGCATCAACAGCGCCTATAAAAGCGATCTGCGGGGATTGTTCCGGATGCTGTGGAGGTTCACCCGGTAAAACGGAAGTCCGTTTCCTGCGAAGATGGAAAGACACCAGGCCTACAGGAAAAAACAGATGATGGGCATGAAAAAACGGAAAAGGTTCTCTTCCGGCTGGATACCTGCCGGGATGGCCCTGGCGGTGATGATGGTGCTGGGAATACCCGGAGCGATTGTCCTGAAAGCCGGCGATCCACCGATGTTCCGATTTTCCCATAAGACGCATGTGATAGATGAGGAGATGGAGTGCCTGGATTGCCACGAATCGGCAGAAAGTAGCCGGACCGGAGAAGACAACTTGTTTCCCGACCCGGAAAGCTGCCTGGATTGCCACGAACCCGATGAATATGACCCCTTTGATCTTCTGGCGCCCATCCGGGAGTACAGCCGTCTATTTTCTCACAAACAGCATGTGGAAAGCGGAGAGACCTGCGAATCCTGCCACGGGGAAATTTCCCGTAAAACCGAAGCCTTCCCCTACCGGCTGCCCGATATGGTGCAGTGCCTGGATTGCCACGAGGTGGAGGCGGTTACCTTCGATTGTCGAAGTTGCCATACCGAAACGGAGGAGCTTCGTCCCCTCAGCCATAGGCCCAATTTTGAACATAACCACGGGGATCTGGCCCGAATGGAAGCGGCGGTATTTTCCGGGGGAAAAGATTGCGCCACCTGCCACCGGGTTTCTTTTTGCCAGAGCTGCCATGAAGGGGACAATGTGGATCGGTTTACCCATCCGCTGAATTACGAATTCACCCACGCCCTGGAAGCCGGGAGCAAACAGAAGGAATGCGCCGCCTGCCACATCGAACGGGAGTTTTGCCTCGCCTGCCATCGGGAGAACAACGTGCTGCCCCATAATCACGGGGTGGGATGGGTCAATCGCTTCCCCGGAGACGGGGGGCGGCATCGAATAGAGGCGCTCAACGATCTGGAATCATGCATCGCCTGCCATGAGGAAAATGCGGAACAGCTATGTCAATCGTGTCACGGGAGATGAGAACGCCATGATCCATTTCCGATACCGGAAATCGTTTTGGGGCGGAATTGGGGTGATCGCCGGTTACCTGGCGTATGTGGGGTTGTTGATGCTTTCCGGATGTCTGGAGGAACGCACGCCGGTGGCGGTTCCCACGCATCCGGAGGGGTGGAATTTGCCCCAATCCGAGCAGTTCCACGGTCAGGCGCTATTGACCGGCAGCCTGAGCCAGGCCGGTTGCCGGAGTTGCCACGGAAACGACTTTTCCGGGGGAAGTTCGGGGGTCTCCTGCTACGGTTCCGGATGCCATTCCGTATATCCTCATCCACCGGGCTTTGCCGACGCCGCCTCCTCCACCTTTCACGAAGATTTTATTGCCGAAACGCTGAGGTGGCGGATAGAGGTGTGCCGGAGTTGCCACGGGGAGGATTATTTCGGGAAGGGGGTAGCGGCCAAAAACTGCCTGAGATGCCATGCGGATGCGGGAGGCCCGGAGGCCTGCCATACCTGCCACGGCAGCCGGAACAACATTGCTCCGCCACCGGATCTGCATGATCATAACGATCCCGGCTATCGGGGAGTGGGCGCTCATCAATCCCACATGCAGGATACCACCTGGACCACCTTTACCGTGGGGGGCTGCGGGCATTGCCACGAAGTTCCCCTCACCTTCGATGCCCCCTCGCATATTGATGACGCCTCCGGGGCAGAGGTGCAGTTCGATGCATTTGCCTCCTTCGAGGGGAAGGTGACCCCTCGTTGGAATGGAAGGGAAGCCAGTTGCAGCGCCGTGTATTGCCACGGAGCGTTCCGGTTTCGGCAGGCGGAGAGCGCTTATCCCTGGGCCTATTCCGATTCGGTGATGACGGGAAATTTCCCCGTGCTGTACTGGCAATATCCCGGCACGGGGCAGGCGTTGTGCGGTAGCTGCCACGGATTGCCTCCCACCGGGCACATCGCGGGAGAGGATTGCGCTGCCTGTCATGGTCGGGTGGTCAACCGGGATCTGAAAATCATCAACAAGCATCTTCACATAAATGGGCAGGTGGATGTGTTCTGACGCGATAGCACCTTTCTTTCCGCCTGCCCGCTTTTTGTTTCAGGCGAATCGCTGCCGCCGTTCCAGCGCCTGCCGTTTGACCATCTCCGCTTCCTGATAGTCCCGCTTCTCTTCCTCGGTCTCCACCCAAATGGGGGGCACCGGGGTGGGCCGGCCTTCGGGGTCTAAGGCCACGAAGGTAAAGTGGGCGGTGGTACAGTGTTCGCAGGTGCGGGACCGGGGATTCTCCGCATAGGCGTTGACTTTTACCACCATAGAGGTGCGCCCCACCCATACCACTTTTGCTTCCACCAGAATCCGATCCCCCACCTTCACCGGGCGTTTGAAGTCGATGGCATCGGTAGAGGCAGTAACGGCGATAGTGCCGGAATAGTGGCTGGCGGCGATGGCGGCGATCTTATCCATCACCGCCATCATCTTGCCCCCGAACATGGTGCCCAGAGGGTTGGCGTCGTTGGGGAAAACCACATCCCAGCTGCGAATGATTTCGGCTTTTTGCGGTTTCATCAACTCCCTCCAGAGGTTTGGTGATTTAATAAAGTAGCCCATCGAAGGCACGATGGGCTACCGGTGAGATGACTATGAGATGTTTTCCTGAAACGTGGGAGATCAATCGAATACTCCGAACACGTTCAGCAGCACGATGAAAATGAACACCGGGCAGATGTATCGGATGAAAAATCCCCACAATTGGGCGTTGGTGAAGGGCAGCCCCAGTGGCCGGGCCTGGAAGAAAGCGCTGCCTCGCTGGATTTCTTCCGCCGCTTTGGAAATGCCCCACACCCAGGCCACAAAAATACACAGCAGCAACCCTCCTAACGCCAGGGAGATATCTCCCCACAGGTAACTCATCAAACTCAGAAAATCCATTCCGCCGACATTTCCCAGAGCCGGCACCGCGCCCTGAGAAAGCGCCGAAGGAAGCGACAGCAGAAAGGCCACCCCGCCCCCGATCCATACGGTATATTTTCGGGGCCAGCCCAGCTCATCCACCACATACGCGACCGGCACCTCCAGAAGGGAGATGGTGGAGGTCAGGGCCGCGATGGAGAGCAGCAGGAAGAACAGGGCGCCGATAATGTTCCCCAACGGCATCTGTTGAAACAACTCCGGAAGCACAATAAAGATGAGGGTGGGGCCGGCATCCGGTTGTTTGCCGAAAGCGAACAGTGCGGGAAAAATCATAAAACCGGCCAGAAGGGCAATCAGGGTATCAAAAACGGCTACCCACAGGCCGGAAGTTACCATGTTGTCGTTTTTGGACAGGTAGGAGCCATAGGTGATCATCAACCCCATGCCCAGACTGAGAGAGAAGAACGCCTGTCCCAATGCCGCCAGAAAGGATTTTCCGGTCAGTTTGGAAAAATCCGGTTTTAACAGAAACTCCAATCCGGCCCCCGATCCCGGAAGGGTTACGCTGCGAATGATCAGAATGATCAACAGCACAAACAGCACCGGCATGAGCAGCTTGGACCACCGCTCGATGCCCCCCTGAATTCCGCCGTATACCACCAGAATGGTCAGCACCAGAAAGGCGGCGGTGAGTCCGATGGCCAGGCCGGGCGAGGCGATAAATTCTCCAAAGGGCATGGGGTGGCTAAACAGGGTTTTGAAGATATATCCGAAGGCCCATCCGGCCACCACCGCGTAGAAACTGAGAATAAACAATCCGGTCAGCACGCCCAGAACGCCCACCATCACCCACAGGCTGCCGGGGCGAATGGCCCGAATGGCTCCAACCGGATTCCGTTGAGTTGCCCGGCCCAGGGCCAGTTCCGCAAACATGTACGGCAAACAGATCAACACCACACACAGCAGGTAAAGCAGAATAAACGCAGCCCCCCCGTTCTCCCCGGTGATGTAAGGGAATCTCCAGATATTCCCCAACCCGATGGCGGAACCCGCCGCCGCAAAGATGAACCCGATCTTGGAACTCCATTGACCTCGTTGAGAACCACCTGTTGCCATGGGCTGCTCCTTCCACTTATAGAGTTGGATGACATGTTGTTTTCCGATTCAACCGAAAAACCTCTGTGGTGTAAAAGGTAGCAAAGATATGGATTTCGGGGGATTTTTGCAAACTGTGGGTACAAAGATCGGGGGCAACAAAAAAGGCGGCGCCGGATGAGCACCGCCCGGGGTTCAGCAAAAAGTGTTCAGGCCGGGAAAGCTGCCCGGCAGACTATTCTTGGGCATCCGCAAGTTCTGTTGAAGATGCCTTTTGGGGGCAATCCTGCGAAGCCACCGCGGCCTTCTGTTTATAAGGGCATTCGGAGGCATTGGCCGTGGCGCCCGCAGTGCGGGATTTCTTATACGTGCATTCGGAAGAGGAGCTTGCCACTGCTGCTCCGGACTTGTCGCAGGCAGTGCCGGCGCTGTGCACACAGGCTTCCTTTCCGCTGGAGACGGTTGCTGCAGTGGTAGTGGCTTCATCGTCTTCCAAAGAGCAACTGCTGCTGGCAAAGCCCAACTCAGCAGCGGCGTTACACACCCAATCACTCTGGGTAGCGGCGACGCCCATCAACAGTACCACCACTCCGGCGACCATCCATATATATCCTTTACGCTTCATACAATGCTCCTTTCGGTTAAGTGAATCGGCTGGTTACACGTTACGGAATTCAAGGGGATAAAGCAAGTCCAAAATCGCCTGAGGCCAGAAAGATTGGGTATTGTAGAAGCCAGAATCCGAAAAATCC
>CAYQGB010000271.1:0-5877 GCA_964416895.1 uncultured Calditrichaceae bacterium
CAGGCTATATTTTTGCGCCTCTCGAAACAGAGTTTCTCGCCTTACCTCGTTCCCATCCCGACGCTTCGGGATGTGAACGAGATGATGATCATCTGTTCACTAAACCTGCTAAGGTTCACCCCGCCTTGGCGGGGCCTCGGCGGGGCGGGAGGGGTAGGGTGAGGGCAAGAACACCGAGCTGATGGTAAGAGTTACCGAACGCTCTGGTTTTAAAAAATTTTCTCCCTGGGGCTTCGGCCACCTCTGCGGTTGTTCCTGAAATCTGACATTGTCGAGATACTCATTCTCAAGACGTGCGCACGGCCATCAACAGATCGCCGGCGGAGAGCCGGGTGGCGCCCTGCACCCCTCCGATCTGTACCAGGCGAGCGGCAACCATGAACAGCAGGGCAATGGCCACCACCATCAGCCCGGAAGAGAGATAATAATCCACCACCGGTGGATGTTCCAGAGGCGTTCGCAGGATCATGTACACCGGGGTCAAATAGGGCACAAACGAGAGCACCCGCACCAGCACCGAGTCCGGGGCATGGAGCACAAACAGTCCCAGCATCACCGGCAAAAACAGGATGAACCGCAAATACTGCCGGAGATGCCCGGCATTGTCTCCGGGAACGGCGATGGCGCCCACTCCCAGAAAGATGGGGCCGAAGAAGAAATAGCCCAGCGTCAAATACAACGCAAACAGCCCCACATTCTCCCAGCGCAAAAAGGCCAGTTGGGCAGGAGACAAAATGTCTCCCAGAATCAGGAACAGGGTGATCAGTATCCAGATGGCCGCCTGTACCAGACCTAACAGCGTCAGCCCCACCACCTTGCTCAAAATTAGCCGGGAGGGGGAAATCGCTCCCAGGATCATCTCCAGAACCCGTTGGGACTTTTCGGCCACCACGGTGGAGAACAGGGAACCGCACACGGTGTAAATCCCCACCATCATAATCAACATGACGATGACCGGGGCCAGGTACGCGGCCGGGAAACTGTACTGATGTCGGGTAGCTCCTTCTAACAGAAATTCCCGGATTTCGATGGGTTTCAACAACTCCTGAATCTTGACCACCGTAATGCCTTCTTGCTGCATTCGCTGTTTCACCAGAATCGCCTGAAGCGCCCGCTCCAGGGGTTCAATTTGCAGGAAGCTTCGGGGGCGAAAGGAATGCAGCTCTACCCGTCCCTGCGCAAAATCCTCGTGCTCAATCAAAAGGTAGCCTTCGATCTCTTCCCTCAGCAACATGCTGTCGGCCTTCATAATCACGGCGGCCCGGAGCAGGGAATCCAGATGGGTTTTCATCCGTTCGTAGTTGATCTGGGCCAGGTCTTTGGCCTCCCGGGTGGTTCGCAACTGTTCATAGGATTGTTCTAACAGCCGCCGCCGGGTTTGGGAAGCCGGGCGTTGAAACAGATACTGTCGCCGTTCTTTAATTTTATTCAGGGCTTCTTCCAGGCTATCCACTTCGTTTTTCATCTGCTGCAAAGCGGTGATTTCCTGTCGAAGTTCGGCGGTGGTGTCGGCGGAAATGGGAATCAGCAGGATGGAAGCTCGCCCTTCGTCGATAGCGGCTAATTGTTCGGATATCTGAGGAAAATACAGCGTGGAATCGAACTCCACGCACCCAATCCGGGCCTGAGTATTGGTCTGATGGTTGATATAGTAATACGGCAGCAAAATCAACCCCAGCACTGCCAGCGGCCCCAGCAGGGTCATCAAAATGAAACGGCGGGATTTCAGATGAGTAGAAAATTCCCACCCCACGATGGCCCAGAAACGCTTCATCAGTCTCCTCTCTGCCCGTTCTGAATCATCTCCAGATAAATGTCTTCCAGTCCCGGTCTGCCCACCTCAATGCGAGAGATGTTTACCGTTTTGACAATCAAGTCTATGATTTTTCGGGAAGGGGTTTTTTCATTGATGTACAGCCGGGCCATCTGGTTTTCCATAATGCACCGATTTACCCCGGGCAGGTCTTTCAGGGGTTGAAGATTATCTTTTGCTTCCACCACGATGATGTTCTGGTGAAACCGTTCCCGAATGCGCTTCGTGCTGCCCTGAAGAATCATCCGGCCCTGATGCAAAAACACCAGATCGTCGCACAGGGCTTCCGCTTCGTTCATGTGCCGGGTACCCACGATGATGGTTTTGCCATCCTCCTGAAAGCGGGCAATCATTTTGCGAATGATGCTCTGATTGGTGGGGGTAAATCCCAGGAACGGTTCATCCAGCACCAGCACATCGGGGTTGTGAATGATGCAGGCCATTATCTGGGCCTGCTGCTGAATCTCTTCCGGAAGTTGATGCACCGGGGTATCCATCTGATCGATCAGTCCAAAGCGATCCAGAAGCCGCACCGCTTCCACCGCTGCTTTTTTATGGGATAGATTCTTCAGGCGACCGAAATACACCAGAGCGTCTTGCAGGGAACACTGCTGGTACATCCCCCGATTTTCGGACAAATAGCCGATGGCGTTCTGCACCCGGGACGTAAAAGGCTTATCATCGAAGGTGATCTTCCCGGCATCGGGAGCGATGATGTTGACCAGCATCCGCAGAATGGTGGTCTTGCCGGAACCGTCGATGCCCAGAATACCCAGGACGTAGCCGGCCCTCGCTTCAAAAGAAATGTCCTCCACGACAAGTCTTCCCAGGAAAGACTTGCGCACTTTTTCGACTTTGATGTGCATCACTTGCTCACATCCAGGATTTGGATTTGCCCGGCGCCGATGGCTGTTAAGGCGGAAAAAAATTCTTTCTCCACGGCTTCCGGCACGTCGATTACCGCCGTGACCCGGTCGCCGTAATCGGAAGCATCGATCCGGGCTCCGTGTTTATGTACCAGGTGATGAATATGGCGGGTAAAATGGTAGGGAAAGCGCACCCGGAAATGATGATAGTGCACCAGCGGTTGAACATTGGCCCGTTGAATGGTCTCTTCGGCACAGCGGCTGTAGGCCTGAATCAGCCCCCCCACCCCTAATTTGGTGCCCCCAAAATAACGGGTGACCACCAGAACGCACTGAACCAGCCGGTATTTATCCAGCATACTCAGGATGGGCTTTCCCGCGGTGGAGGAGGGTTCCCCGTCATCGTAATACCGGAAGGTGTCCCCATCGATGCGGTAGGCAAAGCAGTGGTGGGTGGCATCCGGGAACTCCCGGCGAACCTGCTCCACCTGCGCCTCGGCCGCTTCTCGATGGGGCGCCGGCGCCAGCGTGCCGATGAATACCGACCGCTTCACCTTTAGCTGATGGCGGGTGAGATCGGTAACCGTATGGTGTTCCGGTTGCGACATCTGTTCCGTTTCCTTGAATTGCCGAAAAATATACCCTCTGGCGCTATTCTTGTCAAGTACAGAGCCAAATGGTTTGCGCCGGCCTTTGTTGTGCACATCCACCGATATGATCCCCGCAAAAATTTTGAGTCGGTTCTATCGGAGGCAATGTGTGTAATGGGATGCCGGAAAGGCAATCAACTGCAACCTTCTGTTTTTACGAAAAATAAAAACCATCCTCCGGTTATGTAACATTGCGCACACCTGATCTTTCCCGCCGATAGTACTCTTGAGTGCATCCCCGGATATTTGATAAAGCGGAAATTTTTAACCCTTTGCCTCACCTGTGCCGGTGCGGTACATTTGCCCCGCACTAACCATAAGCGTGAGGAAAGGATCATGGAAAAGTTTGTATCCCCGGATTACTACAATATCGACGATTTGCTCAGTGATGAGGAGAAGATGATCCGCGCCACGGTGCGGGAGTGGGTGGATGAAAATGTTATGCCCATCATTGAGGATTGCTATCAGAAAGCGACGTTCCCCACCCATTTGATTCCCCAGATGGCCGAACTGGGATTGTTCGGCGCCAACCTTCCGGAAAAGTATGGCTGTGCCGGGGTTAACAACGTGGCCTACGGATTGATGATGCAGGAGCTGGAGCGGGGCGACAGCGGCATTCGGAGTTGCGCCTCGGTGCAGGGGGCGCTGGTCATGTATCCCATCTACAAGTACGGGAGCGAAAAGCAGCGCCAGCACTACCTGCCCCGGCTGGCCCGGGGAGAGATGATCGGCTGCTTCGGCCTTACCGAACCGGATTACGGCTCCAATCCCGGAGGAATGGTCACCACCGCGGTGAAGGATGGAAATTCCTACATCCTCAATGGGGCCAAGATGTGGATTACCAACGGAAGCATCGCCGATGTGGCCGTGGTTTGGGCCAAGGTAGATGGGGTGATTCGGGGATTTCTGGTGGAGCGGGGGACTCCCGGTTTTTCGGCTCCGGAGATGAAAAACAAGCACTCCCTGCGCGCGTCGGTGACTTCGGAGCTGATCTTTCAGGATTGCCGGATTCCCGCAGAAAATCTCCTCCCGGAATCCCACGGGTTGAAGTCGCCCCTGAGCTGTTTGACCCAGGCCCGCTACGGGATCGCCTGGGGCGCTATCGGTGCGGCCATGGCCTGTTATCACGAAGCGCTCAATTATGCCAAAACCCGGATACAGTTTGGCAAGCCAATTGCATCTTACCAGCTGGTGCAGCAAAAATTGGTGTACATGGTGACCGAAATTACCAAAATGCAACTCATGGCCCTGCAACTGGGGAGGTTAAAAGATCAGGATCGGGCGAAGTTTACTCAGGTGTCCATGGCCAAACGGAACAACGTGTTTCATGCCCTGGAAATTGCCCGAATGGCCCGGGATATTCTGGGCGCCAACGGCATTACCTCCGAATACCAGAGCATGCGGCACATGTGCAATCTGGAGACGGTAAAGACCTATGAAGGCACTCACGACATCCACACGCTCATCATCGGACAGGACATCACCGGAATCGCAGCGTTCAGTTGAACCGGAGGTAAACGTTATGTCAGGGAAGATAGCCGTGCTCGTCATTGAGGACGATATTCATTACGGAGAAATGCTGGGCGAAGCCCTGGAAAGTTTTGATTACCAGGTGTATCTGGCGTATTCTGCCACCGGCGGAATGGATATCATCCGCCAGAAGAAGCTGGATGTGATCATCAGCGATATTAACATGCCGGGGATCAACGGCATCGAACTGGCCAAAAAACTGTCGGAAATGTGCCTGGACATCCCCATCATTTTGATCACCGGAGTGGCCGATTTTAAGTTGATCAAAGAGGCCATGAACGCGGGGGTAAGCGACTATCTGGTCAAGCCCATCAAGTTGCCGGAATTACCGGTGGTGATTGAAAAAAGCATTGAACGTACCCGGCATGCGTCCCAGAAGTTGCAGGAAAACAAGGCCGGGATTCTTCTGGAAACCCTTAAAGCGCTGATGAAGGCCCTGGATGCCAAAGATTCCTATACCTGCGGGCATTCCCATCGGGTGGCGCATCTGGCCATGCTCATGGCCGATGAACTGGGGCTGGATCCGGAAGAGCGCTATACCCTCCAATTGGGCGCCTATCTCCACGACATCGGCAAAATCGGCATGCCCGATTCCATCCTCAATAAAGCCGATAGCCTGAAGGATACCGAATTCGATACCGCCAAGCAGCACCCCATCGCCGGCAGCGAGATCATTGCCCAGATCAAAGAGCTTTCCGAGGTGGCCTCCATCGTGCGCCATCACCATGAGCGGTACGACGGCACCGGCTACCCCGACGGCCTGAAGGGAGAGGCCATCCCTTTTCTGGCCCGCATTGTGGCGATTATTGATTGCTACGAGGCGCTGGTTTCCGATCGGGCCTATCGGAAAGGGGTTGATCGGGGCAAAGCGCTGGAGATTATCCGGCAGAATGCCGGTAAACAGTTTGACCCGGAATTGGTGAAGGTGTTTTTGAAGGTTATGGAACAGGAATTTTCCGGAAATGGGGCGATGAAACCGGAAGAAACCGTTTTGCTGAAAAGAACCGCCTCGTAAACC
>CAYQGB010000272.1:0-5844 GCA_964416895.1 uncultured Calditrichaceae bacterium
GCCAGCAGCCATTCCAGGGCGTGCTCCATACGCATCCCCCGGGAGCCTTTGAACAAGACCACATCCCCCTTGCGGGCCAGCTTTTTTACCCGCCGGGCCACGGATTTATGATCCTCGTACCAGAAGACTTTGATGTCTTCATTGCCACTTTCTTCAATTCCCTGCTGAATGAATTTTGCCAGAGGGCCGTACAGCACCACGCCGTTTACCGGCTTTTCGGCGATGTAGCGCCCTAACTCCCGGTGCTCCTGTTCGGCAAAATCTCCCAGTTCCAGCATGTCTCCCAGGGCCAGGATACGCTTGCCGAAGCTGTCATCCAGCCCGACCAGATAATCCACCGCCGCCCGCATGGAATCGGGATTGGCGTTATAGGCATCGTTGATGAGCACCACACCCTTGCGCTGTTGAATTTCCATCCGCTGCCCGGCGGGCACAAAATTTTCCAGGGCCTCCCGGATGGCTTCTTCTTCTACCCCAAAGTGCAATCCCACCGCGGCGGCCAGCAGGGCGTTGGAAAACTGATGCTTCCCGGGCAGATTCAACTGAATCGGTGTGCGCCCGTTCAGGGAAAACCGCACCCGCCCGAAGCGATCCACCCCTTCCATCCGGCCCCACACATCGTACGTTTGGGAACTCCCCACGGTGACAACCCGGCGATGTTCCCGGGGATACTCCCGCAGAAAGGGATCATCCATATTGATAAATATGGGGGCATCCGCATCCACTCCATCGAACAGGGCGACTTTTTCTCGGTACACGGCCTCCAGGCTGCCGAAGAACCCGATGTGTCCCCGACCGATGTTGGTCACCGCCGCGGCGGTAGGCACCGCCAGCGACGTCAGCAGAGCAATTTCCCCGGGATGATTGGTGCCCATCTCGACCACCGCGATCTCCGTTTCCCCGGTGAGGCCCAGCAGGGTCAGGGGAAGGCCGATATGATTGTTCCGGTTGCCCTGACTGCGCAGCACCCGGTAGCGGGTGGCGAGAATCTGAGCCATCATCTCCCGGGTGGTGGTCTTGCCGTTGGAGCCGGTCAGACCGATAACCGGGATGGAGAACAGGCGGCGATGAAACGCGGATAACTGCTGCAAAAAGTCCAGGGTATCCTGCACCACCACGCCCATATAGCCGTGCAAATAGGCGGAATGATTGCCCTCTCGAAACCAGGTCTCTTCCACCACTACCGCCGCCGCCCCTTTGCGCAAGGCCCGACGGATGTAGTCGTGGCCGTCGTGGCGTTCCCCCCGGAGGGCCACGAAAATATCCCCCGGTTGCAGGGTTCGGCTGTCGATAGAGATGCGCTCATAGGGAATTCGGGGCATGCCCCCGACGGTCGCCCGAAAACCACGATACCCTTTCAGAAAGCTCATCAACGAGCGGCGAGTCTGTCGCGATGTATTCATTCGCCCTCCAGCAGTTGCCGCACTAATTCCCGATCGTCGAAATGCTCCACCCGATCGGCAAATTCCTGATAGGCTTCGTGCCCTTTTCCGGCAATTAATACGATCTCGTTTTTCTCCGCCTGCCCGATGGCCGTCTGGATGGCCTCCCGCCGATCCGGAATTACCAGGGCTTTGTTGCGGTCGTACATCCCTTCCTGAATGTGGGCAATGATTTGCAGGGGATCCTCCGAACGGGGATTATCATTGGTCAGGATGATCCGATCGGCATAATCCTCGGCAATCCGCCCCATCTCCGGTCGTTTCTCCCGATCCCGATCCCCGCCACAGCCGAAGACCACCGTCAACCGCCGGGGATGGAATTCCAGCAGCGCTTCCAGCACCCGCTGGAGCGCCTCCGGGGTGTGGGCATAATCCACATATACCCGAAATCCTTTCGGTGAAGTGAATCGCTCGCAGCGTCCGGGAATTCGGGACAGGGACTCAATGCCTTCCACGATGAACTCTTCTAACAGGCCTAACGACAGCCCGGTAGCAATCGCCGCCAGCAAATTGTAAATGTTGAACTTACCCACCAGCGAGGTACTGCAAAACAGGGTTCCCGAAGGTACGTTCACGGTCAGCGACATCCCCTCAGAAAGCATCTGATAGGATTTCAGCCATACCGTGGCCCGGGGATTGTTCAACGAATAGGTAAATACATCCGCTTCGGTAGTCTCCAGCAGTCGCCGACCGTATGGATCATCCAGGTTAATAATGGCCCGGTCGTTCTCGTGCAGATTGTCGAACAGCTTCTTTTTGGCCCGGAAGTAGTTTTCCATCGTTTTATGAAAATCGAGATGATCATGCCCCAGATTGGTGAACACCGCCGCTTTGAAAGCAATGCCGTCGGTACGGTGCAGGGCCAGGGCGTGGGACGACACCTCCATTACCGCACTGCGTCCTCCCTGACGATAAATCCGGTAAAACAGCCGATGCAAATCCAGCGATTCCGGAGTGGTGCGAATGGAAGGGAGGCGCTCTTCCCCCACCACCGTCTCCACGGTGGTGATCAATCCCGGTTTCCAGTGGGCAGCCTCCAGGATGGAATGCAGCAGATAGGCGGTGGTGGTCTTTCCGTTGGTACCGGTGATGCCCACAATCTTCAGCTCATCGGTGATTCGGTAGTAAAAATTTCGGGCCAGGAAAGGCATCCACCGGCGGGTATCTTTTACCTGAACGATGACGGCATCCGACAACGGGGGAATCTTTTCCACCACAAACGCCCGACATCCCCGCTCATAAGCCTGCCGGATGTAGTCATGGCCGTCGTGTTCAAAGCCCCGAATGGCCACGAACAGGTCGCCGGCCTGCACCTTCCGGGAGTCGTAGTGCATCTCCCGCACCATGGTGGAAGGGTCGCCGATCACGGTTTCCACCGGAAGATCGGCGATGATGTCGGAAATCCGCCTCATGTCGGATTACACACCAGTTTAATTCGAGTTTTCGGGGTAATTCTGCGTCCCGGCGGGGGACTTTGCTTTACCACCGTGCCGCTGCCCTGAATCTCCGCATTGACATTCCACCGGGAGAGCACTTCCAGGGCCTCTTTCAGGCTCAGGCCGATCAGCCGGGGCATGGTCGCCGCGGTCTTTTCCGCTTCGGTGTACAGACGCACCCGCCGCCCTTTTTCCAGCACCGAGAAGGATGCCGGATCCTGACGCACCACTTTTTCCCCCTTTCCGATGACCTCACAGGGCAGCCCACTCTTTTTCAACAACCGGGTTGCTTTTTTCACACTCATCCCGATGACTGCGGGCACGATGGAGGGCGATTTGGGCACATCCAGCCGGGCCAGTTGCACCGATTTCTCCGGCGCCGGTCGCCGATCGGGCAACCCCACAATCCGCCGGGCGATGTTGCGAAAGGCCGGGGCCGCGACCTGACTGCCGTAGTAGCCTTTGTGGGGGCTGTTGATCACCACCACCAGCACATACCGGGGATCTTCCACCGGGAAAAATCCCACGAAAGAGGAGACGTACTCCCCGGAATCGTATCCCCCGGTGGCGGGGTTGAGCTTCTGGGCGGTGCCGGTTTTCCCGGCGATGTGCAACCCCTGCACCCGGGCGGTTTGACCGGTGCCGTTTTCCACCACTCCCCACAGCACCTCTTTCATCTGCCGGGCGATGTCCGGGGAAAGCACCTGCCGAATCTCCGTGGGTTCATTCTCTTTGATCACCCGCCCCCGGCGATCCACCACCCGGCGTACCACAAAAGGCTGCATCAGCTTGCCGTCGTTGGCGATGGCGGCATAGGCGCAGGCCACCTGCAGCGGGGTTACCGCCACCTCGTAGCCGATGCTCATGTAATAAACCGAGTAGCGGGAATATTCTCCCGGACGGTGAAGAATGCCGGGGGATTCCGCCGGAAGATCGATTCCCGTGGGCGCCCCAAACCCGAAATCCCGGGCATAGCGATAAAACCGGGGCGCCTCAAACCTCTCCGCCAGCTTGATCACCCCGATGTTGCTGGAATTTTCAAACACCCGCCGGACGGTCAGCCATCCGAATTTCCGGTGATCCTTGATGGCCTTCCGGGCCAAACGATACCGCCCGTTTTCGCAGAACACAATTTCTTTATCGATATCCAGATGCAGTTCGTCCAGGCACAGCGCCAGGGCCACAATTTTAAAGGTAGATCCCGGCTCGTACTGATCCATCACTGCCCGGTTACGATAGCGCTCGATGGGGTAGCGGTTGTAATGATTGGGGTCGAAACCGGGATAATTGGCCAGGGCCAGAATTTCCCCGGTGCGGGGATCCATCAACACGGCGGCGCCGTCTTTGGCTTCATGTTTGCGTACCGCCGCCTCCAGTTCTTCTTCCAGGATGCTCTGATACACCATGTCGATGGTGGTCTGGATATCGCTGCCGTCTCTGGGAAGTGAGGCCGGAAAATCCAGATCCGGAAACTGATTGCCCAGGGCATCCCGAAGGTAGATGGTGTATCCGGGGGTGCCTTTCAGGTAGGCGTCGTATTCCAGTTCCAGCCCGGCGCGAGCGCGATTGTCAAAATCGCAGTATCCGATCAGGGGAGCCGCATCCGCGCCGAAGGGATAGTAACGGCTGAAACGCTTTTCCAGAATCAATCCTTTCACACCCAGCGCTCGTAGTTTTTCGGCCCTGTCAACATCCACCCGGTGGGCAATATACACAAATGATTTTTCGCTGTTCAGTTTTTTTAGAATTTTGGCGGTGGATATACCCAGAATCTTGGCCATGCCGGCGGCAACGGTGTTCGGTTTCTTGATCAGCGAGGGGCGCACGGCCACGGAATAATGCATCAGGTCATGGGCGATGGGCTGGCCGTTGCGATCCAGGATGGCTCCCCGCTGGGCCAGCAATACCCGCCGATTCTCCAGATGTCGCCGGGCAATGGCGGCATACCGGGGATGCTCCACCACCTGCACCATGAACAGGCGGGCGACGATCAGCGCGAATCCCGCCATGCACAGCAGGGTAAATAGCTGTAATCGGCGGGAAACATCCAACCCGCCTTTGCTACGGCTGCCGCGCCGCTTCTTTCGCTTCCTCTTCCCGATCCTTCTGAGCATAGGCTTCCAGCTTCTGTTTATCCACCACCAGAACGGTGGGCTTTTGCAACGCCGGTTTCAATCCCAGCTTTTCCTCGGCAATACGTGCAATTCGATGATATTTAAGCAACTCCGTGTTGATATAGGCCTGCTTTCGGCTGTTGTCGCTTTGCAGCCGGAGCACCTCGGCCCGCAACTGCTCGATTTCTTTGGCGTATTCGGTAATCTGGTAATCTTTCCACTGGTACAGCAGAAACCCCAGGCTGAGCACGACCAGGCTCAGAAAAATCACCCCCACATAAGCCAATTGTTGAAGCCCCTGCCGTACCGCCTGCTTACCGGCCGCCTTTTTCTTTCCCGCCGACTTCCTGGAGGCCGGAGAAGTTCTTTTTCGGGGAGGCTTTCCCCCGGCTTTTTTCTGGCGTTTCTGTTTAGCCATGATTCACAATCCCTTCGTGTAAAACGCCGGGAAACGTATTGCGTATTGCGTATTCCGTATTCCGTATTCCGTATTCCGTTCATTGCGCAATACGGAATATACGCATTTGATTACAAACATCCCGGACTCCTTCCTCCGCAATCGGGAAAGGAGCCCGGGACGGAGGGTCATGGATTCTTGATACTGGTTTCTCGATGCTGGTTCCTCGATGCTGGTTTCTCGATGCTGGATGCTCGATGCTGGTTTCTGGATTCCCAACCCAGTCGGGATTTCCGCTGCGCTACAATCCCGACTTACCCCCGCCGGGGCAGGGCAGCATCCAGTATCCAGTATTCCCGACTTCATCGGGATTTCCACTTCGCTCCAACCAGCATCCAGCATCCAGTATCAAGCATCCCCGACTGCGTCGGGGCAGGCCAGCATCCAGTATTCCC
>CAYQGB010000273.1:0-5803 GCA_964416895.1 uncultured Calditrichaceae bacterium
GCGTCGCCACACTGAGATCAGGCGCTCCCGATGATCGGGATTTTGAGTCCCGTTGTTCGGGACTGTGTCCTGACGCCCCGGGCCTGTGATCTCGTTGCCCGGTATTTGGACCGGTGGTCAACGCCCCCGTAATGGCACAAAATGTAGGCTATGTGGTGCTTATCTCTCGGGGAAAGTTGGGAAAAAGCCTTGATTGGGGAATTCTACCGCTGTGGTTATAAAATTTTATATTCCCATTCAAATCGCAAGTCCACACTTCCTGGGCGCCTTTCGCCAGGTATAAATCGATCTTTTCCTGAATTTCATCTTCTGTATTGGAAGGTGACAAAATTTCTACACATACTTCCGGCGCCACCGGATATGGCGTTTGTGTCCTGTAGTTTTTCATAAATTCTTCGGAAGCCCATACTATGTCGGCGACTTTGACTCCTTTAGAAGTCTGGATAGAACACTCAGAAATTACCGCGCTTTTTTCAGGAGTAATTTTTGTTAGAATGCCAATAATTTGAGCCTGAAACCACCCATGGAGGTTCGATGCCGGAGTCATCACAATCTGTCCCCATTCGTTTAACTCAATCTTATAGGGCAAATCTTGCAGCGTCGGATCGGCCAGTACTTCACTCCATTTCATCGAATTTTCCCCCAATGCTGGTTGGTTATTGCTAATCCAGATTGGCACTCCCCGGAAAGGTAGTAAGTTTTCTCATAACATAAAACACGGGGCGTTGCTGCAAAGGGGAGCCTGCTTTAGCAGGTTCAAGGCACTCGAAGTGCAATCACTCATATTCGGGGTCATCGCCCCACAGGAGTGAATAAGGCAGTCAACACCCCGTGTTTTTAAACTGGCAAAATTTAATTCCCTTGTGAGGGAAACGCAACGGCGATGAAAAAAACGATAAGAGACAATGTTTATGTAAGCCCCTGCCCACAGGAGTTGCAAAACTTCTCTGTTCCTTGAAGGCGATAACCACATCTCCGACAGAACGGCGTTGTTCCCTCATAGCGCACATGGATGCGGTGTAATGTCTGACGTTCCAATACCTTTTGATATTCGCTACTTTCGATCCACCGGATAAGTTCGGCCGATCTGAGCACTGTCCAGGGATGGGTTCGGCTCAGGTTAGTGGCGAATTTGAGCCACTTATTGGTTTTTTCAAAATCGAGGGCCTCGAATTCGCGAGCCTGCTGAAGAAATCCGCTTCGATCAATATTGTCTTTGAACTTTTCCGGTAGTCCCGCTATTTTGATGAACGTTGAAACCACACTGTCAAATTCCTGGCAGGTGAGCAGGCCGCAGCGATCTGCCGTAAATTCGGACATCCTTGACCATCGAAAGAGGGCCAGTTGCAAAGGCATGGTCAGCAACTTACCGATTCCCAGAGTCCAGTCTCCCACCATACTTCCTGCCGTTGTGAGGCTATTCGCCATAAGGTGATACAGCACATGGCGACTCTTCACATGCCCCAGTTCGTGGCCCAGGAGAAAGGCCATTTCTGAGTCGGAAAGCCGATCAACAGCTCCGGATGTGATGACAATAAGAGGGCGATCAATACCGACCGTGAAGGCATTCACGCCATCGTTCCACTCAACATATAAATCAGGTAGAGATTTGAGATCTACCACCTCACAGGCGCGGCGCAATTGATCGTAAATTTCGGGGTAGTTGTCCTCTGTAATACGAAGATTACTGCCTTGATATTGGATGGTGTAGAACCTTTCTATACCATCTTTGATGAACTTGCGGGAAAGGCTTTCTAAGCCTGGGGTTCCCTGTAGTAAGTTCAACGCCCTGGCATCAAAGGGGTGCTCATATTCATATGGATGTAGCCCCTGCAGTATTTTCCGCTGAGTCATAGAAGGCTCCTATAGGGTTCAGGCGTTGGGAAACCAGGCCCATTTAGCCACCGGTGTTCCTGAGGCCAGCACCTTTCCCACCTTAAAGGCGTCAACAAGTGAGGCAGCGATCAAACCCACAGTAATGACGGGCATAAGGAAGCTAAACACTGTTAGAACCACCAGAACAAGACCTTTTGAGACCTGACCATGAATCATTTGGGGAATACCAGGCCAGAGAATGGAAAGCCATGCCACATGGGGAGATACCGGAGGATTTTTGGGGTAAACCAAATTGGTGGACTGCATTTGATCTCGAGTCCCCACAACCGTACTCTGCGATTGTTCAACCGGGGTCGGTGGCACGTTAAACTGTGCTCCACATTCGGGGCAAAACCGCGAACCATCGGCAATTTCCTTCCCACATTTTGAGCAAAACATAAGTGAACCTCCATAAGCAATTGGTACATTGAGTGTATGATATGAGTTAAGACTTCGCAGAATCAGAAAAGAAATTTCACGAGAATATAACCGCCTCTAACAGTCACGAAACACGTGCTTAAAAATGCCGAAGAACCCGCATCCGTTTCTTCAAGCCTTTGCACCGACGGTGTTTTCTGAACACAGGAGCGAATATAATGATAGGTTTGGTGGCGCTTTTCTCTCAAAATCTTGCCGAATCATTACCGTAACCCTGTAAGTGTTTTGACACTTTAGTCTGCTTCGGGAAGAATAGCGCAGGCCGATACACCTGTTCTGCACCTTTTTCTCTCAGCGGCCCTCAAAGATGGTGTAAGTAAGCCTGCCTCGGCCGGATAGAGAGTGCAGTGTTTCACTTCCGTAAGAATTGCTCCCTGAGCCAATCATGGAGATTCGGCGCCGTATGGTGGGATTTCCTGTAGTCAGAAGAAGATAGTTATGATTGGTTAGAGAAGGTATCGCGTAGGGATGAGAATGTCAAGTTTTTTTATTCGGCGTGCTCTTCGGAAAGGATAGGGTACTCTACAAGTTTTTTCCATGTGCCGCGAAATTCGGAACAGCACAAAACCGGTTGTTTCCGGAGTAAATTGCCAAGGAATACAACCGGTTGTTTCTAAATCAGCCGGCAAAGAAATACGAGAAAGATTAAAAGTTATGGTACACACTTTGGGTTTTATTTTTGCTCCGTCACATAAAACATCTCCTCCGCCGGTCGCAGGGGGCGATTCATCCATAAAGGACGCCGCAAACCGTTGGGGCCGGGAGCCGGGCGGGTCATCCGCAACCATCGGCGGTATACCTCCATGGATTTCTCCGTATCCACGAACACATCCCCGTAGCGATCTTCCGGGTGCGCTTTCTCAATGCGCACCTTTTGATGCCAGCAGTGCATCCCGCTGATGGGATCCGGGTGTACCGCATGGGTGATGTTCTGATGCACCCCGCCATCGCTCCAGAAGATGCGCCGGGAATCCGGGTCATTGCTGTCGAAGGGGCGCACCCCGTCGATGACCCGCATGCGCCACTTGCCTTTTTCCACCTGCTCGATGCGCACGGTGTTGGTGGCCCAGCGATTGCCGATGCGATCCTGCGGTCGCCGCCAGCGCCCGATGTGGTGCGAGCAGGCCACCACCCCCGGCTTCATCCCCTCGGTGACCCACACCTTATCCACAAAATAGCCGATCTCGGTGGTCACCCGCACCAGGTCGCCGGTTTTTATGCCCAGCCGGGCGGCATCAGACGTATGCATCCAGATGGGATTGCGGTTGGAGATCTCCACCAGCCATTTGGCATTGCCGGAACGGGAGTGGATCAGCGTGGGCAACCGGAAGGTGGGCACCAGGGGGAAATCTCCTTTGTCCCGCTCCATGAACTCCTCGTGTACATGGCTCTTGATGTAAACGGGGATTTTGTATTCCGGCCAGCCCCAATCCACCAGCGTCTGGGAGTAAAACTCCTGCTTGCGCGACGGGGTGGGGAATCCCACCCTCGGCCGGCCGTCGATCATCACCCCGATCACCTTGCCGTCTTTGATAATTTGCCCGGTTTTCTGGTCCACCGTTGCCCCTTTCATCTCTTCCTCAGAAAGGGTTTTCAGGTGCTTGTGATAGGAGGTCTTTTCCACCTCAAAGGCGCCGTACTTGCGCATATAATCCAGGGGCGTCAGGCCCTCTTCGGCGGCTTTTTCCGGCAGCCCGGGGGTATGCTCAAAAATGTATTGATAATATTCGTCGATGGTGATCTTCTCTCCCGGTCGATAGGGGGAGAGGAAGTGCTTCCGGATGCCCAGGCTGCCGTCGGGATCGATGCGCCAGGAAAGCTCAATCCAGAATTCGTCTTCTTCCCACACTTCCCCGGGATTGGCCTCGTAGGTGAATTGTACCGGTTTGCCCATCCGGCGCCGGGCTTCCCGCAGCACCGGTTGGCGGAAGCCGATCCACATCCCGGAGTGCGTTTCGTAACTGATCAGATCGTGGCGCTCCCCGGCATGCCCCATGGGCAGCACGTAGTCGGCGTAATAGGCGGTCTCGTTCCAGGTGGGGGTCATGGCCACGTGCAGGCCGATCTTCTCCTCGTCCTGCAACACCTCAATCCAGCTAAATCCGTCGGGATAGGTCCACACCGGGTTGAACACCCGGGTGAAATACACATCCAGCTTGCCGCGGCCTTCTTTAAGGAAGTGGGGCAGCAGGAAGCTCATCTCGTAATGGGCCAGGGGATACTCGTTGGGAAAGTGCAGTTCGTTCCAGAATTTTTGTGCCGGGGGTTTGTCGAAGAAGGTGGGTTTGAATTTGTTCCACCCGCTGGGAGAGGTGCCGCCCACGGTGCCCACGCTGCCGGTGAGCACGTTGAGGAAATGCAGGCAGCGGGCCACCGCCCATCCGCCCAGGTTGCCGCTGCCGGCGCTGCGCCAGTTGTGGGTGGCAAAGCGCTCTCCGGCCTCGCCGATTTTCCGGGCCACCTCCACGATCATCTCCGGGGAAATCCCCGCTTCCCGGGCGGCGAACTCCGGGGTATATTCCCGATATTCCTCCCGCAATGCCTTGATGAAATTATCAAAAGTCGGCTCCTCATCCGGGCGCACCTTTTCCATATATTCCTGCCAGTTCACCCAGTCGCGCAGGAATGTTGCGTTATACAGCCCCTCGTCCAAAATCACTTTGGCCATGGCCAGCAGCACCGCCGCCTCCGTGCCCGGATAGGTGGGCATCCAGTAGTCGGCCATGCTGGCGGTGTTCGACAGGCGGGGATCCATGACCGCCAGTTTGGCACCGTTCATCATCCCTTCGATGATGCGCTGGGCGTGGGGGTTGAAGTAGTGCCCCGATTCCAGATGGGCGCTGATGAGCAGGATGAATTTGGCGTGGGCGTGATCCGGCGAGGGGCGGTCGTAGCCGTGCCAGATGGCGTAACCGAAGCGCGCCCCGGAGGAGCAGATGTTGGTATGGCTGTTGTGCCCGTCCACGCCCCAGGCCTGGAGCACCCGGTTGGCGTAGCCCTCGTGCCCCGGTCTGCCCACGTGATAGACCACCTCGTTGTTGCGCCCTTCCTGCAGCGCCTGGCGGATGCGCCCGGCGACGGCTTCCAGCACCTCCTCCCAGGAGACCCGTTCCCACTCGCCGCTACCGCGGGGGCCTTTGCGCTTCAGCGGATAGAGAATCCGATCCGGATCGGTGATCTGATTGATGGTGGCCGGGCCTTTGGCGCAGTTGCGCCCCCGACTGCCGGGATGATAGGGATTGCCCTCGAACTTGCGCACCTGTAGATTTTCTTTGTCGATGTAGGCCAGCAGTCCGCACCCGGCTTCGCAATTGAAGCAGTTGGTGGGCACAATCATGTAGTGCCGGGCTTCCCGTTTGGGCCAGCGTTTGGCTTCGTACTCCACCCAGTCATCCCACTTATCCGGCGGGGGATAGTCGGTCAGCTTGCCCGGTTCGGTGAGGCGGGGAAGCGAGGTGTCCTCGTCTTCATGGAGATTGGGAATCAGCCG
>CAYQGB010000274.1:0-5766 GCA_964416895.1 uncultured Calditrichaceae bacterium
TGTGCCCGGGAGATGGATTCCCGCTTTTTGTGAAATCTTCGGCGGAAGCGTGAATTTGAGAACCTCGGATTTTTGCTTTGCCGGATGGGGAGAATTGCTTATCTTTTGCCGCAGGAGCCGTTTTTTCCGGTGAGGGAAACTATCATCGACAACGCCCGACTTCCGGCCCGACGATGAAGAAAACCGATGTTCCCAAATACACGCTTGGCCGAGAGCCTTCCATCCATCCCACCGCCTTTATCGCCCGGGGAGCGCAGGTGATCGGGGATGTGCGCATCCAGGCGGAGGCTTCCATCTGGTACAACTGCGTGCTCCGGGGTGACATCAACTCCATTCACATCGGAGAGCGCACCAATATTCAGGATGGGTGCATTGTGCACCTGGAGAACGATCTTCCCTGCGTGGTGGGCAACGATGTCACCGTGGGGCACGGGGCGATCCTGCACGGCTGCACCATCGAGGATGGCTGCCTGATCGGGATGGGGGCGATTATTCTTTCCGGGGCGGTGATCGGTAAAGGCAGCATCATCGCTGCGGGCGCGGTGGTGAAGGAAAACACCGTGGTGGAGCCGTTTTCCCTGATGGCCGGAGTTCCCGCCCGGCTGATCCGTACCCTCCCCGAAGAAACCTATTCGGAAAACCTTCGGTGGGCGGCCAAATATGTCAACGTGGCCCGGATTCATAAAGAGAGGGGAATGGAGGGAGTCCAGCATAAAAAGTAAGCTCTGTATTTCGTATTGCGTATTACGTAGGGGTTCTGTTACGCAATACGCAATACGCAATTTAATTGAAGGAAGATCACTCATGCCGGCCAATCCTCAAAATACCTCGCCTAAACCGCCCCCGAAGCCCCGACCGGATGCCACCCTGGTATGCCCGGTGTGCGGCGCAAAGTTGATTCAGGAGAAATGCAAGGTGGTGTGTCGCAGCAAAATCTGCGTCTATCGCATCATTTACAACTGCTCCGAATTTTGATCCTCCCGTGGATTCGGAGGTGTACCCGACCATGCGCATTCCTGCCTTCCACCTTTTCCCAACCGGCAAATCCGTTGAACTCCGTTTTGCTATTGAATATTTCTTGCGACCGGACTATATTCTACAGCCATCAGGATTTGCTCAGATTTGATGTCCTCAGGGGTTCCGTAAGGAAGCATTGCCGGAAGTGATAGATTCCCTCCACCGAGGCGGAAGCCTGAGGCGTTAACATTTCCCCAACTACCACCGGGCGGGTTGACTATGCGGATGGTTCTCCTTTCCCTGCTTTGCCTGTTGTGCAGTTCCTCCCTGATTCCGGGGCAAACCCTTCAGCGGCCTACCGGTTTGTTCAAAGGATTTGTGGATGACAACGATAACTTCACCTCCGTGGGCAACATCGGATTGACGGTGACCAATTACGGGGTGTTCGGGGATGGATTTGTGGAGCAGGCGCCCACGGATCAGCCCTCCTGCGAATATCCCCGGGGATCGGGCATTGAGCACATCTTTGACGGGGGTCTGTGGGTAGGCGCGCAGACCTCCGGGGGAGTGCGGGTAAGCACCGGGGCGTTCAATTCCGCCCGAATCGGCTCCGCCGGCTCCCTGAATTTTGAATACACCAATACCGCCGACCCCACCGACATCATCACCGTGCGCTCCTCCCTCCCCGATGACAAGTTTTTCTCCCCCGAAGCCATCAGCCATCAGGATTTCGTGGCCGAGTTTTCCGATACCAATGTGGTGGTGCCGGGCACGGGAATTCCCATTCCTCAGCATACTCCCCTGGGGATCGCGGTGCATCTGGAAACCTACGCCTGGAATTTTCCCTTCGCCGACGCGTTTGTCATTTTCAACTATACCATCACCAATGTGGGCTGGGGAGGGCAAAAGGATACTCTGCGCAATGTGTATGTGGGGCTATGGGCGGATCTGGTGGTGCGGAACACCAATCTGCTGCCCCCCCGGGTGGGCGCTCCCTTTTATCAGGATGTGGGGGTGGGCGTCATCGACAATCCCGATACCGCTCAGATGATTTACGCCTACGAGATGGAGGGGGGAAGCAATTATACCGCCGCCAACAGCTATGTGGGGCTGGCCTTTCTGGGCGCCGACCCCCAGGCCGATGATCAACTCTATCAGCGGGAGATTACCTACAACTGGTGGTTCTTTAGCGGCGGCTCCGATGCCTGGCAGATTGCCCCTTCCACGGAGGCCGCCCGCTATTCCCGGATGACCCAATCCATTGATCGGCAAATTTATGAAAATCAGATCTTCCGCCAGCGGGGCAACTACATGAACCTGATTTGCACCGGCCCCTTTGAACGCCTGGATCCGGATTCCTCCATCAACGTGGTATTTGCCATCGTGTGCGCCAAAAAATTCAGCAATTTGCCCCCCTCGGCGGACAATTCCATCACCCGCAAGAATCTTATCGAAAACGTCTCCTGGGCGCTGCGCGCCTATCATGGGGAAGATACCAACCGCAACGGGGTGCTGGATTTTCTGGGCACCGATTCCACCGAAGACGTGATTCCCAACGGCAAGCTGGATCGGTACATCCTGCCCACACCGCCCAGCGCGCCCATCGTGAAGGCCATTCCCGAAAACGGTCGGGTGACCCTGTTATGGGACAATTCGGCGGAAGAATCGGTGGATTTGATTTCCAAGCAGCGAGACTTTGAAGGCTACCGGGTGTACCGCTCCTTTCTGGGCAGTGACCTGACCGAAGACGGGATTCTGGCGGATATGGAGTTGATCGCCGAATTCGACCGCCGGGACGGGCTGTTTTACGACGTGGGGTTGGAAAGCGTGCGCCTGCCGGAGCCGATCGTGGAGGTGACCACCAACCCCTTCACCGGATTGCCGGATACGGTGGAATATCACTATCAGATGGTCATTGATGGGTTGCATAACGGGTGGCAATATGCCTTCACCGTTACCGCCTTCGACAGCGGAGACGTGCGCCTTAACCTGCCCAGTTTGGAGAGCAGCCAGTTGCAAAATGTGGTCATCGTCAGTCCCGGCACGCCCCCGCTGCGCCCCGGAGAGCAGCGTAAGATCGGGGTGTATCCCAATCCCTATCGGGTCAATGCCCTGTGGGATGGGGGCTTTGAGCGGCAACGCAAGCTGCATTTTTACAACTTGCCGGCCCGCTGCGAGGTGCGCATCTACACTCTGGCCGGAGACCTGGTGGATTCCTTTATCCACGAGGGCGATACCTATCGGGGGCAGGACATTCAGTGGTATCAGCAATTTTCCGAAGGGACCACCATCTTTCCCGGCGGAGAGCACGCCTGGGATCTGGTTACCGAAGCGGATCAGGCCATCGCCACCGGGCTGTATCTGTTCACGGTGAAAGATCTGGATACCGGGGAGATTTATCGAGGAAAGTTTGTGGTGATTAAATGATTGGATTCTGGATGCCGGATTCTGGATGCTGGCGCTTGTGCTTGCATCGAACATCCAGCATCGAGCATCCAGAAGCCGGAACAACCCCCGTTTAACTAACCTCAGGAGGTGTCCCATGCATCGATCGTTTACCATAGTTGCCCTGATGGTGCTTTTGCTCCTGTTGGGGCTGAACCGCATCGGAACCGCTCAAGCCGTGTATGATACGGTGAGCATTTACGAATTGCAATTTGTGCCCGATCCCGACGCCAACGACCTCTCCCCTCGATTGGGGGATACGGTCGTGGTGCGCGGTCTGGTGATGCATTATCCCCGGGACCTGTGGGTTGGGGCGCGCTGGGCGGTGTATATCGTGGATCCGGATAGTTTTCCCAATCCCTGGAGCGGGTTCTTCATCATTCAGCACGACACGTTTGCCATTCAAACGGGAATGGGTTTTCTGGAGCCGGGGATGATCTGTTACTTTACCGGGGTTGTAGATGAATTCAACCATTTCAGTCAGGTGGCGGTGCTGACCAATCCGCCGGTGCCCATTACCATTGAATCGGCCGGGAATCCCCTGCCGGCGCCGGTACTGCTCACCGCCGATGACATCGACAACCGCGCCGACGCCGAGCAATGGGAGAGCATGTGGACCCGGGTAGAGAATGCCACCATTGTCAACAATCAAGTGCCCGGCAACTGGGCTTCGTTTACCGATGCTACCGGAGCTACCGCATTCATGGGCGAATACTTTAACTGGTTCCGGGATCGCCTGATCGGGGGCACCTATACCTGGCCGGCCCCGGGAACCAATTTCAACGTGAACGGCTTTATCCGGGATGAGCCGTCCGGCTACACCACCAATCCCCGGGATACCCTGGATCTGGAAATCCTCACCAACCCGCCGGTGATTTCCGATGTAACCCGGAATCCGGGTGTGCCCACTTCCAGCGATGCGGTGACCGTAAGCGCCACGATCGTGGACAACGGCTTCGTGCAGTCCGCCACGGTGCATTACAGCGTGGATGAAGGCGCCTGGCAGCAGCTGGCCATGACCGCCAATCAGGATACTTTTTCGGCCCAGATTCCTCCCCAGAGCGACGGTGCCTTCGTGCGCTACTTCGTCTCCGCCATGGACAACGATAACGAAGTGAGCACCTTCCCGGGCGATACTTCCCGGGCCACCGGGCGGGTGTTCTTCTATACCGTGCGGGATGCCGGTTTAACCATTGAGGACGTGCAGAACACCCACGGCTATGCCGCAGACAATTCCGGCTACGAAGGCTATGAGGTTACCCTGCAAGGGGTGGTGATGACCGACTCCACCGATGAGGTGGGGGACTTCTGGATTCAGGATGATGCCGCCCCCTGGTCGGGTATCTGGGTGAACAACGTTCCCACCACGGCGGTGAAAGGGGATCTGGTCTCGGTGACCGGAACGGTGCAGGAGAGCTTTACGGTTACCCGGCTGGACAACGTGACCAACGTATCGGTGGTCACTCCGGGAGTGGGTGAATTTCCGCCCATTGATGTCACCACCGGCGCGGTAACCACCGGCGCTCCCACGGCGGAAATGTATGAAGACGTGCTGGTGCGGGTGCAGAACGTTACCGTCACCGATCCCTTCCCGGATGGATTTCCCGGCTTCGGGGAATTTGTGGTGGATGACGGCACCGGCGGCGTGCGGGTGGATGACTTCTTCGATGCTTTCTCCGGTCAGGTGGCCGCCGACACCACCTTCCCGCAGGGTGCTCACATCGACTACATCATTGCCTTCGGATACTTCAGCTTTAGCAACTACAAGCTGATCCCCCGGGATTCTCTGGATGTCGGGCCGATGACCGCCATCGGAGAACCCTTACCGGGGCTGCCCACGGAATTCGCGCTGGAGCAGAACTATCCCAATCCCTTCAACCCCACCACCGACATCGAGTACTCCATTGCCCGGGCCGGGCAATATCGGCTGGAGGTGTTCAATATCCTGGGGCAGCGGGTGCGGGAGCTGGCCTCCGGGTATCATAACGTGGGCAACTTCCGGATTACCTGGGATGGTCGAGATGACGCCGGCAACCGGGTTAGCTCCGGAGTGTACATCTACCGGCTGAGCGGCAGGGACGTTTCGCTGTCGAAGAAGATGATTCTGCTCAAGTAAAAGTCGGTGTTTTCCGGCAAACCCCATTTACTCAGCCTGGCGCCGCTTTTCCTCATGGGAAAGCGGCGCCAGGATTCCTTTATTTTATGGCTAAACCTCCAAGGTGGGAAGGCGCGAAAGATGGTGATGAGTTTAAAGGTTAAAGATCAAAGATTAAAGAAGGGTGCCAAAAGCGTTGCATGAAATATAGCTTTTCCCCTCGTTCCAAAACTCTGTTTTGGAACGCAAGAATACGGGAAACTCCGTTT
>CAYQGB010000275.1:0-5765 GCA_964416895.1 uncultured Calditrichaceae bacterium
CGGGAAAATAAGGAGAAAGGGGAGCCGTTTCTGGATCGGGCGATTGAGCAAATAACCGCGGCGGTGAAGGCGCAGGAAAACGAAGCGGAACTGCACATTCTTCTGGCGGCCTGCTACGAGATGAAAATCGCCTATCTGCCCACCCGGGCCATCACCCTTTCCCCTCTGGTAACCGGGGCGCTGGAACAGGCGCGTTTGCTGACCCCGGAGAATCCCCGGATATTTCTCATCGAAGGGATTCATGCCTTTCATGTGCCGGAAAATTTAGGCGGAGGAATGACGCGCGCCCGGGAGGCGCTATCCCGGGCGGCAGAACAGTTTTCCCACTACCGCCCTTCTTCGGCCTGGCATCCGGACTGGGGAGAAGATCTGGCGTACATTTATCTGGGGCGCATCGCCATGCGAGAGGGAAATCTGGATCGGGCGGAAACGTATTTTCATCGGGCGCTGGAACTCAAGCCGGAACATCCCTGGGTGATGACCCGCCTGTTGCCCCAACTGGAGAAGAACCGGGCGAAAACCTCCTCCGGGAAGCAATAGGAAGGCCGGCGAGCAACCCACCTTTCTTTCCGGCCTCATTTATCCGGCAAAGTGCAACGGCAGGGTCTGGCGATCCACCAGAATGGCTCCGGAATGGAAAAATTCTGCATTGGCCGGATGATTGAACAGAAACACCTGCTTGCCGGCGTTCAGCAGGTGTTCACATCGGGCCTGCAAACGCCCGCCGGGATGGATGTATAGAAACAGATGCCGGGATAGCAGATCCTCCATGAGGCGATCCCGTATTTCCACCCCCTGGCGCTGAATCCGCTCGCTGCTCACCGCCGGTTCCACCACGGCCAGTTGGCCCGCTCCGATCGCCTGCTTCAAACGCCCGGTTAGGGTGAAGGCGGCGTAGGATTTGGCCAGAAAGAAGATAATCCCGGCGGCGTCGTGCTCCTCCCAACTTTGCAATAAGCGTTTTTCCAGCGGAGATTGCCAGCCCCCGCCGATGGCGATGGGCAACTTCATCAGGTGATGAAAGAAGGCGGTGGCGGCGCTCATCACCGCTTCCGGAGCCTGACGGGAAGCATACACCGCCACTCCCGGCAGGGTTAATAACCGGCTATCTCCGTACACCCGAAAATGGTACATGGTTCCCTTTCCTCCCGGGTCATGGCTTCTGGGTTTCGGTTTTCAAAGGTCGCGGCTTTCGGGTAACCCTCCTGAGCAAGCTTAATAACCCGGCCGGGAATTCTCAAATATTTTTGTTGAATAACCGGGGGGATGTGTCTAACTTTTTGTTTTTTCCATGAGGGGGTTTTATGGCGGAAAACATCAAAATCGTTACCACCAACAAGAAGGCCCGGCACGATTATCATATTATTGATACCGTCGAAGCCGGGCTGGTGCTGAAGGGCACGGAAGTGAAGTCCCTTCGAGCGGGAAAATGCAGCCTGCAGGACAGCTACGCCCGGATTATCGACGGGGAGGTGTGGGTGATCGGCATGCACATCAGCCCCTATGAGAATCAGGGCTACGTCTCCCACGATCCCGATGCCCGCCGCAAGCTGCTGCTGCATAAAGATGAAATCCGCCGGCTTCATCGGCAGGTGCAGGAAAAAGGGATGACCCTGATTCCCCTGAAGGTATATTTTAAAAACGGATGGGCCAAAATCGAACTGGGCCTGGCCTCCGGAAAACGCAAATACGACAAACGCCAGGATCTGGCCGAGCGGGATCAAAAGCGGGAAATGAAACGGTTAGAAAAGAAATATCGGATCAAATGAACTGAACACGAAGCAAGCAGGAAAGGCGAGGGAAAGCGATGAACTTATACGACGAACTGGAATGGCGGGGATTGGTGTACGACGCCACCGAAGGCGCCCGGGAAGCGCTGGCGAAGGAATCCCTCACCGGCTACATCGGGTTTGATCCCACTGCCGCCAGCCTGCACGTGGGATCGTTGATGCAGATCATGCTCCTGGCCCGGATGCAGCGCTACGGACACCGCCCCATTGCCGTGGTCGGCGGGGGCACCGGGTTGATCGGCGATCCCAGCGGCAAAACCACCGAACGCCAGTTGCTCACCAAAGAAGAGGTGGAAGAAAACCTGCGGGGCATCCAGGAACAACTGAGCCGCTTCCTGGACTTTGAAGCCAAAACCAACGCCGCCATTATCGTCAACAATTACGACTGGCTGGGCCGGATCAGCTTCATCGACTTTTTGCGGGATGTGGGAAAGCACTTCTCCGTGAACGTGATGCTCAGCCGGGAATCGGTTAAACGGCGGCTGGAATCGGAGGAGGGCATCTCTTTCACCGAGTTCAGCTATCTGCTGCTTCAGGCGTACGATTTTCTGGTGCTGTATGATCGTTACCAATGCCGCCTGCAAATGGGGGGGAGCGATCAGTGGGGGAACATCGTGGCAGGGGTGGATTTGATCCGCCGCCTCCGAGGCGCCAGGGCGTATGGGCTGGTCTCCCCGCTGGTCACCACCGCCAGCGGAGTCAAGTTCGGCAAAACCGAGGCCGGCACGGTATGGCTGGACGCCCGGCTGACCTCTCCCTACCGCTTCTATCAGTTCTGGCTGAACACCGATGACGCCGATGTGATCACCTATTTAAAATACTTCACCTGGCTGTCCCGAAAAGAGATCGAAGCCCTTGCCACGGCCACTCAGGAACACCCGGAACAGCGGGAAGCCCAGCGCACCCTGGCCCGGGAAGTCACCCGGATGGTGCACGGCGAAACCGAACTGAAACGGGCCGAGCGCGCCTCGGAAGTGCTCTTCGGGGGAAGCATCGAAGGGTTGGGTGCCGCCGAGGTGGGGGAAATTTTTCAGGATGTGCCCTCCAGCGCGGTGGCCCGCGCGCAATTAGAGGGAGAGGGAATAAAGCTGACCGAACTGCTTACCCTCAGCGATGTGGCCGCCTCCCGGGGAGAAGCCCGGCGGCTGGTGCAGCAGGGGGGCATCTACCTGAACAACCGGCGGGTGACCGATCCCTTCGCCGCCGTCACCCTGAAGGATACCATCGAGGGGCAATTTCTGGTGCTGCGGAAGGGACAAAAGCATTATCATCTGGTCAAAATTCTGGATTGATATGCTGAGAAAAATATTTTGGGGTTGTAGCTGATGATTTTGCTGTGGCATGAATTGTTTCAGGCGCGGGAGCACCTATTCTTCCTTCCACCGCTGGAGCGGTGGAAGGAGGATTCCAGGCCTCAGTTTTTATATGCCCAAAATATTTATCTTGAAATCTATAGGAACCGAAACGCACTCCAATCCTCCCTGTGGCGTAGGTAGCCATCACCTTTTTAAAATCACCGATAAACCAACCGAAACCGGAGGAACATCCATGCACAGGCATCGAAAATGGTGGTTCAGTTTGTTGTGGCTCATTTCTCTGCTGGGATTGCTGTTCGCCGAAGAGGGCATGTGGCTCCTGGATCAACTGGAAGTGCTGGAGTGGGATCGGCTGCAAAAGATGGGGCTACAGCTCTCTCCGGAGGACATCCGTACTTTAAGCGGCGCGGTGGTGATCATCGATGGAGGCACCGGCGAATTCGTTTCCGCCGACGGCCTGCTGCTCACCAACCATCATGTGGCCTATTCCGGCATTCAGCGAGTCAGCACCCCGGAGCAGAACTATCTGGAAAACGGCTTTTATGCCCCCTCCCGCAAAGAAGAGCTTCCCGTCAAAGGCTACGAAGCGTATGTGCTCCGCTCCATGGAGGATGTGACCGACCGGGTGCTCTCGGCGGTTACGGAGGACATGAAGCCCCTGGAGCGGTATCAGGCGCTGGCCCAACGGAAGGAAGAACTGGCCCGGGCCGCCGAGAAGGAAGCATTTCTGGATGCCTCGGTGGTGGAGATGTTCAGTGGGGTAAAATACTATCTGGTGGTGTACGAAAAATTCCCCGATGTGCGCCTGGTGTATGCTCCCCCGGCCAGCATCGGAAAATACGGCGGCGATATTGACAACTGGATGTGGCCCCGGCACACGGGAGATTTCTCCTTCTTCCGGGTGTACGCCGGTAAGGACAATCGCCCCGCGGAATACTCCAAAGACAATGTGCCCTATCATCCTTCCACCTATCTGCCCATTTCCACCGAAGGGGTAAAGGAAGGGGATTTTACCTTCATCCTGGGCTATCCGGGAAATACCTACCGGTATCGCACCTCCAACTCGGTGGAGTATCACCAGAAGGTGAGCTATCCCTTTCAAATTGATCTGTTTACCACCGGGATCAACATTCTGGAACGGATTTCGGAAAACGATCCCGAAGCGCGCCTGAAAGTGGCCGATTTCCTGGCCGGTTTAAACAACGGCCTGAAGAACAATCAGGGGATGCTGGACGGTTTCCGAAAGCTCCAGCTGGTGGAAAAGAAAAAGGCCTTTGAGCAGGAATTTCGGGCGTTTTTGAAAGCGCATCCGGAGCTTCAAAAAGAATACGGGACGGTGTTAGACGACATCCATGCCCTGTATGAAGAACTGATGACCTTCGCCCACAAGATGAACCTGATGCGGATAATGAATTTCACCCAGGTGCCCCGGATGATTGCCACCGCCTATCGGTATGCGGAGGAGAAACAGAAACCGGAAGCGGAACGAGACCCCCGGTATTCCGAACGGAGCATCCAGCAGCAGTTGCGGTTTGTGGATGTGATGGAACAGGAGTATGTGCCGGCGGTGGATCGGGAGTTTGTGAAGGCCTTTTTCCTCAAGGCGGCGGAATTGCCCGAAGGGCAGCGGATTGGATTCGTGGATGAAATCATCGGAGACCGCCGGGGCGAGGAACTGGCCGCCTACGTGGAGGAGTATGTGGAAGACCTGTTTGCCCGCACCGGCATCCGCACCCCGAAGGACGCCGCGGCGCTGTTCCAAAAATCCCCGGAAGAACTCCGCCGGATGGACGATCCTCTGGTGCAACTGGCCCTTCACTACGCCGAAGCCCAGAAACCCATCGACCAGAAGACCAAAGCGTTCTCCGCCGAAGTGACCCGCTTGCGGGCCAAATACGCCCGGGCCCTGTTCGCCTGGAAAGGCAACGCTCTGTATCCGGATGCCAACCGCACCCTGCGGTTTACCTACGGCACCGTGCAGCGCTACTCTCCCCGGGATGCAGTAATCTACCTGAGCAAAACCACGCTCTCCGGGGTGGTGGAAAAGCATACCGGCAGAGAACCCTTCAATGCTCCGGATAAGCTGCTAAAACTGTATGAGCAGAAAGACTTCGGGGCCTACGTGGATCGGGAACTGAAGGATGTGCCGGTGAATTTCATTCACACCACCGATATTACCGGGGGCAACTCCGGTAGCCCGGTGCTGAACGGGAAAGGGGAATTGATCGGGGTGGCTTTCGACGGCAACTACGAAGCCATGACCAGCGATTACCAGTTTGACGAGCAGATCACCCGCACCATCAGCGTGGATGCCCGATACATTCTATTTGTGCTGGATAAATTCAGCGGGGCGACCCCTCTGGTGAAGGAACTGCTCCGGGAGGGAGGGCATACCTCCCGGTAATCGCCGATTCCGGCCGGGGTTCAGGCGCGAGGGTATTGTGCAGCAAGTGTCGATTCATGCGCAAAAAATCGCCCGATTGTCGAAACATGCGGCACCTGTCGGCGGGAGCATGTCTGAAATTGCGGCAAAAACGGCCTGAAACAGAAGAATTTTAAACGAAGTTGAGTTAGGAGAGAACTTTTGGTATATTTATTGCGTACAAGCCATGTGCCTGTACTCATACTTACCTCCATCGAGGGCCGGGCTTCAGGATGA
>CAYQGB010000276.1:0-5731 GCA_964416895.1 uncultured Calditrichaceae bacterium
ATTATGGCATCGCAAAAAACGATCGCAATAAGGCTTACCGGGTTACAGGTTGATTCCTTCTAATGCAACCTGCAATCCCATACAACAACTTCACCGTTCACCCAATTTTGGAGGAGACCTACCATGAGGACCTTCTTTACCTTCCTTGGCGTGATCCTGCTGGCGACTTTTCTGGCCTGCAACAGTGACAAAGGCACCACCCAGCCACCCCCGGAAATCGATTACAGCACCATCCCCACCGATCAGATCAGCTATGCTCAGCATGTACAGGTGATTTTGAACGAATACGCCGGGAAGTTGCAAAGCGCCGGCCTGTATCCTCCGGGATTGCAAATGGATTCCTGGGAAAATTTGATGAAAGGCTGGGAACACGGGGAAGTGGTCATCCCCTTCGACGCCGACAACAGCCTGCTGATCGAGTTGAGCACCAAGGCCAACCTGACCGATCAGCTTCGGAATGACAAGCTGGATCTGCTCATTCGATGGATCAATGCCGGGTGCAAGAACGACGCCGGAGAGGTGCCGTTTGCCGATTCCCCGGAACGGCTGTATGTGTGCAGCCAGGGAGAAGCCATCGTGGATATCATCGACGTGGCCAACCTGGTGGTGATGCGCACGGTGGACCTGACCCAATTCGGTTTCCCCCGCAGCGCCAAGCCCCACCATATCGAGTTTACCCCCGATCATAATTTCTGGTTCGTCAGCTGCATTGATCCGGAGGTGGATCGGGTGCTCAAGTTTGATGTGGCCACCAACCAGTTGCAGGGGGAAGCCACCACCAACATCCCTGCCCTCCTGGCGCATCATCCCACCGAGGATATTCTGTATGTTTCCCGGTTTATGATCAACAACACCAGCGACCATTTCATCCACGTGTTGAATTCCGCCACCATGCAGCCCTTCGACAACGGCAACAACGGGGACATCAATTTGCCTCCCAACATGAAGGTGCCCCACGCCATGGCTATCGACGGTATGGGCAATTACGCCTACACCGCCAGCCTTACCGAGGATGTGGTGCTGGTCATCGATCACCAGACCAAAGAGTTTGTGGATTTCATCGACCTGGGCATGGATCGCACGCCCCTGCAAATCGCCATTTCCCCCGACAACACCCGGGCCTATGTGTCCTGCATCGGCACCGGAGAAATTGTGGTCATCGACATCAGCGATCCCAACAATCGCCACATTGTGGGAGCGGTGCAGGTAGGGGGGCAGCCCTGGCACGGCACGTTTCTTCCTGACGGATCGAAGTTCTACGTGGGCAATCTGGCCAACAACACCTTTTCGGTGATCAACACCGCCGATCTCAGCGTGCAGACCTACGGCGCCGGGGACGGCTCCGATGGGCTGGCCCAACCCCACGGCATCGCCGCTTCCTCCGACGGGCGGTACGTGTTCATCTCCGGAAGGAACACCGGGGGCGATTATGTGCCCACCTTTGATTTGGGGGACAACGCCGGCATCGGCACGGTGGTGGTCATCAACACCGCCGATAACTCCATCGTCAAGGTCATCGAGATCGAAAACTTCGGCTCCGGTATGCGCTTGTGGACGGCACCGTAAGTAGAACAGGCTTCCGGCCTGTTAAAACCGCGACAGGTAAGATACCCGTTCTACGTAAAAGTAAGACGGGCATCCCCGGCTACTGAGTTTATCCGTAACCCAAATGCATAAGGCAGGTTATGAACAGAATAAACATCCAGCGCATCTTGCGGGTGGGAGGGGTTCTGTTGCTGACGTGGCTGGCTGCCGGTTGCGAGCACCATTCGGCGGATTTTGAAAAGCCTCCGGTAGCGCCGGTGGATACGTTGCAGCGCATCCAGGAAATTATGGCCGAACCGGCCACCTGCGGCACCTGCCATCCCAATCACTATCAGGAATGGCGCACTTCCATGCACGCCTATGCCATCCACGATCCCATGTTCCAGACCCTCAACCGCATTGCCCAGCAGAATGCGGAGCACGAAAACGATCAGTTCTGCACCAAGTGCCACACCCCCATCGGGAAGCTGTTGGGAGAGACGGCTCCGGGATTCGAGGTGAGCAACCTCTCTCCTCTGGCGCAAAGCTCCATCTTCTGCGACGTGTGCCATACCCGGGATACCAACCACTCTCCCGCCGGTCGGGGGGTGCGGGTGTTTCATCTGGATGGGGTGCGCCGGGGACCGATTGAAGATCCTCAACCGAACGATTTCCACGCCTCGGAATTCGATCCGGCCTATAAATTTTCCGGGTTCTGCAATCCCTGCCACAACGTACAATCTCCCGACGGCAGCCTATTTCTGGAAGAAACGGGCATGGAATGGTCTCGCAGCCCCTTCGGAGCCATGGGCATCGAATGCCAGAACTGCCACATGCCCACCTACAGCGGGCAGGCGGCGGTGGGCGGCCCTCAGCGGGAAAGCCTGCATCGCCACTATTTTACCGGAGTGGATTATCCTCTGATTGATTTTCCCGGTCGGCAGGAAACCATCCGGCGGGTGCGGGACCTGCTGGAAAATGCCGTGGAAATGCGGGTGGAAGTGGATGATCCGGTACCGGCGGGGCAGCCGTTTACCGTCCGGGTGACCATCTCCAACGATTTCACCGGGCACGACATCCCCACCGGCACCATCTTCGAGCGGCAGATGTGGATCGAACTGATCGTGCGCGATGTGGCCACCGGAACGGAGCTATTCGCCACCGGCACCCTGGATGCCAACGGCGACCTGCGAAACTACCACAGCGAACTGGTGGCCAACGGCACCGTGCCGGAAGACACCCACCTGGTGCTGTTCCACGGCATTCCCCGGAAAGCCAACGGCGAGGAGACCCTGTTTTTCTGGGAGGCCGCCTCGGTGGAACGCCTGACCATTCCCGCGTTTGCCTCTCACACCGCGGAGTACACCCTAACGGCGCCTTCTCAGCCCACGGATCTGGAAATCTCCGTGCGGCTGCGCTTCCGCAGCTTTCCCCCGTATTTGCTGCGGGCGGTAGGGCAGGATGCTCTGATCCCGGAACTGATCATTTTCGATATGGAAACCGATCAGCGGACAATTGCGGTCACGAATTAAGTGGTCTATTTCATAAATGCTTGTAGGTTTTTTTACAGGAAAGTTGCTATTTAAAGAATTCGGTTGAGCAGGGTGGGAACCTTCGGCTCGGCGTTCTCGCCCTCACCCTACCCCTCCCGCCCCGACAGCCGAAGATAGCGGAGTTTTTTCACCTCCAGAGGTTCCTGTTGACTTGTAGGAATCACTTTTAAGCCGGATGGGCTGTCGGGACACCCTCCCCCGCCCGGGCGGGGGAGGGCCGGGGTGGGATGGGTGAGGGTGATATCCTTACAAGGAATTATGAAACGGGGTACTTAGCGGTAAGGCTGCAAAAAACAAAAGCAAATCTGGAGGGATGCTCTCATGCGGAGCGGGCATTTTTCGATACTGCTGATAGGCCTCGCCTTATGGGCCATTGCCGGTGGAGGATTGACCAGAGCGCAAACCTACGATTTTGTACGAAAAATTTCCCCTTTCCCCATTTTTGATGAAAGCGGATGGCCGTATGAACACCCCCTTACCGGAGGTATGAACCGCCCGGTGCATCAGTTTGTGGATATCGACGGGGACGCCGATCCGGATCTGTTCATTCAGGATCGGGCCAATCTGCTCACCTTCTTTCGCAATGTAGGCTCGCCCACCAATTATCAGTTCCTGTGGGAAACGGATCAGTTTCAGGATCTCGCCGTGGGGCAGTGGTTCAAATTTGCCGACGCCGATAACGACGGCGATTTTGACCTGTTCGCCGAGAAACCCTTCGGCATTATCATGTACTACCGCAACGACGGCAGCCCCACGGCGCCCAACTTTGTTCTGGCAAAAGACTCGTTGCGCGATGTGGCCGGTGACCTCATCCTGGTGGATGGCTTCAGCATTCCCGAATGGGTGGACATCGACTGCGACAACGATCAGGATCTGTTCCTGGGGCGGCTGACCGGGCGGATTACCTTTTATGAATTTGTCGGGCTGGACGCCGATCAGGTGCCCCGGTATCAGTTTGTCACCGATGCCTTTGAGGATCTGCTGATCATCACCGGAGGAGGCGCACAGGAAGGCATTCCGGGGGCCTCCCCCCTCGCCGGTCGCCACGGTGCCAATTCCCTGACTTTCGTGGACATCGACGCCGATCAGGATCAAGATCTGTTCTGGGGCGACTTTTTCGCATCCAGCGTGATCTTTCTGGAAAACTACGGCACCTGCACCACCCCGGATTTTGCCCAGGATAGCATTGTGGAAAATTACCCTCCCAACGATCCCCTGAATACCGGAGGATACAACGTGCCCCGCTTCGCCGACATCGACGGTGACAGCGATATGGATCTCTTCGTGGGCGTGCTGGGCGGTTCCGGTTCTTTCATTACCGACCGGGCGGAAAATTTCTACTACTACGAGAACGTCGGCGCTCCCACCGCTCCCCTGTTTATCCTTCGCACCCGGCAGTTTATCTTCAGCATCGATCTGGGACAGAACACCATCCCCGCTCTGGTGGATATTGACGCCGACGGGGATCTGGATCTGTTTCTGGCCAATCAGGAAGATCTCCACGCCCCTGACCACGCCAACAGCCGGCTGTATTTTTATGAAAATCAGGGCAGCGCCGCGGGGCCTTCTTTTCGTCTGGTCAACAGCCACTACCTGGGGGACGACGTACGCTTCGAGTTGAACTACTGCCCCGCTTTCGCCGACCTGGACGGCAACGGGGTGTTGGATCTGTATCTGGGAATGTGGAACGGCAAGATCGTGTACTATCAGAATCAGGGCAGCGCCACCACCCCGAACTTTGTGCGGATCACCGATAACTGGGCCGGCATCGACGTGGGCAACAACAGCACCCCGGCATTTGTGGATATTGACGCCGACGGAGACCTGGATCTGTTCATCGGGGAGTTCGGCGGCAACCTCAATTTTTACCGCAACGAGGGCGACCCGACCAATCCCAACTTTGTGCTGGTGGATCAGAATTATCTGGGGATCGACGTGGGAGAATTCAGCGTACCCGGCTTCGCCGATCTGGACGGCGACGGCGATGCCGACATGATTCTGGGCAGCGACAGTCAGGGCATGTTCCTGTACCGCAATGACGGCACGCCCCAGTCACCCAATTTTGTGCTGGATAATACCTTTCAGATTCCCCTGCACCTGCGCAGCGCCCCTCGCTTCGCCGACATCGACGCCGACGGAGATCTGGACCTGTTCAGCGGGGTGGATGGCGGAGGGCTGGTGTTTTACGAAAATCAGGAGGTGGTGGGAATCTCCCCCTCCGGAGAGGAACTTCCGGGGGTGCCCGGTCGGATTGTGTTGTTGGGGAACTATCCCAATCCCTTCAATCCGGTAACCAATATTGGATTTCGGATTTCGGATTTCGGCTTTGTGGAGGTGGCGGTTTATGATCTGTTAGGCCAGAAGGTGAAAACGCTGGTGAACGGTCATCTGACCGCCGGCGATCATACCGTACAGTGGGATGGGCGGGATCAGGCGGGGCATCCGGTGCCTTCGGGCATCTATATCTACCGGGTGCGCCTGAACCGCTCCCTCAGCGCCTCGGCCCGGATGCTGCTGGTGCGGTGAGATACTGGATGCTGGCCTGCCCCGGCGGGAGTCGGGGTTACTGGATACTGGTTACTGGATGCTGGATGCTGGTTGCTGGCCTGCCCCGGCCGCAGGTCGGGGTTGGAGCGTAGCGGAAATCCCAACGC
>CAYQGB010000277.1:0-5729 GCA_964416895.1 uncultured Calditrichaceae bacterium
TCAGGCGGTAAAAGTAGATTCCCGAGGCCACCCGCTGCCCGGCATCACTCAGGCCATCCCACACCACCCGATGATACCCCGCCGCCAACCGCTCCCGGGAAAGCAGCGTGCGCACCTTCTGCCCTAACAGGTTGAAGATTTCCAGACTCACCCGCGCCTCTTCCGGCAGGCCAAACGGAATGGTGGTGGTCGGGTTGAAGGGATTGGGGAAATTCTGAGAGAGAAAAAACCGCTCCGGAACGGATTCGGGTGATGGCACCGGCGGCGGGGAGATGACCAGAAAGGCATCCCCCGGTGCATGGGGCTTGACCGCCTCAATGCGAAAGACGGTGCCCTGCTCCGGAAATTCATACCGATAAGGCGGCTGCTCTCCCCCGTCCCAGCTCACCAGCACCATCCGATCCATCACCAGGGTTTCCCGATGCCCATCGTAGGTGCCGGCCAATAGCTCCGCTTCCGCCGCTCGATACCCCGCCTCCCCGGGCGTGGTATCCGCCGGGCGATACCAGGAGAACCAGTCGGTATAAGGATCATCATTGAGCGCGCTCACCGAATGATCGCCGGAACTGAGGTTGAACATGCCGTCGTCGTCAACGTCACGGATATAGGGGATCAGGCGGTAGTCATCGGTGGTATCCTCAGGGGTGCTGACCCCGATGTTCCACAACTCGAAGGGCACCCACATGGCCAGGGTATCGGGAAACACCTTCCAGGCATAGCTCCCCCGGGCGGTAAAGCGGATCTCAAAATCGTAGGGAATGATCTCTCCCCAGGTGCTCCCCTGCCGGCTAATCTGGTTCAAGAAATCCTCATACTGATACAATCTTCTACTTCCGGGAACATTGTCGGGGGTAGCAATTAGCCACCGGGTACTGTTGGTGAATTGTTGCCGGTCAGAGGGAATCCGGAAGGGAAATTCGGGGAAAAACACCGCCCCATCCGGAGGGTGCAGAGCGCCACCGGCATTGGCCACCACCAAAAACTCCCGAAAATTCTCCCCCGGCTGCCGCACCTGATAGGCAATGCCATCCACCACCGGGAAGGGAAACACCGCCTCATCCTCTTTAGCCGGTAAAGAGTCTTTCAGGCGGGTTTCTCCGGTGATCATATCCACGATCCGGTAGACAAGCGTCTGCCCGTTTTGAGACTCATAAAACTCAATCCGATAGGAATGGCCGGTCAACCGGTACGGATCGGCCACAATCGCGGTGATGTGGGGCATGCCCCGGAGGGAAACCACCGGCAGAGTATCCTGCCAGATCGGCGGGGGCGTCCAGGGTTTTAGTGGAAGCGCCAGCCGTTTCCGCACCCGATGCCCGTCGAAACTCAGATCATACCGAATTCTCAGGGAATCCCCCTTAAGGGGGGCGGTGGCGCCGATCAGGAATCGAGAGCTTTCCACCGTGGCTCCCGGAGCGATGCCCTGATCCAGATGAAACTCCTGATCCACCACTCCCTGCTCATATTTCCGGATGATCAACTCCTCGACGGGAAATCGGGCATCGGGATTCTCCACCGAGAAGGCCAGCACCACCCATTCTCCCGGATTCACGGCCTTATCCTGCCGCCCGTTCTCGTGAACGATGCGCCAGTCTTTCAGCACCGGCGGCATCCGCAGGGTTGCATCCGAAACCAGCCGGGGGAACGTTTTCTCCGCTCCTCCGGAGGTGTATATCAGGTCGATCCGGGTGGGATACCGGCGGTTGTCGAACACAAAGCGCCCTCCCCAGATTCCATCGCCGGCCAGGGAATCCCCATGCTGTCCATCATCATACAGGGCAAACGAGCGGGGGGGTTCGGCGCCCCTTTCGGGAAGCAGTTCCAGGCGCGCTCCGGAGGGATGATCCAGCGCCCGGAGATCCACCCGGGTGGTCACCGTGGTGAGCAGGCTATCCGGCTGCACCTGCCATTTCACGATTCGGGGAATGCGCAGCACCGGGCCATAGGCCCCCTTAATGGCGGCCATGTTCTCCTTCAGCCGGGCCACCGAGGTCAGGTGATCCCCTTCGGGAACAAGGCCTCCCACCACCGCCAGCACCACCTCCTGGGTATCCCCTGGTTGTAGAGCAAACGGCCCGACCCCCATATAGATCCTGTAATCATCGGGCCCGGGGTTATCCCCTAACCAGGCGACATCGCCGGTGCCGGTAACGGGATCACCGTTGAGGGGAAAGCGGGTTTCCCGTCCCCGGAGAGGCCCGGCCCCATGCCGGAAAGGTTGTGGGTGAGCCAAATCCGGAAACGGCTGAAATCCTCGCAGGGTGTTGAATATCCGGTAGTGGTGATCATTTATATGCGGATCGAATATGTTCGGCACGGCATAGGAGAAGGAGCGCAGAGGCAAATTGCGAAAGCTCGGGCGCGTGCGAAAATCAAATATGGCCGTATCCCCGGGAGCCGGAACGATTACCCCCTGCAACAATACATACCCCGCCGCCGGAGGAGGTAATCCGTATTTGGAGAACAGCCGATCGTTTTCCGTGCCATTATACACAAAGCCCGCTTCCAGAATGCTATCACAGCCGACCAGGTCATCTTCGTATTCCCCAAGATCAAGCTCACTAAGTGGGCCGATGTAAAGAGAATCCAGATGATGGGAACCTTTGTTGATCAATCGATAGCGGCGGAAATGGGTCTGGCCCAACGCGCCGGGAAGATTATAGGCCCACCAGGTGATTTGTAACTCAATACCCAGAGGAAGAGAAGACCATGCAAATTGTGTCTGAAAAGTGTCCAAATCATTGGCGACCAACCAGATCACCTGATCGGCATCGGCGATACCCGGCTCATCGATGCCCGGATCATACATTCCGTTGCCGTTGCGGTCGTTAAACGGCGCGCCCAGGTGCACCGGCCACTCTTCCCAGTCGCGGCGGTACTGCTCCCGCAGGGCTTCAATTTCCGATTCGGTGACCATTTCCGGCGGCTTGTACAACAGGCTGGCGGCATCCCGGCGTAATTCCTCGTCGCTAACCGTGAGATAGTCCCGGCGAATGCGATACACCCGCACTTCCGGGTTCTTCGGATCCTGGGGGCGACCATCGGGGAGAATCCATCCCGGTACCAGGCCACTGTGGTACATTGCAATGCCTCCCATTCGTAACCGGTCCTCAAGCGTTCCCGGAACATCCAGTAGAATTCCCCAGCCAAATCCGTCGGAGAAGATAACCGCTTCGCTACCTTTGGGATAAATTGCCGCGGGAAGAAAAATCCCCCCGGGCAATCTGGGTCCAGTTGACCCATCCGGCAATATATAAGCCGCCAGATTATTGATATTCAGTTGGGAGAAGGAACCGTCCAGTAGGTGGGAAATAGTTCCCGTGCGCCAGAAGTATCGCTTCTTCGCGCCACGTTCACCCCCAAACAGCGGAGCTATCAAGAGAATAGTCATCAGAATTGAGAATAGTCGCCGGGTAGCCAGCATCATGGGCGGTTTTCCCTTCGATTTATGGCAGGAAAAAACGTTTTGGGTGCAGGTTCATGGCGAACTCCCCCTGTTCTTATAATAATTTACACCTTTCATCTCCGGAATACCATACCCCAAATGGGTAAGATTTGCCTTCATCCGGGGGAGTCAAAACCGGCAAATGTACCCCAAATATGGGTTGGGATGTCGGGGCAATTCCCCGGAAGGTTCTCCCCAACAGGGAGCACCCTTACAGCAATTTAAAACCGAAGGGCTACAATTGAAGGGGAAGAATATAGCGGTAAACCAACAGGCGGGAAGCACTGAACACGGATGGCTCCGTATGGACGGAGGCATCCGTGTTCCATGAACCAACGTCGGAAGCTAACCGGGAGAGAAGGGCCCCACGCAACGCTACCGGCGGGTTAAGGCCTCTTTAGTAATACGCCCCACCGCCCCGGCCAGAAAGAGCAAAGCCACCAGATTGGGAATGGCCATCAGGGCGTTGCCGATGTCGCCGATCTTCACCACCACGTGAATCCCGGCCTGGGAGGGCAACGATCCTAAAAACATAAAGGCAATAAACAACATCCGATACACGTTGCGTACTTTAATGCCCACCAGATATTCCAGGCATTTTTCCCCGTAGTAGGACCAGCCCAACAGGGTGGATAATCCGAACAGGAAGGAACCGATGGCCACCACGGTGCCGCCAAAGGGGATCACCGAATCGAAGGCCCAGGTGGTCATGTCGATGCTGTTGAGGGCTTGCGAAGGATCGGACACAAACAGGGGGCCTTTCAGGTAGGCGCCGGTGACGGTAATGGCGATGGCGGTGAGGGAGCATACCACGATGGTGTCGATAAAGGTGCCCATCATGGCAATCTGCCCCTGGCGCACGGGGTCTTTGGTTTTGGCCGCGCCGTGGGCAATGGGCGCACTCCCCAGGCCGGATTCGTTGCTGAGAATTCCCCGGGCCACCCCGTACCGAATGGCCTGCTGGATGCCGATGCCCACGGCTCCCCCCAGCGCAGCCCGGGGACTGAAGGCGGATTCAAAGATAATCAATATCGCGTTGGGCACATCGGCGATGTGATATACAATTACCGCAATCGCCCCCAGAAAATAGAGCAGGATCATGGTGGGCACCAGCCGCTCGGCCACCTGCCCGATCCGCTTAATGCCCCCGATAATCACCAACCCCACCAGCACGGTGATGATCAACCCGGTAATCCACTGGGGCACGCCGAACTGATTCTGGGCGGCCACGGCCATGGAGTTGGTTTGAAACATGTTCCCGGTGCCGATAAGGCAGGCCAGGGTGCCGCATACGGCGAACATCACCGCCAGGAAACGACCTAACTTTCCCCCGATGCCGTACTCACAGTAATACATCGGCCCGCCGGCCATGGAGCCATCTTCCATCACCCGGCGGTATTTCACCCCCAGAACCGCCTCGGCGTATTTGGTGGCCATGCCGAACACGGCGGTAATCCACATCCAGAAGGCCGCTCCCGGCCCTCCCAGGGCAATGGCGCTGGCAACCCCGGCAATGTTGCCGTTGCCCACCGTGGCCGACAGAGCGGTCATCAGCGCCTGAAAGGGGGTAATATCTCCTTCTTCTTCCGTGGTCTGATCGCTTTTGAAGGCGCCGGCCAAAACCAGCCGGGAAGCCTGCCGAAACCGCCGTATCTGAATAAAACCGGTCACCAGCGTCAACACCACCCCGGTTCCCAGTAGCAAAATCACCATCAAGGGGATGCCCCACAGAAAGTCCGGTCCCCAGCCCCACAGATAATCATCCGCAATCGTCGGAATCCATTGTTTGAGCATTTCCCACATAATCGTGATTCCTCCATTTGGGTTGGTGGTAAGATCGGCAAAGCCGCCCGCCTGCCGAAAAGGGATTGGCCTTCATGCAAAGGGGCACAATATACCCAAATTGCCCAAAGAATCAAAAAAATTATCCCCAAATTGTCATTGATTTACTCCGGGCGGGGAATTATCTTTGCTTTTCACCGCACGCTCTGCGAAACCACTACGGTTCCCTTCGCAGGATTTCTCACAACGATCTGCACCTATCCCAAAACGCAAAGGAGACCTCTATGGCCGAACCGAAAATCGCCCAAAAATCTCCCTTTGGAGTGGAATTGGAACCGGGAGACTACTGGTGGTGCGCCTGCGGGCGCTCTCAGAATCAGCCCTTCTGCGATGGCTCTCATAAAGGCACCGAATTTAAACCGGTGCATTTTCATCTGGAGGAGAAGAAGACCGTGTGGCTGTGCGGATGTAAGCATACCGGGGGTCAACCCTTCTGCGACGG
>CAYQGB010000278.1:0-5720 GCA_964416895.1 uncultured Calditrichaceae bacterium
CCGTAACCGGAAATGATAACAAATATACGCAACCGAAAGGAAATTTGCGAGAGGATACACAATCGCCTGAATTCATCCCCTATGGGGATGTGGGTACTGCTATGGCTGTGAATGTGAGCTACTTCACGGGCGTAGCACCAGCCGCCGGGCGCCGGCGCTTTGCAATTCCTCCCGACTCATCAGTTGAGGCCGGAACTCTCCCCGGTTATACATCTCTGCCTGATCGTCGTAATGGGGGCTGACCACCACCCCGGACTCTCCGGTGGGATTGATGGTCACCCCGTGCTCCGGATTGCCCAGATCCAGGATGATGCGGGTGGCCGGGCCATATACCGCTCGATAACGCCCCTCTCCGGTGAGAACAAATCCGGAGGGATTGATCACCTCCTCGCCGCCCATCACCGAAAAGGGCCCCACGTTAAAAAGGCGATCCAGCGGTTTGCGCTTCCCCAGCGGGTGAGGATGCTCCACCGTGTGCACCCGGCCCCACTTCCACTCCCGGGGATCATCGCCTAACTGTTCCCGTAACTCCTCCACGGTGCGGTTGAAGGCGGCGGCAAAAATCTCCTCCCGGGTCTCCAGGCTGTCGGTGGTCACATCATCCCACCAGGGGGATTGTTCGTTGACCAACAGTTTGGGAATGGTCTTTTTGATCAGGTGGGTGCGCAGGATACGCCGGAACGGCTCCTCCCCCAGTTCATCCCCCATGGCCCCATGCACCACGTGGTAAATCAGTTTGTAAAAGACGGTCGGGCCGAGGTCATCCACCTGATGGTCTCCATCCCACCGGCGGAGAATCTCCGCCGTCTGGCGATGCAGGTCGGAACGGTGGAGCACGGGATGGGTGTTCAGCGCCGCCAGAATCGTTTGTGCCAGTTCAGGAAACACCGCCGAGGTGACATCCGTGCTCATACGCTTCATGCTCTCCACCGTCCATTTCTTCCCCCTGCCGAGCAATTGTACGATGCGCCGGGCGCGGTTTTCCGGGGCGAAATACCCCGGATACAGCGGCCCATCGGGGTTATCCGGCTGATTGTTGGCGGAAAACACGTACCCCCAGGGAGGATTTTCCGCCCGGGGGTTGGCCGAGAAGTCATAAAATCCCCGGGGATCCTCCTTTCCGGAAGCGCCGTCCAGGAACATTTTGGAGCGCACCCCGGGCGGACGCCGGATCAGCCGGGCCGCCACCCACCAGGCAATGTTGCCCTCCCGGTCGCCGTACATCAAATTGACGCCGGGGGCATGGATCAGCGCCGCCGCCCGGCGGGTATCGGCCAGACCCCGGCTGTGATTCAGCAGATAGCCCGCTTCCAGCCCCCGATTGGGAAATTGAAACAGCGTCCACCACACCGACACCGGCTGCGGCTCCATCTCTCCGATGAACGGGAACACTTCATTGATCACCGGGCCGTGGCGGGTCAGGCGCACCTGCAGGGTATCCGGCTTTTTCCCCTTGATCCGGATGATCTCCTCCCGCACCTGCATCGATTCCCAGTGATCCACCGCCCACACCTGAGCGGAATCCCGGGGATTGACCCGCTCCACAAAGAAATCCATGTCATCCATCGGGCACATGGTCATCCCCCAGGCGCAAAAGCCGTTGTTGCCCAGCAGGGCAAAAGGAAATCCGGCCATGAAGTAACCGTACAACCGGAAGCCGGGATACTCCAGATAGGCCTCGAACCAGGGAGAGGGCTGGCTGTACCGCATGTGGGTATCGTTGGCGAAGATGACCGTTCCCGTGGCGGTATGCTGCGGGCCGAGCACCCAGCTATTGCTGCCGCCCCAGATGGGAATGGGCAACCGATCAAACAGGTCTCCCGGAAAATCCCCGGCGGCGGAAGCGGTGCCGGCGATCGGTTTCCCGGGAGATGAGGGTTTTCGGGGCGATTCCGGGAAAGTTTTTCGGGGCTTTCCGACGGAGGCTATGGGGGAAACAGAGTTTCCCATCTCATCTCGTTCCCGAACAGAAGAGTTTGGGAACGAGGTAGAGGCCTGCGGCGCTGTTTGTCCTGAAGGCAGGGCGGCGGCTTTCGAGGTCGGCTTTTCTGCTTCGGGCATATACACCGGAATCCGCTGCCAGTGCGGTTCATAATCCAGAGCTAAATCCTGCAAATACGCTTCTCCTCGATGCCGCCGAATCCATTCCACCACCGGATCGGTGCGAAACACCCAGCTAAAATTAAAGGCGGTATAACACAGGGGGAGATACAGATCCGCGGGGGTGAACGGCTCTTTGGGAATGCCCGCCAGCCGAAATTCCACCGGGGTAACCCCCTCTTTGATGTAGGTATTTACCCCCGCCAGATAGGCCAGCGCCGCCTGCTGATAGGCGGCGGTATCGGCGCCCAAATAGCGCTGAGCCGAGCGACGGGCATACCCTTGCAGATCCAGAGTACGGAAGAACCGATCCGCCTCCAGCATCTCTTCCCCGAACACTTCCGCCAATCGTCCCGAAGCCACCCGACGGATCATCTCCATCTGAAACAGGCGCTCCCGGGCATGCAGATACCCCAGAGCGAAGAAGGCATCCCGCTCGTTCCGGGCATAAATGTGGGGGATGCCGTAGTCATCGAACAGCACTTCCACTTCTTCGGAAAGCCCTTTCAGGGTAATTTCACCGGCATATTGGGGAAGGAATTGTCGGCTGTAGAGATAAACCGCACCGGCTGCGATCAGCAGAACTATCAGCAGCGCGACGATGCGACGAATCCACTTGCGTTGTCCGTTACCTTTCATCTGAGAGCCTCCTCGCATGGGTTAGGGTTTCCGGGCGATGAACAGTCGGGCTTCGATGTATTGCCCATCTTCTGCGTGGCTTTTCAGAGATTTTGCATATCGCCGGCGGGCAGCGATGAACACTGGCGACAGAAAACTTTTTATCCGCCCCAAAGCGGTAATCAGGGGAAACGCCGGTCCCTTCCCCCGAAAAGGTGAGGGTAATTTACCCATTTCCGGGGAATATTCGGCAATTCGCCGGCAGGAAACCACCGCCAGCCCGGCGCTCTCTATTGCCGCCTTCCACTCTTCCACCGACCAGGGGTGTTCAGAAGACAAACGTACTCCAAAATCTCGCAGACAACTCTGGTTGATACGTTGCACCACTTCATCGGAAATCCCCGGTTTCCAGATGGCTTCATTGGCTATCATCCACCCCCCTTTCTTCAGTACCCGGTAGATTTCCCGGAGCATCTCCAGAAGCAAAGGCGTATCCTGAATGCCCAGCACCGATTCGAGGATTACCCGATCGAAGGCATCGTTTTTCATCGGGAGGGGCTGTCCCGGCGCTCCCCGGATCAGCCAGATGGTGCGGGAAAGGCCGGCCCATCGAATGCGGCGTCGGGCTGCCCGGAGCATTTCCGGAAGTATTTCGATTCCCACCACCTCCACCCGGTAGCGCCGGGCGATTTCCACCAGAGTCGCTCCACTGCCGCAGCCAATCTCCAGAACCCGTTGCCCCGGCCGCAGCTCCAGCGCCCGGATAAGAAGGTGCGTTCCCCATCTGGAATGGGGATGCACGTATGTTGCTCCAATCCCGGCCAGGTAGCGCAAAAAATGGAGATCGTTCTTCGGAGTCATCGCTGCCAGAACCGTTTTCAGTGGCGATCCGCGCCGATCAATCCCGGCACCCGGCACTCCATTATCACCGGAAGATGGTCGGAGATTTCCTGGGTATCATGCTGCCGAACGTACCCCTGTACGTTCCCGATCCATCGCGAGGCAAAAATGTAGTCGATGGTGCGATCGGGGGCGGAAATATGGGGATGATTGGGAAAATGGGTGAACCAGCGGCGGTATTCCGGGCCGGTTACTGCGGCCAGCGGGGGCACTGCCGGGTAGCGGGCATACAGTTCCCGCAGGGTGCCTTCTTTTTCATAATACGGCTCCAGGTAGTCCGGCAACTGCTCGGGGGTCAATCCCGGAGGTAGCAGATTGAAATCTCCTCCGAGCACCCAGGGAACCCCCGCCGAATCCAGCCGGGAAACCAGTCCCAGGATAAAATCCACCTGCCGCTGTTTCACATCGCTGCCGCCGCTCCAGGCATCCAGGTGGGTGTTCAACACCGCCAGTTCTCCCCCGCCCTCCAGGGGCAACCGGGCCTCCAGCACCGCCCGTTTAAAGTAAAACTGGCGTTTGAGAATGTTGTTGGGCGCCGGCGGCAACTGATACCGCACCGCCCGATCAATACGGTAGCGGGAGACGATGGAGAGTTTCATCCCTACCGATCCCAGAATCCTGGGATGAGGCACAAAGGCGGCCTTCCAGTAAAAGGCCGAAGTATGGCAGGCGTATTCTTCCGGCAACTCCTCCAGCAGCAGCGCCAGCTGATCCCGGTAGTCGGTGCGTTTGGCCCCGTCGTTTACCTCCTGCAGCAGCACCACATCGGGGCGCTCCTCCCGGATAATCCGGGCAACCTCTCCCACGGTGTAAGCGATCACTTCCGGGGCAGGGCGGTCATCCGGCCCCCTGTCTCCGGGGAGTTCATAAAAGAACACATATTTTTTACCGGCCATGTATTGAACGTTGTAAGTCATCACCTTCAGCGACCGGCCGGGACGGAGCAAAGGCGCTTCACTTCGACAAACTACCGGCTGTTCCTGCACCGGGTCAGGATGGAAAGTAATCCAGTAGATAACCGCCCCCAGCAGGAGCAGCATCAGGATCAGGGAAACGATCACCCGCAGGGCGATCCGGAGAGTTCGGGGAAGATTGTGGGGAGAGTTCATTTAAAGAATCAGTGGATTGGAATAGAATACTTATTGGTGGTTTTTGGGGTAACTCCGATATGTTTTTTTCTTTCTAACTCTTTGATTTAGGAAGTTTCGGTCCCGATTTTCTTACAAACAAAATCAAATATTAATTCGGCTTTTTCCAATGCCTGCTCAGCCTGCTCAACCGTTGGCATCCCTTCTGGAAGCCCCCCAACTGGAGCTTCTGGATAACGAGTTGGTTGATAAAAAACGTCTAAAAATTTGCAGTCATCTCTGAACTGCGCAAATGAGGGATCGATTTCTTCACACTGAGAGCACAGTTCTTCCAAAATGTGAATGTATGGCACCTTTCCCTGAAACTCTCGTAAAAATGCTTTGAGTGATTTTTCCACCGCCTGTTGGGAATGAAAGCATACCACATTAAACAAACCTTCTGGAAGAATGACTTTGGCAGTAGTAATGTCATCCCTCGCGTATTTCAACCATTCGTGAGCTGCGCTCATAGAGAATCTTTCCTTTCTCTAAAATTTCCTCCACAAAAAAATAGTGTCGCTCAGCGACCCGGGCTTCAAACTCTTCCGGACTGTAGATGAATACATCGGTTGCCAAATCCGTATCCAGCAATCGTTTAAATTCCAGTAATCGCTCGTAATAATTCAGCCCGGTTTCTTTGATGATCACCAGGTCAATATCACTCCATTCGTGAACATCCCCGGTAGCCAGCGAACCAAACAGGATAATTTTCTCCGGAGGGTATTTTTGGATGATAATGGGAAGAATACGGGCCAATTCGGCCTCCAGAGCCGCCCTGCGCTGCTGCGCGGCAATTGTATCGGTGGTGTGCCTCATGTTGGCATTACTCCCTTTCGATTGCCCTACAGAATAATTCCCCATCGGAAAAAAATCAAGACATAACCTGTTTTGGACTTTTGACAAATCACCGCTTATGGGAAACCAAAACTACGTGACGGGCTTCGATGTCATTCTGAGGGCTGCCGCCGGGGAAGT
>CAYQGB010000279.1:0-5695 GCA_964416895.1 uncultured Calditrichaceae bacterium
ATCCACAATGATGCTCATGTCGTCACCTCATTCCCATTGCTGCTGATTGGTTGTCGGTTTTTCATCCCTTTCGATACCGGTAGAGAATATTTTCAGGAAAGCTGAGCCACCACCTTCCGGGCGGCTTCTTCCAGAGATTCGGCGACCTCAAAATTCATTCCCGAGGTGCGCAGCAATTCCCCGGCCTCTTCGGCGTTGGTGCCCGCCAGCCGAATGACCATGGGCACGTTGATGTCGATGGATTTGGCCGCTTCGATAATCCCTCTGGCCACCCGGTCGCAGCGCACAATGCCCCCGAAGATGTTCACCAGCACCGCCTTGACGTTGGGATCGGAGAGCAGAATCCGGAAGCCGTTGCGCACCGTTTCCACGTTGGCCCCGCCGCCTACATCCAGAAAGTTGGCCGGCATCCCCCCGGCCAGCTTGATGATATCCATCGTGGCCATGGCCAGCCCGGCGCCGTTGACCATGCACCCCACGTTGCCGTCTAATTTGATGTAATTGAGATGATGGCGAGAGGCCTCCACTTCCAGGGGATCCTCCTCGTCTTCATCCCGCATGTCGGCAATATCCGGGTGGCGGTACAGGGCGTTGTCATCGAAACCGATCTTGGCATCCAGGGCCACCACCTCGCCGGTATCGGTAACCACCAGGGGATTGATCTCCGCCAGAGAGGCGTCGGTATCCACAAACGCCCGATACAGCGCCAGAATAAATTTGGTGGCGTGCTTAATTTGATCCCCGCTCAGCCCCAGATTAAAGGCAATCCGGCGAGCCTGATAGGGCTGCAAACCGATCTCCGGCTCCACATACTCCTTGAAAATCTTCTCCGGCGTCTCCGCCGCCACTTTCTCGATCTCCACCCCTCCTTCGGTGGAAGCCATTACCACCAGCTTGGAGACCGACCGATCCAGCACGATGCCCAGATACAGCTCCCGGGCGATGGTCACCCCCTCCGCCACCAGCACCTTCTTCACCAGCTTGCCCTCGGGGCCGGTTTGATGGGTCACCAGGGTCATGCCGATCATCTTCTCGGCAATTCGGCGCACCTCCTCGGGAGTTTGGGCCAGCTTCACGCCGCCGCCTTTTCCTCGACCCCCGGCGTGAATCTGCGCTTTGACCACAAACTCATCTGCGCCCAACTCCCGGGCCACCTCTTCCGCCTCTTCGGCGGTAAAGGCCACCCTGCCCCGGGGAACGGCCACGCCGTAACGCTGCAAAATTTCTTTGGCCTGATATTCGTGAATGTTCATAACCGCTTCTCCTGTGCTATTAACGTATCCGCGTTGTGCTTCCGTTGCCTGAAAGCTCTCTCGACGGTAAAAAACAGGCCGCCAATTTAGCCACTCCCCCCGGTGGTTTCAACCGATTCGTATTTTTGGAATCTATGCAGACACAATCACCGTTCCCGCCCGGCCATAGGCGGCCTCCACCGACTTTTCGATGGAGGTAATCACCACCCGGCGGCCTCCACCTTCCAGAAAGTTGATCGCCGCCTCGATCTTCGGCCCCATGCTCCCGGCGGGGAAGTGCCCTTCCTCCAGATACCGCCGGGCTTCCGCCACGGTGAGATGATCCAGAAAACGCTGATCGGGCTTGCCGAAATTCAGGGCCACCCGTTCCACGCCGGTCAGGATCATCAACTCGTCGGCGCCGATGTCGTTGGCCAGCACCGCCGAGGCCAAATCCTTATCGATCACCGCATCAATCCCCTCCAGCCAGCCGGTATCCTCGATATACACCGGCACCCCACCGCCCCCGGCGGCGATCACCACCACCTCATTTTCCACCAGCAGCCGGATGACGTTCCGCTCCACGATCCCTTTAGGTTTGGGCGAGGGCACCACCCGCCGGAAACCCCGACCGGGATCCTCCTTGATGATCCACCCCCGGCGCTCCCGCAACTCCTCCACTTTTTCCTTCGGATAAAACGGCCCCACAAATTTGGTGGGATTCTTCAACGCCGGATCGTCCTTATCCACCAGCACCTGGGTGACCACGCAGGCCACCTCCCGCCGGATGCCCATGTCGTGCATCTCGTTTTGCAGGCACTGTTCGATCATGTAGCCCATGCCCCCTTCGGTATCCGCCACCATGATGCCCAGAGGCAGGGTGGGCACCAGATCGCTGGATTCCTCCACCCGGATCATATAATTGCCGATCTGGGGACCGTTGCCGTGGGTGATCAACACCCGATGCCCCAGTTTGATCAGTTCCAGCACCCCTTCCAGGCTTTGCCGGGTGTTGGCAAATTGCTCATAAATATTCCCCTCTTCATATTCCCGGGTAATGGCATTCCCCCCCAACGCCACCACGATGGTCTTTTTTTCTCCCATGTTTTTACCCTCTTGATTATTCTTCCACACTCCCTTTCAGGTAGTCTCCCTTTTGAGTGTTGTTGCTATTGAGAATATTGTTTTGTCATACTGAGAGCCTGCCTGCCCCGGCTCCTGTCGGGGTCGAAGTATGACTAAAACCCCGAAATAGTTGTCACCCTTCGACCACCGACTGCGTCGGGGCAGGCAAGCTCAGGGTGACACAAGACAGCTAAAACATGAGCAACACTCATCAAGGAAACCACCCCCTTTCAACAATTCCGGGCACAGCCCCGTGATGCGTGAAAAGTGAAACGTAAAACGTGAAACGTGAAAGGCACTCTTTACCCACCGTGTTATCCAATTCCCCAATATCCCAATACCCCAATTCCCCAATTCCCCGCTCCCAAACAAACAGGGCGGCCTGCCACTTCTCAGCCGCCCCGCGGATTGATTTTCTATGCCGGTTCGCGATTACAGAACTCGCTTCAGCACATCGGTCAAATCCGGTTTGCCGATCTCCTGAAGTTCGTAGGTCACCCGCACCGCCGGCTTGTTCAGCTTCACCAGCTTGCGCAGGTCGATGGGCGTGCCGATGATCACCACCTCGCAATCGGTGTTGTTGATGGTGGCTTCCAGATCCCGAATCTGCTGTTCCCCGTACCCCATGGCCGGCAGCAGGGTGCCGATGTCGGGATATTTCTCGAACGTCTCGGTAATGCTCCCCACGGTGTAAGGCCGGGGATCCACCAATTCCGCGGCCCCGAATTTTTCCGCCGCCACCACCGCCGCGCCATAGGTCATCTCCCCGTGGGTTAAGGTGGGACCGTCTTCCACCGCCAGCACCCGCTTCCCCTGGATCAGGTGATAATCTTCCACAAAGATGGGCGAAGCGGCTTCGATAATCGTGGCCGTGGGATTGACCCGGTAAATATTTTGCCGCACCTCGTTGATCCCCTCCGGATCGGCGGTATCCATCTTGTTGATCACCACCACATCGGCCAGGCGGAGATTGGCTTCGCCGGGATAGTAGAACAACTCATCGCCGGGACGATGGGGATCGGCCACGGTGATGTGCAGATCGGGGGCAAAGAAGGGCAGATCGTTGTTCCCCCCATCCCACACGATCACATCGGCTTCCTTTTCCGCTTCCCGGAGAATCGCTTCATAATCCACCCCGGCGTAAATCACATTGCCCCGTACGATATGCGGCTCGTACTCCTCCCGTTCCTCGATGGTGCAGTTATACCGATCCAGATCCTCCAGGGTGGCGAATCGCTGCACCCGCTGGGCTACCAGATCTCCGTAGGGCATGGGATGGCGCACCGCCACCACCTTCTTTCCCGCTTCCCGCAACAACTGCACCACCCGGCGAGTGGTCTGACTCTTTCCGCAACCGGTGCGCACGGCGCATACCGCCACCACCGGTTTGGTGGATTTCAGCATGGTGCGTTTGGGGCCCATCACCTTGAAATCGGCCCCGGCGGCATTAACAATGGCCGAACGGGACATCACGTAGTCGTACGGCACGTCGGAATAGGCAAATACCACTTCATCCACATCCAGCTTTTTGATCAATTCCGGCAGTTCTTCTTCCGGGTAAATGTGGATGCCTTCCGGATAGAGTTTTCCCGCCAGTTCGGCAGGATATTTTCGACCTTCGATGTTGGGGATCTGGGTGGCGGTAAAGGCGACCACCTCGTAGGCCTCGTTGTCCCGATAGAAGGTATTGAAATTATGAAAATCGCGGCCCGCAGCGCCCATAATGATCACACGGGTCTTTTTCATAACCGATCTCCTTTCCTTTTGAACGGTTGTTCAGAATTCATCGCTACCGGCAAAATCGTGCACCCGGAACCCATCGGCGATTCCCGGAACAGCGCCAACGATGTTACCGGTATTCCCTTAATTCGACCGAAAATGAGTAGATCCGAAAGCAAATGCAGGAAGGGTTAACTGAATCCGTACCAATGCTGGCAGGCAATGACGCAGGTGCGTAGTATGAGGGTTACAGGCGTCATCGGTTCCTTAGCATTCCGCTTCGCGTGCCCGGAGGGGGCAAATATAATCACATTTCTCCCGGCGGCATATTGATTTTTTACTCTTAAACCCATAACTTCCCGGCAGTTTCACCAAATTGCGGGGGATCAAACCATGAAAGGCATGGCCCTTCTCATTGTTCTGGCATTCAGCATGATGATGCTCCCGGGGTGCGGAGAAGATCCCGGGGAGGCGGTGTTTCAAAAGGGGCGGTGGATCGACCTGACCCATTCGTTCTCGGAGGAAACCATCTACTGGCCCACCGCCCGCCCATTTGAGCATGACACGGTGCATTTCGGGGAAACCCCGGCGGGCTACTTCTACGCCGCATATAATTTTTGTGCGGCGGAACATGGGGGCACTCACATGGACGCTCCGATCCACTTTGCGAAAGGGCAGCGCTCCGCCGATCAGGTACCCCTGGGCAGCTTGATCGGCCCGGCGGTGGTGGTAAACGTGGCCGATAAAGCGCAGGAGAATCGGGATTATCAGGTGAGGGTGAATGACCTGGAGAATTGGGAGAAAGTGTACGGCCCCATACCGAAAGGCGCCATTGTGTTGCTGAACACCGGTTATGCCAAATACTGGCCGGATGCGGAAAAGTACATGGGCACGGCCGAGCGGGGTCAGGAGGCGGTAGCCAAACTGCATTTCCCCGGCTTGCATCCGGATGCGGCCAAATGGCTGACCCAAAAAGAGATTGCCGCCGTGGGCCTGGATACCCCCAGCATCGACTACGGCCAGTCCACCCAATTCGAGAGCCATCAAATCCTGTTTAAAGCCAACATTCCCGCGTTTGAGAATGTGGCGAACATCTCCGAACTCCCGCCCACCGGCGCGTACGTGGTGGCGCTCCCCATGAAAATCAAGGGCGGAAGCGGCGGCCCGCTGCGCATCGTGGCCTGGATGCCGGGGGAGTGAAATCGCTAATAAACACTCTTGACTTCTTTTAACCTATTAGCTGCCAAAGGAATTGGGGACATAAAATCCTCATGTAGCTCAATACCTTTTTGTTTTCTGCTTATTAGCATAGAGGAAGTTGCTTATGGAAGAGCACATAATAGCTATTGGTCATGTCCGGGTTATTCTCATTCTAAATATGAAGCGATTCATCGAGCCTGGTGATGTTCCAGAATTTGAGTCAGCCCGCAATACACCAGCATTTACCCAAAATTTAAGAAACGAGTGGAAAAGAAGAATATTATCGAATGGCAAATTCACACTTGCAGAGACTGGAGAAATAGATCTTGATACCGAGGTTTCTACTCCTACCGAAAAAACCGGTTTTCTTACCGGGGTATTTCGTCAACCTCTATTCGAGGATCACTTTACTCCTACCT
>CAYQGB010000280.1:0-5694 GCA_964416895.1 uncultured Calditrichaceae bacterium
TTTATCCATACCACTTCAACGCCTTCAACTCCACCGGTGTCTCGGTATGATAGGAAATGTGCGCCAACAGAACATCGGTTAAAGAGGGTTGCAGGGTGAACAATTCCCTCCACTCGCCTTGAGGCAGTCGATCCGGGGGAAGGCGAAGCAACTGTTGCAGGGCTTTCCACTGAGAGCGGGAAATCCGCCCCCCGTTGGGCAGAGGCGCCCCGGCGCAACTGCCGCATACCACCCCCCCGTTGCGGGAATCTAATTGCAGGGGAAATTGCGCCGGCGGTTTGCCGCAGCGCAGGCAGGTATCCAGGCTCCAGCCAAAGCCCAGGGTCTCGCTGGTGTGGAGCAGGAAATGCCACAGATAAGGTTGCACCCTCTCTTCGGTTGCGCCCTCCAGCGCGGTTAGCAGTTCAATGATATAGGCAAAAAAAGGCTCCACCGGTTCGTGCACGGAAAACAGTTGCTGCAACGCCTCCAGCACCGCAAAGCCGATGGCGGTTTTCTTCAGATCTTCCCGGATATGCAGAAAGGCATTGAGCAGGGTGGCGCCGGTGAGAATTTGCAGCTTACGGGTGCTCCGCTCGGCGATGATCACCTCCACGTGATTGAGCGGTTCCAGCACCCCCCGAAAAGGGCTTTTGGGGCGCAGGGCCCCTTTGGCGATCACCTTGAGGTATCCCTGGTCGGCGGTGAACAGGTGCACGATCTTGCTGGATTCGCTCCATCGGAGGGAGTGAACCACCAGCGCTTCGGTTTTGATCAGTTGCGACACCGGGAATGCTCCGGGGTAAGTTTTATGAATATGAATTGCTCGGAATCGAGTGGGCTATGAATTCTTAACCCATGTGGGTTTCCTCTATGAAAGTAGATGTAGGCTTTACACCTGTGTTTATTTCTTTCACGTATCCCGTTTCACGTTTCACGCCCGGAAGGGTAAATTCGGAAAAGTTCACACCCACGAGAAACCCAGGTCTTCATCCCGGGCTGAAAAACATCAGGTAATCAGCCCCGATTTCAGCGCCAGGGAAAGCAGGGTAAAATAGATGGTCAGGCCGACCACATCGTTGAACGTGGCCACGAACGGCCCGGTGGCAATGGCCGGATCCACGTTGATTTTCTTCAGGCCGAAGGGGATGATGGCTCCGAACAGGGCCGCATTGGTCATCACCACCACCAGGGTGCCGGAGAGCACGATTCCAAATTTGGCATCCCCCTGCCAGAACAACACGATGAGAAAGATCAGCCCGGCGATGACCAGCCCGTTGATCATGGCCACCCGGGTGTCCCGAATCAGCCGGCGCACAATGTCTCCCGGGTTGATCTCGCCCGTCGCCAGCCCCCGCACCACGATGATGCTGGTCTGCTGCCCGATGCTTCCGCCCATGGCCATCACCAGGGGGATGAAGAAGGCCGAGGCCAGAATCTGCCCGATGGTTACCTCGTAATATTCCATAATGAAGGCGGAACCGATCTCCCCGATGAAGGAGACGATCAGCCAGGGCAGCCGGGCGCGCACGATCCGGGTCAGGCTCTCTTCCAGAATCTCCTCTTCCCCGATACCGGCAATGCGGGCCAGGTCTTCGTCGGTCTCCTCGTTGATCACATCCACAATATCGTCGATGGTGATCCGCCCGATGACCTGATGACGATCGTTGACCACCGGCGCCGACACCAGGTCGTACTTCTGAAAGATGTAAGCCACCTCCTCCTGATCCATGTTGTCGTCGATGGCATACACCTCGGTGTCCATGATCTCCCGAATTTTGGTATTGGGGGAGGCCAGCAGCAGGTCTTTCAGGCTCACCGCTCCCACCAGTACCCCGAAATCATCCACCACGTAGCATTGATAAATCTCTTCCACTTTATCCCGATTGCGCCGCAGCTCCTCGATGGCCTCGGCCACGGTGCTGTCGGCGTTCACGGCCACAAACTCCTTGGCCATGATCCCGCCGGCGGTATCCTCCGGGTAGTGCAGCAACTCCTGAATATCCCCGGAGTGCTCCTCCTCCACCTGCTCCAGCACCTCGGCGGCTTTTTCCGTGGAAAGCTCCGACACCACATCGGTGGCGTCGTCGGTATCCATGGCCGTCACCAGCTCGGCGATGCGGGTGGAATCCAGGGTTTCCAGCAGATCTTCTTTGGGTGCGTCCTCCAGTTCCGCCAACACCTCGCTGGCCGCCTCCGGAAGCAGCAGAGAGAACACCAGTTCCCGTTGATGCGGCTCCAGATGTTCCATCAGGTCGGCGATGTCGGCGGCGTGGAAATCCACCAGGATGTTGCGCACGTATTCGGTTTTGCCTTCCTTGAGCAAAGCCTGGATGTCATCCACGATCTCTTCTACATTGATGCGCGATTTCGTGGGACTCATGCTCCCGCCTCCTCTCGACGCAGTTTGGCGATGGTTTCGGTAAGGGCTTTCCATTCCGGAATGGTGAGCGCCTCCGGGCGCCGGGTTAAATCGACGCCTAATTTACGCAGGAGGTCCGGCGAGAACAACGCCGATAACGATTTGCGGAGCATCTTTCGCCGCTGCCCAAAGCAGTGATGGAGCACCTTCTCGAACAGGGCAAAATCGGTGAAGCTTTCCCGCACATCCGGGCGAAACCGCAGGCGCATCACCGCGGAATCCACTTTCGGCGGCGGGCGGAACAGTTTGGCCGGCACCCGGAACAGCAGTTCCACCTCGGCGAACAACTGGCTGTAAATGGCCAGCAGGCCATAGGCTTTGGTAGAAGGCCGGGCGATCATCCGCTCCCCCACCTCTTTCTGCACCATCAGCACTGCCAGGTGCAGCCGGTCGGCGTCCTCAAACAGTTTGAACAGGATGGGAGAGGTGATGTTATAGGGGATGTTTCCCACCACCACCGGCAGGTGATCGGGAAATCGGGCGATCAGTTCCCGCAGGTCGAGGGTCAAAAAATCCTGTTCCAGAAGGTGGAAATGGGCCAGCTTTCCGAAGCGTTCCCGGAGCCACCGGGCCAGTCGGGAGTCGATCTCCACCCCCACGTACGGCTCTCCGGATGTCACCAGCAGGTCGGTCAGCACGCCCTTTCCCGGCCCGATTTCGATGATCAGCCGGGGCGCCTCGCTTTGAGCCGCGGCGACAATCTTCCGGGCAATATTCCTGTCGCTCAGGAAGTGCTGCCCCAGGCGCTTTTTGGGGTGGATGGGGTTCATGAAAATGAGGGCGTTGGGATATTGAGATATTCGGATATTGGGATATTGGTTGTACTATCACCTCACATCTGAGAATTTTGCAGGAGCCACTCAGCGGCGGCGCCCATCGGCGTGAAATATCAAACAGCGTATTGCGTAATGCGTATTGCGTAACCGGCTATGATACAATACGCAATACGTTTTCTGGCCTTGAGCACCGGTTCTCGAGCGCGTTCCGGAGGATTTTCTATTAATCCCCGATTTGAAACACCCGCCGGGTAGTATTCCCGGCGTTGTCGGTTACCGTAAGGGTTACCTCTCGGGCGTCGGGAGGAATGTGCCGGGGAGCAATGGTCACGGTGTCCTCTTCGGGATCGTACTCAAACAGCGACCAGCGCCCGTCGATTTCCACCCGGATTTGCCGCTCCTTGTAGATGCCGGCCATCTCATCCCACACCAGAAATTTCAGCGGGGGTTTCCCTCTGGCTCGCCGGAACCGCTTGAGATTCAGCGCCATCACCTGCGGAGGAACGGTATCTTCGATGACGGCAAACGGTTCCAGGCTGGTGATCCGGGCGGTGTGAATGCCGGTGGTGGAATTGTACCGGGTGGGGAGGAACAGCCAGCCCAGCCGAGTATCCCGGTAATAGACCCCCAGCCCCGGGTGAGAACGCAAACTGTCCGGGAGGTGAAATTCCAGTTCCGCGCCGTAGTTCAACGGCTGATCAAACGGCTGTGCATTATATACGTCGCCGACAAAACGGTATGGGGCGGGCAGAGAGTCCCGGGGGGGCATCTGGTGGATGCGCACGAACAGGGTATCGTAGGCGGCATCTCCGGGAAAGCGCAGCCGCAGCCGCCGATCGGGAGAATACACCGTGTTGCTCCGGCTGGGGATGATCGGCGTCCACTCCGCCACCAGCCGGGAGAGCGGATGATGATTGGTTCCCGGCGACAACGCCTGACCGGATTGAAGCTGCAAGGGGAAGGCCAGATAGACCTCGTCGGGGCGGAAGGGATAGGTAAGCAGCGGAGCGGCATCTCCTGATAGCGCGGTGTCCGGTCGGGCGGTGCGCACGGCCACGGTATGGCCGAAAAAGCGCACCTTCATCCTGTGCACCGCTGCCGAATCCATCGCCGCCGAATCCGGGGAAAAATACAGAGGCAGGGTGGGTATGTCCTTTCCGTACACGCCCTGAAGGCGGAAAGAAACCGAATGGGTTTTTCCTGTTCGGGGAATGGTAAGGGCATACACGAATCCGCCGGTGGTATCGGCGAGGATGAGAGAATCCCCGATTTCCACCCGAACAGGCTTGCCCTGCAGAGAAAAAAGCCGTTCTACCGTAAGGCGGCGAAGCGGTTGAGGAGATTCCACCAGCACTTGCCAGGTGGAATCCGAAGCCACAACTTCCCGCACGCTGAGCAGCACCGCCCGATGATAGACCACCGGCAGTTCAATCTGGCAGGAGTTTCCCGCAAAATCCAGCATCCGAATGCGAATCCGGTTTTCCCCCTCCCGCAGGGAAGCCCCGGAGAGCAATCCCGCTCCCCGGGGAAGATCATCGTAAAACGGCAGGCTGTTGGCCGGGTGGCGATACAGGTTGTGGTAAATTCCCCGGCGTTTTCGCCACAGGGAAAAGTTTTTGTCGATTTCGATCAGGTGGGTTTCCGCATAGCTAAAGCGATCGTACTGGCAGAAGTAAACCAGGGAATCGTTGATAAACAGTTCCGCCCGGTAGAAGTCGAAGTGGTTGGTGGCGCCGTCGGCCATATCGAAGGCCCGCACCGCCAGATAGGCCTTCCCGGTAAGGTAAACGGGCGTCGTTAAACGCACCCGGGGGGTTGCAGGAAGGGGCAGGATCAGGGTGTCGGGGGAAAAGTTGACCAGGGAAAGCGCGCCCACAGGAATCACCGCCAGAAATCGGGGCGTGGGAGGGATTTCATCGTTAACCACCTCCCGGTAAAATTGCAGAGGATTAACAGGCCGGTGGTAGGGATCCCGGATCTCGAAATGCAGATGGGGCATTCCGATGCCGGTTTCCCCGGTGTAGCCCAGAACCTGCCCCCGCTTCACCGGAAATTGTTCGGGATCGGGATAGACATCCAGTACGTTGTTGCGAGTCGCCAGTCGCACCGAATCGGCGTAGGCTTGCAGTTCCGGGATGAAGCCGGAGAGGTGCCCGTACACCACAAAGTTGCCATCCTTCAGCTTCAGATAGATGGCCTTCCCGTATCCGGTGGCGGCCACCCTCAGCCGATACACGTAGCCGTCGTCGATGGCAAAAACCTTGTAGCCGGTGCGATTCCAGGTCTTGATGTCGATGGCGGCGTGGAAATGGCGGGGGCGGAATTCGCAGAAGCTGCTGGTGATCAGTTTGCTGGCCTCGGTAGGCCATAGATACCCCTGTGCCCATGTTTCTCCGAAGAGCATACTGCCCCAGAGCAGCACAAGAATCCAGCGTCGCATAAATCCGGCTCCGTGTTTCATCTGTTTTTCGACTTCCTGCGTTATCGGCAAAAAGGGGAGCAATTTAGGCACAGCCG
>CAYQGB010000281.1:0-1077 GCA_964416895.1 uncultured Calditrichaceae bacterium
TGGAGAAATCATCCCGGGTCAGGCCGCGCCGGGCCAGTTCCTGATCATCCGGGAGGAAGGTCCATTCTTTGCCATCCCGGAAAACGGTGATAGGAGAATCACTATCGTTAAAGATCTTTCCGGTCCAGGTGGTGGAACGGTTGGTACGACCCCGATCCAGATATTCCCCGGTAATGTTGAAGAAACCGGTGCTACCGATCTTGAATCCGTAGTTGACATCAAGGCTGTATGTTTCGCCATCAGTATCATCGAAACGCACATCAGGACTCAGACCATGGGCGGTGCGAATTTCCTGGATTTCCGGGGAAAGGCTGATGTCTTTCTTGAACAGCAGGTTGTTGGCCCCGGTCATGGCGTTGACGTTGATCTTGCCGGTGCTTTCCTTCAGCACGATGTTGATCACCCCGGCGATAGCATCGGAGCCGTACTGCGCCGCGGCCCCATCCCGCAGCACTTCGATCCGCTCAATGGCCGATTTGGGAATGGCGTTCAGATCCACCCCCACGGTTCCCCGACCGAAGGTTCCGTTCACGTGCACCAGGGCACTGGGATGCCGCCGCTTGCCGTTAATCAGCACCAGCACCTGATCCGGCCCCAACCCCCGCAAACTGGCCGGGTTGATGTGGTCGGTTCCGTCGGCGATGGTTTGGTGGGAGGCGTTATAGGAAGGCACCAGATCCCGCAGCACCTGATTCAATTCGTACTGGGGCGATTCCCGCACGGCCACTTCGGAGATAACATCCACCGGTACCGGGGTTTCCACTGCGGTACGCTCGGCGCGAGACCCCAGCACCACGATGACATCCCCGAATTCCGCCGCCGCTTCGGAAAGCTCGAAATCCACCGTGGTGACCTCGCCGGCGATAACGGTAATTTCCACATCCTTCGTGGCATAACCGATAAAAGAGCAACGCAGGGTATAGCTGCCTGCAGGAGCCTCAAAACTGTAACTTCCATCGGGACCGGAACTGGTCCCCATGAAAGTTCCTACCAGAATGATATTGGCTCCCGGAAGCGATTCTCCTGTTCGAGCGTCGGTCACTTTTCCGCTGATGGTACCGCGCTCCTGAGCCATTA
>CAYQGB010000281.1:1177-5638 GCA_964416895.1 uncultured Calditrichaceae bacterium
AACAGTAGTTGGGGGAAATTTCTCCATTCGGAGAGAGAAGAGAGCAGTACTGCCAATGAACTCAATATTTCCCCAAGTATGATGAGTTTGATACACCGTTGTTGTCAATTTTATCACAAATCTGGAAGATAAATTGTGTATTTTCAGTAATCTTAGCTTTTCGCCGTTTCGGTAGCAGACTGTGAGGAGCCTGAGGGCGGCTCCGGTCAGGAAAGACAGAATCTATATGTTGGGTCAGGATGGCCAATAATCCTTCTTACAATTTTCAGCGGGTTTTCTTTCGACGGCCGCTATGGACGGCGGCCAATATTCGGTTGCTCATCAGCCTGATGCTTTCTGCTTCGGTGATCCTCTCCCTTCTGCTGCTGTCCATTCGGTACTATGACCGCTATCCGGAGCAACGCATCCGCCGAAAAGTTACTCAGACCTACATCGCCCATCTGGTAAAATTGTATCAGGAGCCGCCCAATCCCGGGTTCTCTCCGCCCATCTCTTCATCCTCCCTTCCCCCGGATACGGCTCTCGAAGTCGTTGTGACCCTGTCGCCGGAGGAGGCAGCGGTTGCAGAAAACGACTCTACCGCATCCCTGAGACCGGATTCCCTGAATCCGTTTGAAAAAAGTGTTACCGGTCCTCTGCTTCCCACGGAGACCACGGCTTCTCCGGATCTGATTGCCTTTTTAAAATCTTCTCAGGAGTCTCGACTGTCGGTGAGAAACGCCATCGGCGAGATTGCCGCTCTGGTAAAACCCTCCCCGGCGGAGTGGCGCTCCCCGGTAGACCCCTACCGGATGGATCAACGAAAATATGAGGCCCGGATTCGGGCCTACACTCCCGAGAAGCAGGACAGCGGGGTTGCCATCCCCAAAGCGCAGTTCACCGACTTTGAGATCGTCAAAGGCTTCCGGGATTACGAAGAGACCATGTCGGTAGTGAGCACCAACCGCCGCTCCCTGAAGCCCTGTTTTGACCGACTGCATCGCCGGGACCCTTCCGCCCGGGGTAGCGTGACGGTCAAGTTCGATATTCATCCCGACGGATACGTCATCCCGGAGAGCATCCGCATTATCCAGACGGACATCAAAGACCCCCGCATTTTGCAGTGCATCAAGCGGTCCGTTCGCCGATGGCGGAATTTCCCTCCCGTGGCTCTGGAAATGGGGCAGTACACCATCACCCAAAAATACATCTTCTGAAATTTTTCCGCCCCCTGTGCTGGAACACCAGCTTGTTGGGGATGGCGGATCAATTTCCCACAACCACCGGCCACCGCCCGCCCACAAATCCGGTTGATTTGTTCCGGGGTATTGTCTATTTTTGCCCTTCGGAAATAACTTCACGTTCTCCGGGCAGACTCTGCGCACTCGGATGCGTGATACGTGATGCGTGAAAGAACAATCCTATGTACATAAAAAATATCAAGTTTAACCCCGGAAAGAGGAAGTCATGACCGACGCATCTATCGAGCAGTACCCTCCTCCCACCGCGGAGACCATGCTCCGCATTCACCGCTCCGCCGCCACCATGAGCACCTGGCTGAAGTTCCTGGGGGTACTGACCATCATCAGCGGCGCGCTCACGGCATTGACGTTTGTGGGAATCATCGTGGCCTGGATTCCCATTTGGCTGGGGGTGCTGATGTTCCAGGCCGGAGAACGGGCGCAGCAGCTCCGATTCAGCCAGAATTGGGATTATCTGGCGGAAATGATGGAGAAACTGCGCACCTACTTCGTGATATACGGCGTGGTGACGATCATCGCGCTGGTTTTTGCGGTGGCCTCGGCGTTCTTTCTGTGGCTGTTTATGGAGGAGTTTTCCCGTCAAATTCAGGAATTGCTGATTATTTAAGGGGAATGGATGGCACGGTTTCGGGTATGCGATGTGGAGGACATTCCCCTTCATGAGGGGCGGGCATTTGTGCTTCCGGATGGGCGGGCGATTGCCGTTTTTCGCCAGGGGGAGAGGCTGGTGGCGGTGGAAAATCGCTGTCCCCATGCCGGGGGCGTGCTCCACAACGGTCTGATCGAGGGAAACATCCTCACCTGCGCCTGGCACGGCTGGCAATTTGAACTTCCCGGAGGAAAATGCCGCCATACTCCGGATAAGCACCTGATCCCGGTGCCCCTGGAACAGGACGGGGAGGCCATTTTTGTAACCTTAACCGATACGGAAGGAGATGCGGACTTATGAGCAGCGGTAAGCCACCGGAGAATACCCTGACCATCGTGCATCCGGAAATTGAGGCGTATTTGCAACAGCATGCGCCGGTTCCCCACCCGGTGCTGGAGGAGATGGAGCAAATCGGTCGACAGCGGAATTTCCCTATTGTCGGGCCGCTGGTGGGGCGGCTGCTGGCCGTGCTGGTGCGGTTTGGGCATGTGCACACCATTCTGGAATGCGGCAGCGGGTTTGGCTACTCCGCCATGTGGATGGCCCTGGCCCTTCCGGAAAACGGGCGGATGATCTGCATCGAATACAACGAAGAAAACATTGCCCTGGCCAAAGAGTTCTTTGAGAAGGCCAATCTGGTTCACAAAGTTTCTTTCATGGCCGGCAATGCCCTGGATTTGATCGACACCTTCTCCCAAACCTTCGATCTCATCGTCAACGATGTGGAAAAACCCCAATATCCCCGGCTGCTTCCCAAAATGCTCCGGCGTCTCCGGGTGGGGGGCATGCTCATCAGCGATAACGTGCTGTGGAGTGGTCGGGTGGTAAAAGAAGCGAAGGATGAATCCACCCGGGCCATTCAGGAGTTCAACCGAATGTTGATCGAAGATCCTGCGCTGTTTACTTCCTTTATCCCCCTGCGGGACGGTCTTTCTTTGAGCATCAAACTGCGCACCGGGGGATGACCATAGGGAGAAATTGTAAGTATTCGTCTAACCCATCTATGCGCGCCCTACAAGATGAAAGATGTACTATCACGTAACATCTGAGAATTTCGCAGAAGCCATTCGACCGTCGGCGCCCATCGGCGTGAAATGTCAAATAGCGTATTGCAAAATACGCAATACGCACTACGCAATACGTTTCATCGCCTTTTCCATCAATGAGTGCCGACATCGGCAATTTTGGCAAAATTCTCAAATGTGGGGTGATAGTACACGATGAAAGGCACTGGAGGAGCAGTGGAGGGAAAGGCGAATCTGCGACACCGGAGAAACCTGCCTGCGATCGGGCTGGCCCTGAGCGGAGGCGCCACCCGGGGAGTCGCCCACATCGGCGTTTTGAAGGCATTGGAGGAACACTTCATCAAGCCGGATTATATCGCCGGCACCAGCATCGGGGCCCTGGTAGGAGCCGTTTATGCGTTCGGCGTTCCCCTGAACGCCATCCTGGATCAAGCCCTGCAAATGAGCTGGTCCACCGTATCTCGATTGTCGCTTTCCCGGGCGGCCATTCTGACCAACAAAGCCATCGCTGAAATCGTGGAAAAACACATCGGCGCGGTGAACATTGAAGAGGCACCCATCCCTCTGGCGATTATCGCCACGGATATCGCCACGGGAGAGAAAGTGGTGCTGCGGCAGGGCAATGTCGCCCATGCGGTAATGGCCAGCACCGCCATACCGGGAATTTACGCTCCCGTAAAGATGGACGGTCGCCTGCTGGTGGATGGCTTCCTGGTGGAAAACGTGCCCATCTCCCCTTTGAAGGCGATGGGCACCGACATCATCGTGGGCGTGCACCTCAGCAGCCAGAAGATGTACCGGGAGCCTACCGGCATCGTGAACATCATTATGAACGCCTTTGAAATTGCGGTAGATGCCAACACCCAGGCCAATCTTCGGGATGCCGATGTGTTGATCACCCCGAACCTGGCGGAGGACGACCGCCCGGAAGAAGAGAGCGCCACCTTTATGTATGAGGAAGGCTATCGGGCGGCCCTGCGGGTGATGCCCCGGCTTTTGCAACTGATTGAGGAGCGCCGTCCCCCTTCCACGCTGTGGGGCCGTATCCGCCGATGGTTCCAGCCGGTGCAGGAAACGGCGACGGACATCGAATAGAGCGGATTTCGGATGGTGGATTGTGGATGCCGGATTGAGCAGTCAATCCACTACCCAATAGGTTTGCCGGCATTTTACCGGATGGGTACGTGTTGCCGGTGGGCCTTGCGAAATTTTCAAATGTGATGAGATCGTGCAATTCTTGCTTTCTCCCTGTTGGAGAGCTATCTTCCCGGAAAATTGGAGGCATCCAATGAGCTACAAAGAGGCTATTTTGAAAGAAATTGAAAATATTCCCGAAGAGTTGCTAAAAGAAGTGCTCATGTTCATTCAATTTCTGAAGTTTAAAATCAATCAAGAAGAATGGGAGATTTTACTGGCCAGTGAGTCGGCATTGAAGAAAGATTGGCTACGATCGGAGGAGGATGAGGCTTGGCGCGATTTGTAAAGGGCGACGTAGTGGTAATCCCCTTCCCATTTTCGGATTTATCTCAGGCAAAACGAAGACCGG
>CAYQGB010000282.1:0-5633 GCA_964416895.1 uncultured Calditrichaceae bacterium
ATTAAGTTACACCCCCGAATCTTCCAGAAACCGGTTCAGGGCCGGCCCCAGATGGCGAATGAGATCCCCTGCGGTCAGGGTGTACACGCTTTCCTGCTCCACCACATAATCCGCCACATATCCATGCACAAAGTTGGCGGTATAGGCCGCTTCATCGGGAGTGAACCGCTGCGCCAGCAATCCGGCGATGAAGCCGGTCAACACATCTCCGGTGCCGCCGCTGGCCAGACCGGGGTTGCCGGTAGAATTCAGGAACACCCGTTCATCGGGCATGGCCACCATCGCCGGAGCGCCTTTCAGCAACAGGGTAACCCCGTGGCCGGCGGCGAATTCCCGGGCCCGCTCGATCCGATGCACGTTGAGGGACTCCTTGCTCTCTTCAGGGAAAAATCGCAAAAATTCCCCTAAGTGAGGGGTCAGAACCCAGTGGGGATGGCTTCCCTGCTCCAGCAATTCCCGATGATTGGCCAGGGCAAACAGGGCGTCGGCGTCGATGACCACCGGTTTATCGAAATTTTCCAGAATGCTGATCACCGTTTTCTGCACCTCCTGGGAGCGTCCCAGCCCCGGCCCCAGAGCCAGCACGTCGCACCACTCCAGCAATTCCCGGATCGCCGGCAGGCTCTTCTTCCCGATGGTGTGCTCGGCCGTCTCCGGCAGCGGTCGGGTGATCACTTCGGTGAGCTTCTGCTCCATGGTGGGATGGAGGCTTTGGGGAATACCCAGAATGACCAGCCCGGCGCCGATTTTCAGCGCGGCTTCGGCGGTGAGAGCGGCGGCGCCGGTGTACCCTTCCGAACCGGCCAGCACCGCCACCCGGCCACACTCATACTTGTGGGCATCGGCGTAGCGGAAGGGGAGCACAATATCCTCCGCCTCCAGCATGGCCACTTTTACATCATCCTTGTTGAGCACGAAAGGAGGAATGCCGATGTCGGCGATATACAACTCCCCCACACAATTTCGCGCCGGATAGAGGGCGTGGCAATACTTGGGCAGCCCCATGGTGACGGTGATGTCGGCGCGGATGGCGCTCCCGGCTATTTCCGGAGAGCCGGCGTTCAGCCCCGAGGGGAGATCCACCGCCACCACCCGGGTTCCCAGATTATGGTTGATAAAGTCGATCACCTCTTTCGCCAGCCCCCGCACGGCCCCTTTGATGCCCGTTCCCAGCAGGGCATCCACCACCACGTCGGGAGCGTGATTCTCCAGAGGCGAGAGGGCCTCCACACTGCTGATAAATTCCAGGGGCACCTTCATGTTGCGGAGAATGCGAAAGTTGATCAGGGCGTCGCCGGTGATCTGATCTTCCGGCACGATGCAGAACACCTTGAGGTAAATGCCCTGATTCCACAGATGGCGGGCGGCCACAAACCCGTCTCCCCCGTTATTGCCCTTGCCGCAAAAGATATACACCAGGGGATCGGGAATGCCTTCCAGTTCTCTTTGCACGATGCGGGCTACTGCGGCCCCGGCGTTCTCCATCAACACCACCCCGGGCACCCCGATCTCTTCGATGGTATAGCGATCCTTCTCCCGCATCTCTTCCGCAGTCACAATCTTGATCATGCTATCCCTCACCTCATGTTTGAGAACTTCGTGGAATCAACGATACCGGGTGCTTCGTATTGCGTATTGGGTATTTTTTAATGTCGTTGGTTACGCAATACGCATTACGCAATACGCAATTCCAACAGAATTCACCCGCTTGATCTTTCCTACCTTTAGTTGGCAACCAAACCGGAATAAAGCGGTCACTCTTCCACCACCACCATGGCCACGGCCAGCTCCTCGGTATGGCTCAGGGAGATGTGCACCCGCCGGTGGCCTAACAATTCCGCGGTTTTTCCCGACAGGTGAACCCTCGGTTTTCCCCGGGCGTCGTTGATCACCTCCACATCCCGCCAGCGAGTGCCCAGGTTCAACCCCGTGCCGGCGGCCTTCAGCACCGCCTCTTTGGCGGCAAACCGGGCGGCAAAGCTGGCCGCGTTCACCTTCCGGCGGCAGTACTCGATCTCTCGATCGGTATATACCCGCTTGAGAAACCGCTCCCCGTGCCGCTCGATCAACTCGGCAATGCGCCGAATTTCCACCACATCCATACCAACTGAATAAACGCTCATGGGCTGCTGCTCTCGTGCATAACCGGTGGGGTGAATATAGCAAACGCAGGAGGGGGAATCAAAAGCATTCCGTTTTGGGCTTACCCCGATTCAGCATTGATTTTATTGGGTCAATCCCTTATATTTTGCCGCCTTTATCGGCGTCGAAGGAATGCCGATAATCGGGAGGGAAGAAAATCTGTCACTTCAATACATCATGTTAGCGCCAGCCTGATGACATCCGAAGAATCAAACCAAGAGGAAACAGCCTTGAGACACTTCTTCTTCGTGAGCGGGTTTATCGTCCTGTTTGTCTCCACCCTGCTGTATGCCCAGACCGAGCAGGAACTGTTCGATCGAGGGCTGGCCGCTTATCGCAGCGGCGACTACGCTCGGGCCCAGCAACTATTTTTCCGGATTCTGCAGGAATATCCCAACGGGCGCCTGCTGACCGCCACCCGCCTGATGCTGGCAAAATCCTATTACAAGCTGGGAGATTACGCCAAAGCAGAAGTGGTATGCAAATTCTTCTTCACCCGCCATGCGACCAGCGCCTATCTGGATGATATGCACCACCTGTTGGGGAACGTCTATTTCCGGATGAAAAACTATACCGCGGCGGTGGAGCAGTGGCTGTGGGTGGTGGACAACGGCCGGGATGCCCGCCTGAAGCGCCTGGCCTCCAGTTACCTGTACAACACCCTGTACCACTTTCTGAAAACGCCGGAGATCAAAGCCCTGCAACGGCGGGTGGTCAGCCCCACCCTGGATGGATTTGTGACCGTTCTGGAGGCTTCCCGTCTGCTGGAGGAAGGGGAGCAAAGCCGGGCGGAGTCTCTGTTGCGAACTTTCCTGCGAGATCAACCCAACCATCCCTACGCCGACGAAGCCCGGCGACTGGCTGGCATTTCCATACCGGAAGTGGGCAAAGGGGTGAACATTCTTTATCTCAAAAGCACCGACGGGGAACTGAAGGAGGTGGCCGAAGACATTGAGGCAGGGCTGGAATACGCCCTGCTGGAGTATAAGCGCCGCAATCCCCGGGATGATCTGCATTTGCGCACGGTAGAGGTGGGCGGCAGCGTCATCAGTGCGTTGAAGACCGCCACCCAGCAGCTTCGCAGTTCCCGCCCCCTGTGCATGTTGGGGCCGATTGACCCCGACCAGACCGCCAGCCTGGCCATGCTCTCCCGGTATGAACGCTTTCCCTACATTGCCCCGCTCAGTTCCCAGACCGGCCTGGCGGCTCTCAGCCCCTATACCTTCCAGATCAATCCTGATGCCCGGGTGAAAGGGCGCTTTCTGGGAGAATACGCCACCGCCCAATTAGGGGCGCGGCGTCTGGCGGTGCTGGCGCCGGCCACGGAGTACGGAGAGGACTTTGTGCAGAGTTTTGTGGAAGAGGTGCAGGCCGGTGGAGGCGATATTCTGACCGTGCAGTGGTACTACGAATCGGCGGAGGACTTCCGGCGGCAATTCAGCGCCATGCGACGGCAGGCCTTCTGGGTAACCTATCAGGACTCCGTGCTGGCGGAAAACCCGGACATCTCCGAAGAAGACCTGAAAGCCGGGTTTGAGGAGTACATGGAGTGGCTGTTCGATCCCGCCCGGATCGGCATTCGGGCAGATTCTATGGATGTGCCCGCTTACGGCCTGGATGCGGTACTGATCGTGATTCCCTCCCCGGATATGATCCGTTTCGTGGCCCCCCACTTTGCCCTGAGCAACCTCAAGACCACCCTGCTGGGCAACGAGGGATGGAACGATCCCGAGCTGCTACAAAAGCATCGGCAGTATATTGACGGGCTGGTATATATTACGGCGGGATACTACGATCCCAACTCCACCGACTATCGGGTGTTTCTGAACCGCTTTCGCAGCGAAATGAAGACCACCCCGGAGCTGTTCCATCTGCTGGGATACGACATTATGAAGTGGATTTTATCCAACTACACCCCGGGGATTTCCGCAACGGAGTTACGAGATCGACTGGAGCGCACCAATCGATTTCAGGGACTTATGGAGAACATTCATTTCTCCGATAAGCCCCGGGTCAACAGCACCCTCACGGTGTTAAAATTTCATCTGGGGCAGATTATCCGCCTGAATTGAGGTCCCGGATTAGTGCCGATGTTTTCAGATCCTGACACTTTTGTCAAAGCGACTCCGGTTTTGATTTCCCGGCACCCTGAGCCTGTCACCCTGAGCCTGTCGAAGGGTGACACACCGTTACATTAACACCTTTGGGGTTCTGGCTATTCCGGCTCAGGATCATCCCAGCTTTACTGCGGTGCCGTAGGCCAGAATTTCCGAGGCAGTGCCCATAATATAAGAGGTGCTGAACCGCACGTTGATCACCGCATCGGCGCCTAACTCCCGGGCGTTGGCGATCATCCGATCCAGGGCCTGCTCCCGGGCTTCGGCGATGAGTTTGGTATATTCCTCGATCTCTCCCCCCACAATGGTTTTAAAAAGCGCCAGAATGTCCTTCCCGATATGGCGCGCCCGGATGGTGTTCCCTTTGGCAATGCCCAGCACCCGGTTCACCTGTTTGCCGGGAATGGTATCGGTGGTGGATAGAATCATCGCCGGACCTCCTTATATTTGTCGTGTTTGCGCAGCAGCAGCTTTTCGCGAATCACGGATACCAGCAAAAGGGCGATCCCGGCCATCAACGCCAGCATCCCCCATTTCACCACTACAGGCATGTCGGTGGTCTGGAAGATTTCCGTCACTGCCTGATAGCCGCCGTACACCAGCAGAATGACCGCCCCGAGGGAAATCAAAATCCAGCTTAGCCCTCGCTCCAGGCGGTTATACAGACGGTGCCAGTAATCTTCCCAGGCCAGATCGGGAATCAGGTGTTCCTTCATGGCTCCGGTCTCCTGTTTGAGCTTTTTAAACGACTCCATTTCCCTGCGGCAGGAAGTGCACTCCTCCAGATGCTGATCCAGCAGGCGTTGCTCTTCGGGAGTGATTTCCCCATCCAGGGATTTCATCATCAATTCCTGAACGGCCTTGCAGGGAGTGGATGGATGCTGTTTCATGTTGCTCTTGTGAGTTGGTTGGTATACCTGTCGTCAAGGATAAAGAAGCGTACTTTTGTACGTTTCACGAGGAATAACAATAACCTCAGAGGCCTGAACCATCCCCCGTGAAACGTGATGCGTGATGCGTGAAAAAAACGATCCCGTTTTACGGTCGGTAACGAAAAACCGGGGAATTTCACACTTAGTGTTCTTTCAAGGTTTATTTGACGGGTTTCCATTGTCATTCTGAGGGCTGCCGCCGGGGAAGTGCCGGCTTTATGTTGAGAACTGCGGCTTCAGAAACACTAATCCCATTCGCAGGAGTGTTGTCAAGGCGGCAGCCCGAAGAATCCCTGTCCTTTATGAATTGCATCAGGATAACAACCCGTCATCCAAACCTTGAAAGAGCACTTAGTGCCCCGTTTCATAATTGCTTGTAGGGTTTCCAAACACAGTTTTTCCGCCTCCTTCCACCGCTCCTGCCTGCCCTCGACGGAGTCGG
>CAYQGB010000283.1:0-5630 GCA_964416895.1 uncultured Calditrichaceae bacterium
ATAAAAAACGGGCGAGGGGCCGTCCCCTCGCCCGCCGGTATTCACCGCATTGATGGAGAGTGTCTCGCTTAGTTTCCGCTCTTCAGAAACTCCACGATTTTTTCCGCTTCATCCGCAGTCAGATTGGCCCGGGTGCGCATGTGCAACACCGCCACTTCCCACTGGGCATCGGTCAGGCCGGAAGGGGGGCGGATGTTATGGCAATGGCCGCAGTTATCGCCCCACAGCAGCGCCCCGGGTTTTTCCGAAATCGGGGTGGAAGAAGCACAGCCCACCAGCGCCGAACCAAGCACCAGCATCACCAGGGCGGCGATCATTACCGCCGGTTTCCATCGAAAGGTCCTGGGGGTTTTCATGGTTTTCCTCCTCGTGGATTAGAATCCCAGCGTAAATTGTCCGATGAATTTTCCTTCCGTCTCTTCTTCGCCTTCATTCCCGGTTTCCGTTACCCGCTCATACGCGAATTTGAAGGCGCTGCTGGCAGACAACCAGTAGTTCAGCCCAAAGCTCACCCGCTTCATATCCGTGTTCAGAAGCGCCTCTTCCGGCAGATCCAGGCGGTCGTACCGAAATACCAGTTCCACATTCTTCAGGAAGCCGCTTTCCAGCAGGTAGGGCTGATAAGCGATCTGACCATAACCGGCGGTGCTTTTGTTCTCGAACACCAGCGGTTCTTCGTTGGGATTATCCACATTCAGCCAGATGAATTGCCCTCGCAGGTCAATCCGCCCTTTCAGAGGGGTGACATCGGTGACGTAGGTGAAATCGACCACGTGGTTGGTGGAGCGCACGTCGGCGAAGTGGGTTCCTTCACTGCCCACTTTGGCGGTTTCAAAGCCGTAGCCGATTTCCAGTTGAGGCACGGGATAGAAGGCGATCCGGCCACCGATGGCCTTATCGGCGTTGTTGTCCTCAGAGTTGGAGAAGTTCAGGGTCCCGGGAACCCCGACGCCGTGTCCGTGGCCTTCGCCTTCCTCATCCCCTTCCGAACTCACGCTCTCCTCGCCGGTGGCTCCTCCGTGATCTTCTTCCACGTTAAGCGTGGGGCCGTTGGCAACATAGATGGCATAACTCAGCTTACTGGCACCCAGCGGAATACCTCCCCGGGCCTGAACCCCCAATTGGGTGGACGCCAGAAGCTGCACCCCGCCATGCCCGGAAACCCCGAAAAGCATATCCGGTAATTTGTTGATCCAGGCCGGGTGCAACCGTTCCATGAAGTTGTTATTGGGACTGAGGAATTTCCCGGCGCCCAGAGTAATGTAATCGTTGAGCACATAAAAGATCTGGGCAAATTCCAGCCCGATTTCGGTAGTGCCTTCTTCCACCTCAAATTCCACTTCGCTTTCAAACAGCAGCCGATCCGCCGGCCGCCAGAGCATAATGGGATTAAACGAGGCGGAAAAGTTGGACAGCTCATGCTCCGCTTTTTCAAAGTTGGTGAAGCCGTATCCGGCCAACAGGAACCCGCCTTCGCGGTTGGTCGCGGTGGGAGTGGTCGGTTCCTGCGCCAGAATGGCCTGCATCAACAGCAACGCCATAATAAAGATGGGTAGCCCGTTTTGCCCTCTCATCGCCAGATCTCCTTGTTAGTGTTTAGAACCCAGAGTTCGCAAATACAGAATGACCTGCCAGCGTTCTTTTTCTTTTAAACCTCCCTTAAAGGAAGGCATGGGGGGGTTGCCGTTGGTAATTTTCCAGAAAATTGCCCCGTCGGTTTGGGATTGAAATTCCGGGCTGGTAAAGTTGGGAAGCTGCTTGCCCAGAGATCGGGAAGCCGGTCCATCTCCCTTCCCGGAACGCCCGTGGCATACCGCGCAGCGGGTGGCGAAAATTTTCTTGCCCTTTTTGATGTTCTCCGGGGTATTGGGAAGCGGATTCACCAGCTTATTGGCCGATTCCGGGGCGATCCATCGACCGGAATGGGGAGTGGCCTCATCGTGGCCGGCAATGGCTGCGCCCACACTTACCATAAAGATAAAACCGATCACCACGGCCAGAATGCTTACGGGACGGTTCCATGCTTTCATCGTTCTCTCCTTTTGCTTAAAGATTTTCCGGTTCGCTCTCAATTCACCTTTCTCTTCGTTCAGTTCCACCGGAGGTATATCCCAAAACGATGCCAGTTTTCGTTTCCCGAATATTTCCAGAGATATATTTATGTTTATCAATGAATTATCCGAAAAACAGGGGGGATGCCGGAGGGCCAACTTCTTGCATTTTTGCAAGACTCTAAACGGGTCAACTTCTAAATCTTGCAAAATGGCCCCGGATACTCTCCTTGTTCAGCAGGGAGACCACCGGGTATCGGAATTCGCCAAAAGGCCCTGCGGGAACGATGGAGGAGGTGGAAAAACCGGAATTGCAACAGGGTTGGAAACCGGGGAAGTCCATTATTATCTTTATGGTTTTGGCAGACTTTTTAACGTATATTTGGCACGCAACCTGAGCGTTTGAGGCAGCCTATGAAACTTACCGATGTACTACAGCCCACACTGATCAAGTATCCTCTGATCTCGGACACGAAAGTGGAAGTGATTCGGGAGTTGATCTCTCTGCTGGCGGAGCAGCATTTGATCGAGGATAAAGAGGCGGTGCTGAAGGCGGTTCTGGATCGAGAAAAGATTATGACCACCGGCGTGGGCAACGGTATTGCCATTCCCCACTGCAAAAGCCGCCATGCACCGGATTTTGCCATTGCCCTGGGAATTCATCCTGAAGGGGTCGATTTTCAATCCCTGGACAGCAAGCCGGTGCACATCGTTTTTTTGCTTACCGGCCCGGAAGATAAGCCCGGAACCCACATCCGCCTGCTGAGCCGCATCTCCCGGATCATCTCCCGGGAAAACGTCCAGCAGCAAATTCTGAATTGCCATTCTGCAGAAGAGATTTATAAAGTGTTGCAGGAAGTGGAAGATCAGGTGGTGGAAATCAGCCCGTAGCCTGAAGAAAGATCAGCCCAAAACCGATCTGTGAGATGGCTCTGGATAACGACTGGAAAAAAATCGGCCCGTTTCCGGGCTTGCTATACGCCGAGATGGTGGGCGAAGTGTTGAAAGAGCGGGGAATCCCCTTTTATCTTTCCCGGCAATGGTTTTCCCTGGCTTACGGAGCTGTGGCCGAATCTCCCTTGCATCACTCCACGTTTATGTTCGTCCCGGCGGCCTATCACGAGGTGGTGGCCAATCTGGTAAAAGGGATGTTTGCCGATGACGAGATGACCCCGGATGAGGATTCGACCGAATAGAGACGACCAACCTTTTCCCTCAATAAACTACCGAAGATGAAACGCATGACGGTTCAGATTCTGGGCAGCGGGACTTCCATGGGGGTTCCGGTGGCGGGATGCGATTGCCCGGTCTGCCGTTCGCCCAACCCCAAAGATAAACGGCTGCGCACCTCGGCCTACATTCGGGTGGATGAGGTGGAGATCCTCATTGATACCTCCATCGACTACCGCCAGCAGATGCTCCGGGCGGGCATCCGTCGCCTGGATGCGGTGCTGTATACCCATCATCATGTGGATCACATTCTGGGAATGGACGACCTGCGCAGCTTCAATTTTCTGAACCATACCACCATTCCCCTGTACGCCACGGCGGAAACCATTCGCCACCTCAAGCGGGTTTTCCGCTACGCCTTCGACGGAAAGGCCTGCGCTTCCGCCGTTCCTCAATTGACCCTGCACGAAATCGACGAACGCGTTTTCTATGTAAAAGGCGTGGAAGTCATTCCCATCCCCCTCTACCATGGGGAGCTTCCCATCCTGGGATTCCGGATCGGCGATTTCGCTTATTGCACCGATGCCAGCAAGATTCCCGAAGCCTCCTATGAACGACTGAAAAACTTGAAGGTGCTGATCTTGAATGCCCTGCGGTACAAGCCCCATCCCACCCATTTTAATATTGACCAGGCTGTGGAAGAGGCCCGCAAAATCGGAGCCGAGCAAACCTACCTGACCCACCTCTCCCATAAAGTTCTTCATGATGAAGCCGAAGCCCGGCTTCCCGAAGGGATACACCTGGCTTTCGACGGATTAACGTTTACGTTCACCGAAGAGGGCCGGGTGCTGGTCGAGAGTCAGCCCTACGCCGGGTTGTGATATGGGTATTCTGCGGCAGATCTCCGGCCTGGCTCGCCACTCGGCCATCTACGCCATCAGCACGGCCATCCAGAAGCTGCCCGGCTTTTTGCTGCTGCCCATTTATACCAGCCTGAACTACCTGCCCTCCCGCAGCGACTTCGGCGACTATGCCATCGTGTTTACCTTCATTGCTTTTATGCACTATTTCTACACCTACGGCATGGATGCGGCCATGCTGCGATATTTTTTCCTGGGGAAACGGGATCGCAAAATCGTGTTCTCTTCCACTTTCCTGATCCTGATCCTCACCAGCCTGGGCACCACCGCCATCTTGATTCTGCTCAGCCCTACCCTGGCGGAATGGTTGTTAAAAGGCTCCCGGTATGCGGGATTTATTCGTCTGGCGGGGTGGATTTTGCTGTTCGATGCCATCGGCAATTTGCCCTACCTGATTTTACGGGCGGAGGAGAAATCGCTGCAATATACCCTGTTTCGGGGATTTCGCTTCCTGCTGGAACTGGGGTTTAACATTCTGTTCGTGGTGGTGTTGCGCACCGGAGTGATCGGGATTCTGTATACCGCTCTGGCCGCCTCGCTGATCAACCTGGTGGTGATGATCCCCATTATCAAACGCTACCTGACCCGGCGGGTGGATCTGGCCCTGTGGCGGGAGATGCTGAAGTTCGGGCTGCCCTTTTTGCCCAACGGCATCGCCTTTACCACCATCGAGCTGGTGGATCGGTTCATCGTTCCTGCGGTTCTGGGGAAAGATGCGCTGGGGCTGTATGCGGCCAATTACAAGTTCGGGGTGGTGTTGCTCCTGCTCATCGTGGCCTTTCGCAATGCCTGGCAGCCCTTTTTCCTGAAAATTGCTCATCAGGAGGACGCCCGGCAGGTGTACAGTCGGGTGCTTACCTACTTCACCATCGGCGGGGGGCTGATCGTGCTGTCGGGCACCTTCTTTATCCGGGATTTGCTCACCGTTCACTACCTGGGGCGGGTTTACATCCTCGGCCCCCACTACTGGGAGGGCATCCCCATCATCCCTCTGATCCTGCTGTCCTATTTCTTTTTCGGGATTTACGTGATCCTGACCCCCGGCTTTTACATTAAGAAGAAGAGCCAGTACATGGTGTTGTTTACCGGGGCGGGGGCGCTGATCAATGTGGCGGTGAATCTGTGGCTGCTGCCGGTGCTGGGGATCATGGGGGCGGCGCTGGCGACCCTGGCCAGCTATCTGACCATGGCGGGAACGATCTTTTTCTTCTCCCACCGGATTTTTCCCCTGCGCATCGAATGGTCGCGGGTGGGGCAGATGCTGGCGTTGATCGCCCTGGGCATGGGGCTGCATTACGGATGGCACCCCTCCCTGGGGATACGCATTGCCCTGATGGCGGGAATTTTGCTATATTGCCTGCTGGTGGTGCTACGCCCGGAAGAACGGCAGGCCGCCGTGGCGCAGTGGCAGCGGGTGAAGGAATTTCTATAAATCCGGGGCACCCTCCCCTGCCGCGGCGGGGGGAGGGCCGGGGTGGGGATGGGTGGG
>CAYQGB010000284.1:0-5621 GCA_964416895.1 uncultured Calditrichaceae bacterium
TCATAATTGCTTGTAGGGTTTCAGAACACAGTTTTTCCGCCTCCTTCCACCGCTCTTGTGGTGGAAGGAAGAGAAGGCGCTCCCGCGCCTACATATTCTCCCATCTAACCCTACAAGAATTTCTGAAACAGAGCACTAAGCGCCGCTGTAGAAGATTTCCGAGATAAGCCGTCCGGCTTTGTCCGCCGGCATCACCTGATGGCGTCCCCAGACAACCCCTTCGGCGGAGAGGCGTTCCAGACATTCGGTGAGCATGGGCTGGAACGCTTCCGGGCCTAACTCCTGATGGCAGGCCACCAGGTTGCTCAAAATCCGTTCCACCAGTTCCTTCCGGTTGTGATCCTGGAAGTATAACAGAATTTCCACCTGCCGGTTGATGGCATCCCGGTGGAGATTCTTCTCAAATTCGATGGAGCTGATGTTCCCCAGCGTCTGGGCCATGCTGTTCAGGTCGCCGATGCGATCGAACAGGGGCAGGCATTCCCGGTAATTTTCCAGCGCATGATCCCATTCGCCCAGGTCGTGAAAAACGGTGCCGATGCGATAGTAGGTTTGGGCCAGACCCCGGTAATCGCGAACCGCTTCGTAGCATCGCAAGGCCCGCTGATAGTGACCGACGGCCTGATCCCAATCTTCCAGTTCCTGATAAATTTCTCCCAGGGCCAACAGCGTGCTGGCCATCCCTTCCATGTGGTCGGCGTTCTCCTGTAATTGCAACGCTTTCTGATAGAATCGGATGGCCTTCTCCCAATCCCGATTATGGCGATGCACATTGCCGATGTCGAAATACACCTGAGCCAGCCCGGAGCTGTCCCCCACCTGCTCCAGAATATCCGTGGCCCGGGTGTACACTTCCATGGCCTGTTCCATATCTCCGCTGAGCCGATATACATCCCCCACCCGGGCATAGACCTCCGCCACCCCCCGGGGATCGCCGTTCTCTTCCCGGTAGGTCAGCGCTTTTTCGTAGGTGTCCAGCGCCTGCTCCCACTCCTCCTGATCCCGGTACACCGTTCCGATGCGAATGAGAGTGGCCGCCAGACCCTCGGTATCTTCAAACTGGGTGAAGATTTCCCGGGCTTTCTGGTAGAATCCCAGCGCCAGGCTGTATTCGCCGCAACTATGATACACCGAGCCAAGCTCATCATACAATTGGCCCAGTTCGGTGGTCTCTTTCTCCGATTCAAAAATGTCCAGCGCTTTCTGGTAATAACCGACCGCCTGTTCCCATTCTTCCTTCAGTCGGTACACATTGCCGATGTGCCGGTATGTTCGACCCACTTCCGGCCGGTTGTCCAGGGTTTCCCACAGGGACAGGGAAGTGTGGTAATGCTCGATGGCCTGATCCCAATCTCCTCGCTCTTCCAGAAATTTCCCCAGATTTCGGTGCACTTCGGCCTGCCCGGCCGGGTTTTCCAGGCGTTGATGGATTTCCAGCAACTGCTGGTAATAGGCAAAGACCTGATCCCATTCTCCCCGCTTGATGTTCAGGTCGATGAGCTTGTACATCACCCGGGCCACGTTGGGCCAATCTTCTAACAGGCGATACAATTCCATGGAATCGGACAGCCGCCGATAGGCCAGTTCCCGCTCTCCCTGGCTCAGGTACACCTCTCCCAGGGTGCAGCAGGCTTCCGCCAGGCCGGGGCGATCGTCCACTTCCTCAAAAATGCCCAGGGCCCGTTGCAGGAACTGAACCGCTTCATCCAGATTGTTGCGCGCCCGGGCGATCAACCCCATGGAGTGGGCGATGGTGCCCTTGATGTTTTGAGGCGGCTCCAGTTCCACGGCAGCCTCGAAATCCGCTTCCGCCGCATCATAACTACCCGCCTGTAAATGCAGCTTACCCCGGTAAAAGTGGGTGATCATGCGCAGTTGGGGATCGTCGATCAGGGTGAAATTGACGTTCTCCAGGATCTTGAGGATTTGAGCGCCGTACGCATCCCGGGAGATGGCATATTTCAGAAAGGGCTTCAACAACCGCACTGCATCCTCTTCTCGATCCGCGCGCAGAAAATGGGAGGCTCCTTCAATGGCTTCGGTGATGCTGCCCTGTTCCGTGGCCATCTGTTGATACAGTTGCCCCGCATAATTGTGGAGCATGCGGTTCATCTGAAGTTCGTGGAGCTTGTAATAATAAAAATTCCGAAGATTGCCTTTCAGTTCATAGCGGTTGAGATGTTCATAAAAAGTGAGCAGTTGATACTGTTCCACCATTTTTTCCATGTAGCCTTGAAAATCGTATCCGCCGATCTGATCGTAAATCTTTTCAAACAGATATTCGGTCTCGCAGCGGTCGAAGATGCTAATGGCCAGCAGCAGGGTGTTGAAACGGCTGTTTACCCGCTCAAAAGTGTCGTACAGGTGCGCGGTCAGGTAGATGCCCAGATCATCCGCCTGCTGGGGCATCTCGTTGACGAATCGCTGCAACTGGGTGTCGGTGCGGCTTTCGCTCTCCCACCAGTGTTTGAACAGGAGCATGTACACCGGATTGCCCATGAGATGTTGGGCCGCTTTCCGGGCCACCAATCGGGGCAATTCCATCTGCCAGCGATCCCGGATGAGTTCGTTGCTTTCGGCGGTGGACAGGCCGGAGTAGTGGTAAAAGCGCCTGCCGCTGAGGTCAATATCGGGCAACTGTTCCCGGCCGATCAAAAGCAGCTTTCCGGGAAAAGCGCCTTCTCCCTGAGCCGCTTTTTGCCAGGTTTCGGCGATCCAGGAATAAAATTCCTCCTCGGCCACATTGTGCAAATCGTCCAGAATATAAAAGCCCGGCGTCTGTTGCACGGCCAGAGACAGTTCTTTCCGGGAGGCCTGAGAAGAGATGTCCTGACCCTGCGCATGCAGAAAGGCCGTGAGTTCTCCAAACAGGTCCCGGGTGGTGGTGATTCCCCGAACAAAGCGAAAATAGAACACGTTTTCCGGGGTCAGGGTGCCTTCGGCAATGCAGTTTTTGAGATAAATGGAGATCAGGCCGGTTTTGCCGCAGCCGGCCGGCCCCACCAGATGGAGCAGGGCGCTTTCCTTCAATAGCGTTTCTAATTTCCGCAGCCCCCGGATGGGCAACACGTATTCATCCCCGGCCTCTTGCTCCAGTACTTCGGGGAATCCTCCCCCTTCGGGAAACAGAGCCGCCATGGCCGGTTGATACCCGCCGTTGATGCTCTCGGGAGCCATTGACGAGGATGGGGCGGTGACCGGGGCGCTCATCGGTTGTGGGTGCCCCTGGCCTGCCGGGCCTAACTCGATGGCCTGAACTCCGCTTAAATCCGAAGACAGGTCTTCCATGTCGTCGGCGACCTCCACGGCCTCGTTTGGGGAGGGTTCCGCCGGTGGTTCAAATTCAGGAGCTTCTTCCGGGGGGGAGTCCTCAAAGGATTGGGAGGGCGGTGTGTGCAGAGCGTCGGCCAGTTCCAGCAACGCCGTTTTGGCCGTATCGGGAATGGGCCAGTCATCATGAAATATGGAGGCTACATATCGCATGACGATGGCCTGACAGAGGTCTTCCTCGGCGGCCAGCTTTTCCGACAGGATTCGTACAAACCGATCGGCAATCTTCCGGGCGTTTCGGGAACTGATCGCCCGGGAGAACTGTCGCCGAAAATAGTCCTGGGAGATGGGGTCGCCGGTATGCCGGAAACGGTCGATTTCCGGTTTGGGTGCTTTCTGCTGGAGCAAAGAAAGCAGTCGCCGCCGGGTGCGCTCGCTTTTAATGATGTTCCGGGATGCCTCCCGAAGGGCATCTCCGATCAACTTTTCCAGGAGGGGTTGAAGCTGGGAAGGAAAATTCTTCCGGGAAACGTCGTAGAGCGTCACGGCTATCAACGCCCGGCTTATGGGAAGAAAATCGGCGGATGTAAAAAGATCGGAGGACTTCATCGTGGTACCTTCCGGATATGTTACGCGCAATATGCTCTTTCGACCCGGCGAATTTTGCAAAAAATTGCCTTATAAAGTGGATTCATTTCACAAAACCGGATTTCATTTATTTAAACCGGGAGAAATTTCCCGGCGTATCCGGTGATTTCCAGGGGCAAATTATTGCAAAATTAAGAAGGTATCCCTAACTTGGGTGGTCTCCTTGATGAGTGTTGCTCATATTTTAGTAGCTGTTTTGTGTCACCCTGAGCTTGTCGAAGGGTGACAACTATTTAGCGGTTTTTTCATACTTCGACAGGCTCAGTATGACAAAACAATACTCTTAATAGCAACAACACTCCAAAGGGAGACTACCCTAACTTGCACCCCATCGAATCGACCAAACAGAGGAGCAAATCCCATGCGAACTGTTGATCTGCGCAGCGATACCCTGACCTGCCCCACCCCGGAAATGCGGGAGGCCATGATGACCGCTGAGGTGGGCGACGATGTCTTCGGGGAAGATCCCACCATCAACCGCTTGCAAGAACGAATGGCCGAACTCACCGGCAAAGAGGCGGCGCTATTCGTTACCAGCGGCACCCAGGGCAACCAGGTGGCCATCAATGCCCATACCCGACTGGGGCAGGAGGTGATTGTGGAAAAAGATGCCCACATTTTTAATTATGAATCCGGAGCGCCGGCCATGCTCGCCGGGGTGCAACTCAACGGATTGATCGGTTCTCACGGCGTACTCACCGCCGAACAGGTGGAAGCGGCCATCCGTCCCTCGGATGATCACTACCCTCAAACCGGGTTAATTTGTCTGGAAAACACCCACAACCGGGCCGGGGGCACCATTTATCCCCTGGAGGAGATGAAACGGATTTATCAACTCTCCCGGCGGTACAAACTTCCCCTGCATCTGGATGGGGCGCGCCTGTGGAACGCCTCGGTGGCCACGGGAATTCCCCTCCGGGAATACTGCCGGTATGCCGATTCGGTGATGCTGGCTTTTTCCAAAGGCCTGGGAGCGCCGGTGGGTTCCATTGTGGTGGGGGATCGGGAATTCATTCAACGGGCGCATTTTTACCGTAAGGCCTACGGTGGGGGGATTCGGCAGGGAGGAATTCTGGCCGCGGCAGCGCTGTATGCGCTGGATCATCACCTTCCCCTGCTGGCGGAAGATCACCGGCGAACCCGCCAACTGGCCGAGGAGATTGCCGAACTCCCGGGGATTTCGGTGGATTTGAGCACCGTGCAGACCAACATCCTGATCTTTGAGGTAGATCCTGCTCGAATGACCGCCGAGGAATTGGTCGCCCGCCTGGGAGAGCAGGGAGTGAAGATGTTTCCCTTCGGCCCCACCCGGGTGCGCGCGGTTACCCACCTGCACATCACCGATGAGGATATTGAGTATACAGTGGGCGTATTTAAAAAGTTGTTAGCATAGAGGGTAGGACAGGCTTCCAGCCTGTCAAATCACGGAGTCGGATTCGCATTTGGAGATGCAAGAAATGCTCCGTGAAACGTGATGCGTAGGAGAGGCTTCCAGCCTGTCAAATCACGGAGTTGGATTCACATTTGGAGATGCAAGAAATGCTCCGTGAAACGTGATGCGTAGGAGAGGCTTCCAGCCTGTCAAATCACGGAGTTGGATTCACATTTGGAGATGCAAGAAATGCTCCGTGAAACGTGATGCGTGATGCCCCGCCCGGGCCCCGCCCAGGCGGGGTAAACTTAAGCCGGTTATTAGAGCCTCG
>CAYQGB010000285.1:0-5599 GCA_964416895.1 uncultured Calditrichaceae bacterium
GGTACGACCGGGTGTTTTTGGGGTTGTTTTAAAAAACGGAAGGTGCTATTTTTGCGGTGCCTGTAGCCGTTTTGCGCGGGTGGCGGAATTGGCAGACGCGCCAGACTTAGGATCTGGTGCCCGGGAGGGCGTGAGGGTTCGAGTCCCTCCCCGCGCACCATAGTCAATGACTACCCCCTCTTGCGAGGGGGTAGTTCGTCTTCAGGATTCGAGTCCCTCCCCGTGCATGGAGTTTATTTTTTATGCAAAAAAGGCAAGCCCGAGGGCTTGCCTTTTCGCTTTCCTTTTGTGCCCGGCCGCTTTTCACAGGCGAATGTTCTCGATCAATTCCTCTTCCACCCGGGGGTGTTCGACTGCCGCCGTATCCTTCCGGGGCCGCTCTAATCCGGCGCCGCCTTCTTCCAGCCAGATGAATTGACCGTCCAGCACCTGTTGCGCCAGGGAATATTTCTGTTTGTCTTCGTTAGCCCACAGGGCCTTAAAATGTTCCCGGATGCGCCGCCGGGCGTTGGCACAGAATTGATCCGCCAGATGCAGGGCATTGCGATTGCTCCCCTCCCGATACAGACGGGTGGCCCGGCTGATAGCGGCGATCATGGCAAACAGCTCCGCACCGATGTCCACCAGGCGGAACAGAAAAGCCTGTTTGTACTGCAACCGCCCCTGATAGCGGAGCATTCCGTGAAAGATTTGCCGGGCCAGCTTGCGGGTCGCCCGGTTTGCAAATCGCATGTGTTTGGCCAGCCGCCCGAACTCCCGATACCGGGGCCAGCGCCCCCATCCCATCCACAGGGAAAGATACCACCGGCTGTAGAAGGCCATGATGCCGGGCAACGCTTTTAACTTTGCGCTCAGGCCGGCCCGGGAATCCAGCAGGACCCGGGCTACCTGCAGGTGTTTATCCAGCGCTTCCCGGGCAATAAACAGGCGCATGATTTCGCTGGAGCCTTCGAAGATCAGGTTGATGCGAAAATCCCGCATCATCCGCTCCACGGCGATGGGCGCCTCGCCCCGCTGTCGCAGGGAATCGGCGGTTTCATATCCCCGACCGCCCCGAATTTGCAGGGTGTCGTCCACAATGCGCCAGCCCGCTTCCGAGTTGTACATCTTGGCTACAGCGGCTTCCAGGCGAATGTCAAAGTTGGATTCCGCCATGGCCGTGGCCAGATCCGCCACCGCTTCCAGGGCAAACAGATCCACGGCCATGTCGGCGATCTTGTGGGCAATGGCCTCGTGCTTGCCGATGGGCTTGCCCCATTGCTCCCGCTCGTTAGCCCAGCGACGGCAAATTTCCAGACAGGTTTTGACCGTTCCCACCACCGCTGCCGGCAACGACAGTCTCCCGGTGTTCAACGTGATCAAGGCTAACTTCAGTCCGTTGCCCCGCTTCCACAGCAGGTTTTCTTTGGGAACCCGGACATTGGTAAACCGCAATCGGGCGTTTTCCAGAGCCTTCAATCCCATAAACCGGCAGTGCTGCTCCACCGTTACCCCTTCAGAGGCCGTATCCACAATAAAAGCGCTGATGGCGCCGTCTTCCGGATGCCGGGCCATCACCACCAGCAGTTCGGCGATGGTGCCGTTGGTGCACCACAGCTTCTCGCCGTTGAGGATGTAGGCCTGCCCGTCTTCCGATTCGGTTACGGTGGTGCTGAGCCGGGCGGGGTCGGAACCCACATTCGGTTCGGTGAGGGCAAATCCGGTGACTGCTCCTCTGGCGATCCGGGGCAGAAACTTTCGTTTTTGCTCCTCGGTGCCGAACAACAGCAGCGGTTGAGGTACTCCAATGGATTGATGGGCCGAGAGCAGAGCGGTGAGATTGCCGTCCCGACTGCACACCAGCTTCATGACTTCGGCGTATTCCCGGAGGGTCAATCCCAGGCCGCCGTATTCCCGGGGGATTTTCATCCCGAAGGCCCCGATCCGGGCCAGCTTTTGAATGACCTGCCGGGGAATTTTCCCCTCCCGGTCGATGGCATCCGAATCCACCTCATCCAGAAGCTGCTTCATCTGCTCATAGAACTGCACAAACTCCGGGCGTTTGTTGTCCTGAATTCCCGGATAAGGATGGACATATTCCAGAGGCAGCTTTCCCAGAAACAGATCCCGCAAAAAGCCGGGCTTGTCCCATCCCTTCTCCCGCGCCGCTTCGGCGACCTGCAAGGCCTCTTCTTCCGTACCGCGTTTACCGGAAACCGGTGGTTGCGATTGGCTCATGGATCCACTCCCTTGATGTTGAATCTGATTGATGCTGGTTACCGATAAAAACCGCTTCTTTCACCGGTATACCATTTCCCGAATATTTCCTGCTAATCGTAAAGCGTGAAAAGAAACCTCATGTTTTATCCCCCCCGCTGGGGTTTTACGGAAACGTTTTCCAGAACCCTCGAACCGGTTGTACTCCCGGCGATGCCTGAAACGGAACATATCCTTGCACATCTTCCCCGAACTTACGAAATCGGCGTCGAAAAATGCAACAAAAACCTGAAAAATGCAGCGAAATTTCGCCTGGAGTAAATATTCCACTAAAAGCGAGTTTGGGTCGAAAAATTTCGCTGACAGTGAAATAGTTCTGGATATGCCGGGGCCGGATATTTATATTTGGGCTTTCGAGGGGTGTTGAATCCCCGATCTTTCGTCTTTAATCTTTAACGGATGTAATCGCAACGCACGCCGAGAAGCCGGGAATTTGCCCCAAACACGGGGAGAACGAAAACAAAGAGGACGATTATCCCATGGCCCTCAACAGTAACAACCTGCGTTTTATCATGGGGTTAAAGCTGAAACAGTATCGGCTGAAGCGGGGCTACTCCCTGAAGGAACTGGCCGAAAAAACCGGTTTGTCCATCTCTTATTTGAGCGAGATTGAGAAGGGCAAAAAATATCCCAAACCGGAAAAAATATTGACTCTGGCCCGGGCTTTAGGGGTGAGTTTCGATACGCTGGTCACCCTGACGGTGGATGGAGAAAGCGATCCGATTCATTCCATCCTCTCTTCGCCGGTGGTGCAGGAATTTCCCTTCCGCATGTTCGGGGTTTCCATTCAGGATGTGCTCAACCTGATCACCGAATCTCCTGAGAAGGTAAGCGCCCTGGTGCGGACCTTCCGGGATATTGAGCAGTCCTATGCCATGCGGATGGATCACCTGCTGTTGGCGGCATTGCGGGCTTATCAGCACATGCATCTGAATTACTTCCAGGAGCAGGAAGAAGCGGTGGCCGGTTTTTTGCGGGAGAATCGCTGGCCCCCGGCTCCCCCGGTGGAGGAACAGCGCCTGCGGGAATATGTCACCCAACGGCTGGGCTATGTCATTGATGAGCAATCCCTGGCGCACTATCCCGAACTTCAGGAGTATCGTTCGGTGTGGGTGGATGGGGCGCCGCCCCGCCTGCTGCTGAATCCCCGTCTATCCTCCAGTCAGAAAAAGTTTATTCTGGCAAGGGAAATTGCCTTTCATTATTTAAACTTGACCGAACGGCCCAGCACGTTCTCCTGGCTGAAGCTGGAGTCGTTTGCCCAACTGCTGAACAATTTCAAAGCCTCGTATTTTGCCGGCGCCCTGCTGATGCCCCGGGAACACTTTCTGGAGGATGTTCAGCGGTTTTTTGAGCAACCCCGCTGGGATGAAGGGCAATTTCTGGCATTGCTCCACCGCTATCAGGTGACACCGGAAATGCTGTTTTATCGCTTCAGCGAATTGCTGCCCCAGTTTTTCGGAATTCGGGACATCTTCTTCCTGCGATTTCATCATCGGATGGGAAGCCAGCAGTATCAGTTGACCAAATCGTTCAATCTTTCCTCGGTGTTTAATTCTAATGGGATCGGTTTTCAGGAACATCATTGTCGGCGGTGGCTATCTATCCGTTTGCTGAAACAACTGGCGGAGGCGCCCACTGCCGCCGGGGCTGCCCCTCTGCTGGCGGCTCAGCGTTCCCGATTCATCGACTCCGGCAAGCGGGTGCTGATGATCGCCTTTGCCCGCCCGGCGGCGCTGAATCCTCATCTGCTGCTCAGCGGCACGGTGGGGTTTCTCATCGACGAATTGTTTATGGAGAAGGTGAGGTTCTGGGATGACCCGGCCATCCCGGAAATCGAGGTGAACGAAAGCTGCGAACGCTGCGGATTGACTCCGGAGCAGTGTGCCGACCGCGCCGCTCCCGCAACCATCTTCCACCAGCAACAGGAACTGCGCCTGCGGGAAAAGGCCCTCCATCAGTTGATCCGGGATGTGCAATCGGTTCATTCTAAAACGTGATCAAATTTCTCATACATCGTGAGGGGCCACAGAAACTACGGGTTATGGCAGTTCTCCGTGAAGCGTGAAACGTTAAACGTAAGTGATAATTGCAGAACAGCATGCAGAAACCCTCTGTCCAATCACGCATTACGTTTCACGCTGAGACGCAAAGTTGTTCCAGAATGGTTTTGATAAACGGATCGTAAAAAAACGACAAACGAGAAGGAGTGGAGATTCACCCCATGAAAACCATCTTCGTGGCTGCTACCCGTCAAAACGACGGCAAGACCATGGTATCCCTGGGGCTGTTTAATGCTTTTCGGAAGCGATTTCCCCGCATCACCTACATGAAACCGGTGGGCCAACAATACCGGGTGGTGGACGGGCAGAAAATCGACAAAGACGCCGTACTGATGCACGATACCTATGATCTTCCCGAAGCCCTTTCCGATATGAGTCCCATCGCCGTGCCCCGGGGGTTTACCAGCCAGTACATCGAAAACGGGAACCGAGAAGAATTGACCGGAAAGGTGCGCCGGGCCTTTGAAACGATTTCTGCGGGAAAAGACTTTGTGCTGATCGAGGGCACCGGTCACGCCGGGGTGGGGTCGGTCTTCGACCTCTCCAACGCCGAGGTGGCCCGCCTGCTGGGCACAAAAGTGCTCCTGGTTTCTCAGGGAGGCATCGGTCGCCCCATCGACGAGATCCTGATGAACAAGGCTCTGTTCGATCAAAAGGGGGTGGACGTCATCGGAGTAGTGGTGAACAAGGTGATGCCGGAAAAGTATGATCGGGTAAACGATCTGGTGCGAAAGGGATTTGCCCGCCACGGCTTGAAGGTGTTTGGGGTCATTCCCCTGGTGCATACCCTGAACAAACCCTCGGTAATGGAACTGGTGGAAGATCTGGAGGCCGAGTTGCTCTCCGGCGATCCCCGGTTGCTGACGTTGAGCATCGGTAAATTTGTTATCGGGGACGGGCAACCCCATGCGGCGGTGGATTCCTTCACCGATAACGCCCTGCTGATTGTGCCCGGCAACCGGGAGGCTATTATCGTTACCGCCCTGTCCAGCAGCCTGCTGGATGTCGATGACACCAGCCGCAGCGTGGCCGCCATCGTATTCACCGAAGGGATTTATCCCCACCGTAAAATTATGAACCTTATTGAACGGAGCAAAATCCCGGTCATGGTGGTCAAAGAGGATTCCTTCACCGTGGCCACCCGCATCAACAACTCGATCTTCAAGGTGCGGGCAGAAGAAGTGGACAAGATTCGCCAGAGCCAGGAATTGGTGGAAACCTACGTGGATGTGGATGGGATCTGTGAACATTTATAGGGAAAGGGGGTGCTATCACGAAAC
>CAYQGB010000286.1:0-2145 GCA_964416895.1 uncultured Calditrichaceae bacterium
AATCAAATGTTTTCCTCAATCCATTTCAACACGGTTTCGAGAGATGGGTCTTCAAAAGGTTCGACGTTATGATCCCTGGTGTGGCGATGGTGGGGATAAGTTGAGATTTCGGAATGATGGGGAGCATTGTCCCAACGGGAAATTAATTTTCCGTCCGCTTCCTGCCAGTGGTAAGAATAGTGAAATTCACTCATAGATTGGTATTCTCGAATATACAGTTTTGAGTCATCTTTGATAGAGGCTACTATTTTAAAATACTGGAAATCCCTACCGGCTCGGTAATCCAGGACTTGAAAATCCTTTACCACCGGGCTATTCTGCAACAAGTTCAATGTCCGTTTCACTTTCTAACTCCTGCATCTCCTTAATCTTTTCCTGATAGGATTGCCAGTAGGATTTCCATTCCAGGTAATCATCCCATTCCTGAAAATTCTCTTTCTTTTGGCGCTGAAGTTTTTTCTCAAATGCGGGAAAGTCCATCTGGTACTTTTGGCGAAAGGTTTCCAGCACTTTCAGGAGGGAACGAATGTCGGACAGGAGATTCATCCGGTAGTACAGAAGCGCATCTTGTTTGGAAAGGCGAATCTTTTTCATATCGGTTTTTCCTTCCTGTGTTTTTCAAAAATATATCATTGCTTTACCGATGAAACAACCGGATTTGTTCCGCCCCAGCTTTTGAACCTGTTTGCGGTCATTATTCCGGTTCCCGTGGGGAATCTTTTGGAAAAGTAAAGGGAAAGATAGCTTGCCGAACCCAACCCACGAATTCGTTGGAATTGGTTCAAAAAGTTATTATACTCTAACGCAAAGCGACCTTCGGGAGAAAATCATGAATCCTTCTCATATTTCTTCCGGTGTGGAAGCACTGGAAGAGGAAAACCGCCGTTTACGGCGGGCGGTGGAAGAACTGTCCATTCTGAACCAGATTGCCACCGCCATCAATTCTACTCGAACTGTGGATGAGATCGTCTCTCTGATGGTGAGAAAGTGCATTATCCATTTGCAAGTGGAGCAGGCTTCGGTAATGCTGCTGGATAAACAGAACAAAGAACATCCTTTGCATACCATGGTGCGCCGCTCTGATCGCACCTCGGACATCCTCCCCTTGCGCCTGGATGCAGAGCTGACCGGCTGGGTCATTCGCCATCAAAAGCCCCTGGCGGTGAACGATCTGCACCATGATGAGCGCTTTCAGGGAAGTGTGAATCGAGATCTACCCATCCATTCCTTGCTCAGCGTGCCCATGATCACCAAAGGGAAAATGGTCGGAGTGGTCACGGTGTTTAACAAAAAATCACCGGGGGGATTTACCGAAGAAGATCAACGGTTGCTGGCGATCATTTCCAGCCAGTCGGCTCAGGTGATTGAAAATGCCCGCCTGTTAGAAGAGGAGCAGAGGTTGCTCCGGATGCAGGAGGAGATGCGTCTGGCCACCGAGATTCAAAAGCGGTTGCTGCCGCCCGGAGCGCCGGATATTCCCGGGTACGACATCGCCGGGGTGAGTATTCCGGCCAAAGAAGTGGGGGGAGATTATTTCGATTTTATCCCGCTTCCGCAGTCTCAAACCTGTCTGGCCTTCTGCCTGGGAGATGTTTCCGGCAAGGGCATGCCCGCTGCCCTGCTGATGGCCAATCTTCAGGCGGCGGTGCGCACTCAGGCCTTCACCGGGCCGGAATGTGACCTGTGTATGGAGAATGTCAGCACCCTGCTATATCACAATACCGGAGAAGATAAATTCGCCACCGTTTTTTACGGCACCCTGAATCACCATACCCATACGCTGACCTATTGCAATGCCGGTCACGACGATCCCTTTCTGTTCACGCCGGGGGAGGGGGTGCGTTCACTGAGCACCGGCGGGATTGTGGTGGGATTCATGCCCCGGTATGACTATCGGCAGGAGACGGTGAGCATTGCCCCCGGCGCCCGCCTGATACTCTACTCCGACGGCATCACCGAGGCCCAAAACGCCGCCGATGAGGAGTTCGGCGTCCATCGCCTGCAACGGCTCATCGAGAGCCATCCCCGGGCCGATTCCGCCGAATTCGTGAACCTCGTGATCAAAGCGGTGCAGCAATTTGCCGGGGATACCCCTCAGGCAGATGACATGACGCTGGTGGTGATTGGCCGGAGATTCTGAAGTCG
>CAYQGB010000286.1:2245-5584 GCA_964416895.1 uncultured Calditrichaceae bacterium
CGAAGCCCCCGGATGCAGGGTACACCGCCCATTTGATCGGGATTCACTGTAATTCTGGTAAACTTCACTTTACCTCTCCTTGAATTGATTGTACAAGCTATTCAAATCTGTTTACAAAATCAAGTAGGAAATGCCCGGTAGTGAAAAAGGGAATTTATGATCGGCAAGACCATTCTACATTATCAGATTCTGGAAAAGTTAGGCGAGGGCGGCATGGGAATTGTCTTCCTGGCCCGGGATATGAAACTGGGGCGGGAGGTCGCCATCAAGTTTCTGCCGCGCCAAATCGCCGCCAACGCTGAAGAGCGTCAGCGATTTGAAATAGAAGCCCGGGCGGCGGCGATTCTGAACCATCCCAATATTGCCACGGTGCACAGCGTGGAAGAGGTGGAAGGGGAGATGTTCATCGTCATGGAGTACATCGAGGGGCGAGAGCTATACGAGATCATCAAAGAAATTCCCCGGCAGCCCCTGCCCCTGGAAGAAATCGTTGAGATTACCATCCAGATTGCCGAAGGGTTGAAAGCCGCCCACGAGCAGGGTATCGTTCATCGGGATATTAAATCCAACAACATCATGGTGACCCCCGATGGTCAGGTAAAGATTACCGATTTTGGGTTGGCCAAAATGCAGGGTGGCCCGCGGATCACTCGCCTGGGAACCACCTTCGGAACGGCGATTTACATGCCTCCGGAGCGGCTTCAGGGAGCCGAGGCCGATCCCCGCTCGGACATCTGGTCGCTGGGAGTTATCTGCTATGAAATGTGCACCGGGAAAGTGCCCTTTCGGGGGGAATACGAAGAGGCCATTTTTTACTCTATCCTCAATGAATCTCCGGAGCCGATGTCCTCGGTGAGAGAGATTCCCCCGGCGCTGGAATACGTGGTTCGGAAATGTCTGGAAAAGGATCCGGCCCGGCGCTATCAGAGCGCCGGAGCGCTTGTGGAGGATCTGCGGGCGTATCAATCGGGAGAATTGCCTTCGCCGCCGATGGAGGTTACCCGGAGGCATAGTACAGGGGCTTTTGCGCCCGCGGCCCGGACTTCCGGAGTTGGCCGTTATTGGTGGTTGGTTATCGGCGTTACCTGTGCCCTGGCGGTGCTGTTGGCGTTTGTGTGGATTCGCCAGGATGTTTCCCGGTGGTTGCCCTTCGAGATGGTTCCTTCGGAGCGCCATGTGCTGGTGTTACCCTTTTCCAATGTGGGAGGCGATTCCACCCGCCAGGCCTTTTGTGATGGCCTGGTGGAGACCCTCACCAGCAAGCTCACCCAGCTGGAACAGTTTCACGGCTCCCTGTGGGTGGTGCCGGCCAGCGAAGTCTTTCGGAACCGCATTCTCAGCCCCAGCGAAGCCCGTCAGGCTTTTGGGGCCAATCTGGTGATCACCGGAAGTTTGCAGCGCCTGGGGGAAACCTTTCGCCTGACCCTGAATCTGGTAGAGCCTGAAAACTTGCGCCAGCTCAATTCCGCGGTGGTGGACGTTCAGGCCAGCAACTTGTCCACTCTCCAGGATGATGCGGTGACCAATGTATTGCAGATGCTGAATCTGGAATTGAATCCCCAATCCCGTCGGGTTATTCAGGCGGGAATTTCCCCGGTACCGGATGCCTACAACTTTTATTTACAGGGATTGGGCTATCTGCAGCGCTACGAGAATGTGACCAATCTGGAAGCCGCGACAACCCTGTTTGAGCTGGCCATTCAACAGGATTCCGCCTACGCGCTGGCTTATGCGGGGCTGGGGGAGGCGTTCTGGCGGCGATATAAAGCCACCCGGGAGAATCGGTGGGTCGCCCGGGCGATGGAAGCCAGCCGTCAGGCACAGCGGCTCGATCCCCGATTGCCGGAAGTGAACATCTCCCTGGGCATGATCCTGGCCGGAACCGGGCGGTATCGGGAAGCCATCGCCGGCTTTCAGCAGGCCCTGGACGTTGATCCCACCAATGCCGCCGCGTATCGGGGGTTGGCCCGGGCCCACGAGGCGCTGGGAGATGTTAATCGGGCGGAAGTGATTTACCACCGGGCGATCCAGTTCAAACCGGATTACTGGGGAGGCTACAACGATCTGGGAGTCTTCTACTTTCGGCATGGGTGGTATGAAAAGGCCATCCATCAGTTTCGCCGGGTGGTGGAGCTTACCCCGGATAATCCCCGGGGATACAGCAACCTGGGCGGGGTTTACTATCAGCTAAAGCGCTGGACGGAAGCCCGCCAGATGTTTGAGCGGTCTCTGGCGCTGAAGAAAACCTACCGGGTGTGTTCCAATCTGGCGACGCTGCATTACATCGAGGGAAAATACGCCCGGGCGGCCCGGATGTATGAAATGGCCCTGGAGTTAAACCGAAATGACTATCGGGTGTGGGCCAATCTGGCCTCGGCCTATCAATGGTCGGGGGAGCGGATGGAAAAGGTGCAGCAGACGTATCGAACGGCCATTCAGCTGGCGGAACGGGAGAAAAAAATCAATCCCCAGGATGTGGATGTGATTTCCCATCTGGCAAGCTATTATGCCATGATTCATGAGGATACCAGAGCCCTTGCGGCCATTGAGGAAGCGCTTTCTCTGGCGCCCAATGATATCCGGGTCATGTATCGGGTGGCCGGCGCCTACGAACAGATGGGATCCCGGGAGCAGGCGCTGAAGTGGTTGATCAAGGCTCTGGAACAGGGGTATTCCTACGCCGAGGTGCGCCATCAACCGGAATTGCAGCAGCTTCTGGCCGACGAACGCTTTCAAACCTGGCAGAACCGGAATCATATCCGGTGAAACCAATACGCAATACGCAATACGCAATACGCAATACGCAATACGTAATACGCACCCTGTCACCGCATCCGGTGGAACTCGCGAGCGTGGCGGGAGCTTACCTTTCATAACTCAACCCATTGGAGGAATCCATGAAAGCATTATCGATATTCTATTCGCCTGTTACGGGCGGCGGAGGAAATGTCACCCGGGGACAGCATCACCTGTGCATACGCCGGGTGCAAACCGATTGGAAAATGGTCGATCCCCGGGATTCGGCTCCGGTAACCGTACGGGCCAAACGGGGGGATCAGGTGGTGTGGGCCGCCGAGGGATCGGATCTCTATTTCCAGTTCATGGATACAGATCTGTTCGGCGATTACACCTGTGTGGTCAGAGATGGCGAGCAAATCACCCTGACCATCGGGCAGAACGCCCGGGCCGGTTCCCACCGCTTTGCGGTATTCTGTTTGAGCGGCAAGGCGTTTGTGGTGGGAAATTCGCCGCCGGAAATCATTGTGGAGTAACGGCGCATTGTTCCGGCATCGGTTTTTGAATTCACCCCGGAGACCCAACCGGTGAGAGGCCAGAACA
>CAYQGB010000287.1:0-5563 GCA_964416895.1 uncultured Calditrichaceae bacterium
CCAGAATACTTCACGAGACGTTCAGCGCCTGTTCATTCGGTTCGGTAGCAAACTTCCCGGTGAGTTCCCCCTCTCGGTTTGGTCTGGCCCCGGCCTGATAATTCCGGTCGATGCAACAAGGAGTTTGCTTCGGGCAAATGGATTTTGGCCTCGCTTTTTTGCCGAAAACCTCTTCATCGGCTCAATGCTTAACATAATATTAATTTAACAAATATTCTGATGGATGCGAAAAAAATGTGCGGAAAAGTATTTGACAAATAAATATTCGCTTGTATATTCTTAGCATGCGGTTCGTTTTCTAGGAAATGTCCTTATGCCTGTGGCAAACAGTGGATAGCTCGACCTGATTATTCTCTCACCGAAGTTGTCTCGCTTTCTGCGTTCGGGTAGCCCGGACGATTGCTTTTCTCCAAGCACGCGTAGGTTATTGATTTTTCAAACCGGTTACATTAGAGATTTCGTCTTTTCGGTAAAGTTTGTGGGAATGATTTTCGTTTGAATCGCTGCCTTGTAGAAGCCCGGTCGCGATGGAACCGAAAGAAATTGCCTGTTTTTGTACCCACAATAAACTCCGAAGAGCCGAATGCTATTTCTCGTGAGTCATTCTATTCTCGGGTGACAGAGATCTTCACCAGGAAAGAAAAGAATATGGCTATTACTCCTATCCGTTCACTCATTTTCAGGAGGATATTATGCCCACCACGGAAGTGTTAGAACCGGAAGTTGTGGAACAAAAAATATCCGGGGAGGAGGAGGCGCCCGTGCAGGAAGAAGCTGTTGACCCTTTAGAATCTTTTGCGGGGGCGCATAAAGAAGTTCATGCCTTCTGGCTGGCAGGGATGAGTTGTGACGGCTGTTCCATTGCCGCTGTGGGGGCCACTCAACCCTCGGTAGAGGCGCTTCTCACGGGTACCATTCCCGGGATACCTCGCATCGTTTTGCATCATCCGGTGCTGGCGGTGGAGGCGGGAGAGGATTTTGTGCGAAATTATGAACTGGCCGCCGAGGGGAAGCTGGGCGCTCCGTTTGTGGTCATTTTTGAAGGGTCCGTGCCGGATGAATCCATCGCCCGATCTCAGGGGGGATACTGGTCGGGGTTGGGGGTGCGGGATGACAACGGGGAACCGCAGCCCATTCCCACAGCAGAATGGTTGAAACGCCTCTCAAAACATGCCGCAGCGGTGATCGCCATTGGTACCTGCGCCACCTGGGGCGGTATCCCCGCAGCGATCAACAACCCCACCAACGCCATGGGGGTGATGGATTTTCTGGGGGAAGAGTATCGGAGCGCCCTGGGGCTTCCGGTGGTCAATATCCCCGGTTGTTCTCCGGTGGGGGATAACTTTACCGAAACGGTGGCGGCGGTCTTGTTATTCCTTCAGGGGTTGGGGCCGTTGCCGGAGTTCGACGAATTGGGGAGACCGGCCTGGCTGTACGGGGAGACCGTACACCGCGGTTGTACCCGGGCCGGCTTCTACGAAGAAGGCACCTTCGCCGAGGAATATGGAGACCGGCAATGCCTGGTGGAAATCGGGTGCTGGGGTCCGGTGGTACAGTGCAACATCAATAAGCGTGGAGCCATCAACCATGTGGGAGGGTGCATGAACGTGGGCGCGCCCTGCATCGGCTGCACCATGCCCGGTTTTCCGGATTCGTTTTCCCCATTTTATGAGCGTCCGCCGGGAACGCTGGTTTCCTCCACGGCTTCTCGAACCCACGGTGTCATTATCCGTACGTTGCGAGAACACACGCTCTTTTTTCAGAATCGCTCCCGGAAGTGGGAAAAAGAGGGGCACGTTCCCGCCGGCTGGGGACATGTACGGGAGCCAAACTTCATTGATCGACTGGGGCACTACCTGTATCAAAAGATTCAATTCATGGGCGCCAAGAAGCGTCCGGGTTCCACTCCCAAAGAGTCATGATTATCTCAGGAGCATGCCATGAGTAGCACCGACCTGTATGCAAGCTGGTATATGTGGTTAGGAATCGCCGGGGCGATCGTGGTCGTCGCCGCCGGGTTGCTGATTACCGTATGGCTGGCGGCTCGAAGGATTTTGAAGCTGGCCCTCCAGGCGCTGGATCTGGTCAAACAGATTCAGGCCAATACCAACAGCGTGTGGGAATTGCAGACCACCAACCGGCTGGCAGGGGAGGTTCTGGAAACCGCTCAATCCATCCGGGAACATGCCGGTCAGGTGGCCGAGGCGCTGCATGCCGCCGACGCCGAACAGGTGTAATTCCCTTCCAAGTAAACCCGAATGAGGAAACCAGGCAGGGAGACCGGGTATGGAAAATTCAACGGTTGTAACCATCTGGTGGATTTCCCTGGTGATTGGAGGGGTGGTGATCGGAGTTGTGGCCCTTCTGTTAGGGGTGATTCGGAGAACCGCCCGTCAGATCCTGGATGGGGTGGCTGCCATCTGGACACATGGCAAGCTGGTCGCCAACAACACCATTCAAATTCCCCTGTTTCTGGGCACGACAAATCAGGTGTTTGCTCAGATTTATGAGGAAGCCGGGGAAATCCTGGAAGCGGCCAAAGCCATCGAACAACACGCCCGGGGATGCCCCGGTTGTCCGGAATGCGTCCTTTCCGCCAAAGGATTATAAAGGAGATTGCCATGGTGGTGTTATTGATGATCCTGACAGCCATCGCCGCGGTCATCTTGTTGGCCGTTCTGGTGGTGAATTTGCGCGACATTGTTCGCCTTCTGGGGGAGATTGGGGGGTTACCCCATAGCTATCTGGCCAAGCTCCGGTTGGGGTTGCGGGCCATTGAAACCGAAACCGGGCACCTGCCGGGGGCCCTGGAGACCCTCAATTCTCAATTGCAAGCCATCGCCGGGGGGCTGGAGGGAGTGGATCAACACCTGCAAGGAACCATCGAAGCGGTGGGAAAACAGGAAAGGAGGTAGGCTCATGCCTCAGGTGGTATACATCCTCTGGGCCATTGTGCTCCTTGTGGTCATCATCGCGCTTCCGTTTCTGGTAGTTTTGTTAAATCAGGCGTTGAGAGAAGCCCGCTTTATCGAGAAGTACATGGCGGATATGCTGACCGCAGGGGTGGGCATTGCCCAAAACACCGATCACATCCGTAAGTTAGAAGACACCATCCAGACCGCCACCCGAATTCTGAAGACGGCGGAAACCATCAATACCCACAGCCAGACCATCCAAATCACCCTGGCTTCCCGAGCCGGGAAAAATTAAACCTTCCAGGGTAAGGAGGATCAGGTATGGATTTCCCCACCTTGTTGACCTACGTTACCCTTGTGCTCGTCGCCCTGATTGTGCTGGCCCTGGTCATTTATCTGGTCGGCATCATCATCGCTTTGTGGCGGGCCGGTACCCACCTTAAGAAGTTGGCCGGGGGACTGCAAAAAATTGCCGACGATACCGGACCGTTAGGAGGGCATGCTGGCACCATCAACGGAGCGTTGCAGCAGTTAAATGCCGGACTCCGTTCGGTGGATCAACATCTGGTCGGTATTGCCAAAATCTTTCGACTATAACCTGTACCGGGAGAGAATGCCATGTGTTTTAAGAATCTTCCCATTGAGTTTGATGAGCAGGGCAACGCAACCTTGAAAGAAGGAGTAGCCGATCCGTACGGCTACAAGACGGTTTCCCTGGACGAAGAACAGGATAAGCTTAAGGAATTGCTGGCCCGGAACGGGTACATCAAAAATGTGGATTTCGATCCGGTGACCCGGGTGGCCGGGGCGCTGGCTTTCCACAGCGTGGTGGATTTGAAAAATCGCAAAGTGCTTTCCACCAACTCGATGGCGACGCTCTTCCGGGGATACGAAGTGATCCTCAAGGGGCGGGATCCCCGGGATGCCGCCTATATCAGCAGCCGGGCCTGTGGAGTATGCGGAGGGGTGCACGCCACCGTATCCGCGCTGACGGTGGAGATGGCCATTGGGGTGTGCCCGCCCCCGCTGGGAATCGTGATCCGGAACCTGCTCCTGGCCATCGAATATCTATATGACCATCCCCTGCATCTGTTCTTGCTGGCCGGGCCGGATTATTCTGAACAACTGGTCGGCGCTACCAATCCGGGATTGCTGGAAAAAGCCCGTTCCACCCCTACCAAATACGAACACTGGCACGGTTATAAGACCATTGGCGACATCATGCGGGATCTGAATCCGTTGACCGGGAAGCTATATGTGGAAGCCCTGCAGATGACCCGGGTGGCCCGGGAAGCTTACGTGCTGATCGGAGGGAAGTATCCTCATCCCCAAACCGTGGTACCCGGAGGCGTGGCGGTGACGGTAAACATCAGTGTGATGAACGAACTGTATCTGCGATTGCAGCGTTTCTTTGACTATTCCCGAAAAGTGGTGGGCATCTGGGATGATGTGTTCGATTTTTTCCTGGACGCCAATCCTGAATACGAAAAGTGCGGTTACCGTCCGGCCACCATGATCGACTCCGGGGTATGGGATCGCCCGGAAGCTTATGATGCGACTTACGAAAACATGTCTTCCTGGGGCAGGCAGCGGTGGGCTACTCCCGGGGTACTGGTGGATGGAGAAGTGGTGACCACCGATTTGCAACAGGTGAACATCGGGTTTGAAGAGTTCGTGGAGCATTCCTATTACGACGCCTGGAAAAATCATCGCTTTCCCACCGATCCCCTGGGAGCGCCAATCAGCCCCAATCATCCCTGGAACAAGGAGACCTTACCCAAACCGGGGAAACAGAGCTGGCGGGATCGGTACACCTGGGATGTATGCCCCACCTGGGATCGGATGCCCATGGAAGCCGGCGCCTATGCCCGCCTGTACCTGACCGCCAAAGCCAGGGAACTTCCGGAAAGCAAATTCCTTCGAGCCACCGGGAACAGCCTGGAAATTTCCGTGCCCAAAGGAGAAATGCCCGCCAGCGTGCTGGAATGGCGCATCCCCAACGTCTGGAATGCCTTTGAACGCAATCGCGGGCGAGCTTACGCCATTCCTTATTCCGCCATGGTAGCCCTGGAAAACTGGATGCTGGCCATGGAACTGTTGCGGCAGGGGGAAACCAAAGTCAGCAACAAATTCAAAATTCCTCAGAAAGGGACCCACATTGGCTCCGGATTCTGGGGAGCCGGGCGGGGATTCCTCAGTCACCACATCGTCATCGACAACGGGGTGATCGGAAACTATCAGATCAACACCCCTTCCACCTGGAACGCTGCTCCCCGAACCCCCTGGGGAGATCCAGGACCTTATGAAGAGGCGGTGCTGAACACGCCCATTCTGGAAGATTTTAAATCCCCGGAAGACTATACCGGCATCGACATCTTGCGGGCGATCCGCAGCTTCGATCCCTGCATGCCCTGCACAACCCACATTTTCATGGACGGAGCGGATAAAGTGATCACCCGGGAGGTAACCACCTGCGCATGCGGAGTGGAGTAGTGAACACACCCCGGCGAGTATTAATCGGCACCGTGGGATATTCCAACTTGAGGGATTATTCCCTGGGGCCAAAGCTGTTTCCCCGGTTGAAGCGGATGCCCTGGCCGGAGGGGGTAGAGGTAGAAGAGATGAACTGGGGCCCTGTTGCCATTGTG
>CAYQGB010000288.1:0-5550 GCA_964416895.1 uncultured Calditrichaceae bacterium
AAGGTGCAGAGTTGCGAATGATTCTGGACTACCTGACGGTGATTCTGCTGTTTGCTCCTGTGAGCATGACCGGTGTTTTTGCCAACAGTCTGTTTCAGGGATGGGGAGATACCATGTCTCCCATGAAGTTCATGCTCACCGGTAACCTTCTGAATCTGATTCTGGATCCCCTGCTGATTTTCGGTTTTGGCCCGTATCCGGATATGGGCTGGTTCAGCCGCCTGCTGGAGCACATTCCCGATCCGGGGGCGATGCTGGGGATGGGGGATATCCCTCAGATGGGCATGATGGGGGCGGCGCTGGCCACCGGGCTGGGGCGAACCGCCTCCCTGATCTATATCCTGATCCGGATGTTCCTTCAGCACCGCCCGGTGAAGCTTTCTCCGGGTGATTTTCAGCCCAGCCGGGAGATCGTGCGGGGGGTGTTTCAGGTGGGTGCGCCCTCTTCCCTCAGTCAGATTTTAAACGGCGTGGCGATGATGTTTATCTTCTTTGTGTTGGATCCCTTTGGGGTGAATGCCAAAGCCGCCTATACCATTGTGTTTACCTATGAGATGATCATTTTTCTGCCGGTTATCGGTATTTCCCAGGCGGTGGTGATTCTGACCGGGCACAATTTCGGTGCCCAACTGTTCGACCGCCTGCGGCGCACTTATCGCACCGGACTCATGGCCGCCTCGATGATGATGATTTTTTCTGCCGGGATCATTGCCCTCTGGGCACCCACGTTTGCGGGCATTTTTGCCCGGAGTGAGGCGGTGCTCCGGATCGGGATCGAGGCGCTGCGGATTGTGGCCGTGGGGGATATGTTTATCGGGATATACATGTGTTCGGTGGCCAGCTTTCAGGGGTTGGGTTTAGGTCGGCAATATCTATGGGCCAACCTGCTGCGGCTGTATGTGTTGCAGATTCCTTTTGCCCTGCTGGGGGCGTACCTGTTTCAGTTGCAGGGCGTTTGGGTGGCGATGGCGGTGGTGAATATTATCAGCGCCGGGGCGGTTTATCTGTGGCATCAGCATTTGTTCCGGCGCTGGATTGTCACCGGGGTGGTAAAGCCGGTAAGGGAAGCGATGGAATGAGGGAGAAAGCGGGGAGTAATGGGATCATGGCTCGCGTTTGCCGGATAATGGGCTGGATGCTGAGCGCAGGGCTGCTGTTGTTGCTGGCCTGCGGGAAACCGGCGGAGCAGTCAGATGCGGCGGTGATGGAAGCGGCGGTGGATTCCCTGCTCCCAATAGGGGTGTACCAGTTTGATAGTTACGCCGGAGAAGGCAAGATTCGGTTTTACTGGAGTCTGGCCCAACCTGCCCGGCCTCAACCGCACAAGCCCCTGCCGCAGATGCATCGGGTGAAGCTGTTTATGTCCGAAGAAGGGCCTTATCAGGGGTTCGGCGAGGTGTATGAGGCGCCGGCGGCAAGAGCGGATTCGGCCCTTATCGACGGCCTGCGGGGCGGGCAACTGTACTATTTCCGGCTGGCGGTTTATGATAAGGCCGGCAATCTCATCGGCCTTTCCGCTCCCCTGATGACCGAATGCGGCCGGGAACTACCGGTTCAGGGATCGGTGCCCCTCCAGGTGGGGGAGAATCCGGTTTATTTTACCAACCTGGCCTGGTCGCCGGATGGGAAAGCGCTGGCGGTGATTCGCAAAAGCTCCGGCGGGCGGCACAATGTGTTCGTGCTGGATCTGAAGCAGCGCCGGTGGCGGCAGGTGACCCGCTTTTCCACGGCCAATTATCGCCTCACCAGCGTGGATTGGTCGCCGAACGGGCGATGGCTGGCGTTTACTTATACTCCCACGGCCAGAGCCAGAGAGGTGGATTATCGCATCTATCTTTGTGCTCCCGATGGCGGCGGCCTCCGCAGCGTGACCGATGGACGGGTGGATTTCGATGCCGTTTGGGGTTCCCCCGGCGAATTGGTGTTCTGCAAAGGCACGGTTACCGCTCCCAATGTCCCGGAGTTGTATCGACTGGATTTTGTGCATGGCCGAAAGCCGGTGCGACTCACCCTCGACCGATTGATCCGCAAGTACACGCCGGCGGTTAATCCCCGCACGGGGCAGATCGTGTTCAGCGGGCAACCCCCCTCTTCGCCGGTAAGCCGGGGATTGTATTTGCTGCGCAATGCATCGGGAGAACCGGGGCTGTTAACGGAGATTAAATACTGGCGGGATATTCAACCGGCCTGGAGCGCCGATGGGACGGGGCTGTTTTTTGTGTCCAATCGGAGCGGACATTACGAGATCTGGTTTTTGAACCTGGAAGATGGCCGCCTGCATCAGGTGACCCGGGGGATGCGCCCGGGAATCCAGCGATTTCACGGCAAGCCTTCTCCGGATGGGCGATGGCTGGTGTTCTACGAGGCCGGAGGGGATCTGACCCGGGGATATATCCGGCTGGCGGCGTTGCCCCAATGGCCGGGGTAGGCGGCGGGGGGAAGCGCCCTTAAGGGCGCTTTTTCCCCCAAGCACCCTTAAGGGTGCTTCCCCCCCTCGCAAGCGCCCTAAAGGGCGCTCCCGGTGCGAAATTAAATTTTTCTCTTCACTTTCCCGCTTTTGCAATGCAAATTATTGAGATTAAAACGTTAACGACGCCCGTATGTCCTGGAGAGACCGTTTAGAACAACTCATCGGTTTGCTGGAAAAAGTCCCTCAGCCTCGATCCTTTTCTTCTCAGGCGGGGGTATATCGTCCCTATTTTTTGATCGAGTTGCGGGCCAGCAACTGGGAAATCATCCCTTACGCCGCATACACCCGTCTGGATGGGGTTCCCGGGCGGGAGATCCGGTTGTCTCTGGCGGTGCTGGACTCCAGCAAGGTGAGCATCAGCCAAAGCGAACTGGATGCCCTGATATTCCTGGAGTCCGATAGCGCCACCAATTCCCGGGCCATCTTCAACTATCCGCAGCCGGTCGGTTTTCTGTTAGAGTGGCTTTCCCACAGCACTTTAATGGTCAAAGAAGCCGCCCATCGCAATCCCGTTCCGGTGACCGTTCATCCCCAAACTGCCCGGATCATCCTTCGTCTGAGCCGGGCAAATCATGGCTATACTCTGGAACCGACCCTGGTCTTTTCTGACGGCCTCACCCGGAGCATTACCGGCCCGGTGGTCGTGTTGACCTCCAATCCCATCTTCATCCTCTACGATCACACCCTGTATAAAATCCATTCCGAGTTGCCGGCGGTCTTCTGGAACAACTACTTCCGCACCCGGGAAACCTTTGAAATTCCCCCCTCGGAGCTGAACGATTTTGTGCGGATTTATTTGCCCCATCTATTGCCGGTACTGGACTGGCAGAACCTGGGCGACCATATTTCCCGGGAATCGCCTCCGCTGACGGAGAAGCGGATTTACTTTGACGAGAGCCATCAGCATCTCCAAATCGAAGTGCGTTTCTGCTATGGAAAGTATGAATTCCATGCCCACCCGGTGCTGGAGCAAAGCCTGGCCGGTGATCAGGGAAGTCTGGTAATCGTCACCCGTGATGTTGAGCAGGAGAACCGTTACCGCCGCTTTCTGGAAGAAAACGGGCTGATCTTTCGCTCCGGGCACTGGCTCATTGCTGCGGAATATCACCATCTGGACTGGATGCGGGAAGTCGTGCCCATTCTGCAACAGGCCGGATTTAAGATCATCGGGGAAGAAAAGCTCCGCCGGTATCGGGTGCATCGGGAAAGGCCCAAACTGATGATTCGGGCGCGCACCGGCATGGATTGGTTGGATTTGCAATACCATGTGACCATCGGTCGCACTCCGGTGGAAGTCCCCGACTTCTTGAAGCAACTGCAACAGGGCAAACGGTACATCCGTCTGGCCGATGGCTCCAACATGTACATTCCCGATGACCTGTGGGAAAACGTGCAGCACTTCAACCGCATCCTGGATATGAAAAGCGGGGGTGGAGAAACCCGACTGCCTCTCGCCGGCCTTGCCGTGTTGCAGGCGCTGGAAAACGTGGTGGATGGCATCAAAGTCGATGCCCAAACCCGGGAATTGCTGGAAAAGTATCGCTCCTTTGAACGGATCCGCCCGGTTCCTCCGCCCAAAGGATTGCAGGGGCAATTGCGTTCCTATCAGCAGCATGGGCTGGACTGGCTTAACTTCCTGCACGAATTCCGCTTCGGGGGAATTCTGGCCGATGACATGGGATTGGGCAAAACCGTGCAGGTCATCGCTCTGTTGCTGCATCTCAAAGAGCAGGGGCAATTGCCCCATCCGGCCCTGATCGTGGTGCCGCTGACGCTGATCTTTAACTGGTGGGAGGAATTCCAGAAATTCGCCCCTCACATGAAAGTACTGCGGTATCACGGCAACCGCAGCGAACGCTCCCGGCTGGCCAAAACCTTCTCCGAATACGATGTGATCCTGTGCAGCTATGGGGTGGTGCTCCAGGATCAACGAATCCTTGGCCAGCAGCGCTTTGAATACATCATTCTGGATGAATCCCAGAAAATCAAAAATCCCCAGACCAAAACCTACAAAGCCCTCAGCAAACTGAGTGCTCCCCACAAACTGGCCCTCACCGGCACACCGGTGGAAAACTCCTTAACCGATCTATGGGCCCAAATCAACTTTGTCAATCCCGGATTGCTGGGTACCCTGAAGCAGTTTCAGCAGCGCTATCTGGAAGTTCCCGAAGAGGAACAGCAGGAGCGGATCGACTCCTTAAAGCGGGTGATCTACCCCTTCATTCTCCGCCGCACGAAAGGAGAAGTGGAGAAAGAACTGCCCCCGCTCACGGAAATCGTGCAGTATGTGGAAATGACCGAGGATCAAAAACGCACCTACCAGCAATGGCTGGAGCACTATCGGGATGAGGTGCTGAACACCGTCGCCGAGCAGGGCATTCATAAAACCCGCCTGAAAATCATCGAAGCCCTGACCTACTTGCGGCAGATCGCCTGCCATCCGGCCATCCTGGATCAGGAAATCGACCTGTGGGAATCCGGAAAAGTGCAGTTGCTGATCGACATGCTGGAAGACCTCCTGGGCAAAGGCCACAAGATCTTGATTTTCTCTCAATTCGTGCGATTCCTGCGGCTGATCCGCCGGGTATTCGATGAAAAAGGGTGGCATTACGAATACCTGGACGGTCGGGTGCGGGATCGAGGTCGCCGCATCCACAATTTTCAGGAAAACCCCAATATCTCTGCCTTTCTCATTTCCCTCAAAGCCGGAGGATTGGGATTGAACCTCACCGCCGCCGATTATGTCATCCATCTGGATCCCTGGTGGAATCCGGCGGTGGAACAGCAGGCTACCGACCGGGCCCACCGAATCGGCCAGGATAAGCGGGTATTCGTGTACAAATACATCGTCAAAGACAGCGTGGAAGAGAAAATTCTCCTGCTTCAACAGCGAAAGAAACAACTTTCCCAGGAGTTGATCACCTCGGACAGCGGCTTCGTTAAACAACTCACCCGGGAAGACCTGGAAATTCTGTTCAATATCCACTCCAACGGCAAGTGATCGGTTGTATGCGTATTTCGTATTGCGTATTTCGTATTGCGTATTGCGTAGTTTGCTGCATCCGGTTACGCAATACGCA
>CAYQGB010000289.1:0-3578 GCA_964416895.1 uncultured Calditrichaceae bacterium
AGTTCGGATACGGGGTCACCACAATTCTCACTCACAGGAGGAATATCTCATGCGTCGATTTTTTCTGCTCTGGGGAATCCTTCTGCTGTTAGCAGCAGGAAGTGGGGGAGTTGCAGGAGATGAGGGGACATCCCGACCGGAGAAAGATCGCCGGGAACTTCCCGGGATGCGAATCGCCACCCCGGCGGATGAAGCGGCGTTGAGAGAAAAAATCGCCCGTTGGGCGTTTGCCGGGCAGCCCACCGGCGCTTCCCCGCCCGGCAATCCCCTCATTGGGGATACGCTGGGCTGGACCTGGTACGATTACCCCGCTAACAGCGTGCTCCGGCGGCAGGTCGCCCGCTCAGAGAACGGAGTACATGCAGTTTATACGAGATTATTGGGGCCTCAACCCCCTTTTCAAAGCAGCGGCGTGTATGATTTTTTCTGGGATGCCTGCCTGTGCTGGATATGTGGAACCGCTCCTCTACCTCCTCCCCCACAGAGTGGCTGGGGAGAAGTTATGACCGGAAAGTTCAATGAGCCGCTTCTGGTAGAGCACGGAGGGGGCATCTCTTTATTCAAAGGCGACGGGGAAATGTCCTGTTTCTTTACTCCGTTTTTCCAGACCCCGGGAATATTCCCCACATTTGCTGCCGGCGGAGACACTCTCGTTATCGCCTTTGACAGCGACTCGAACTTCGATAGCGATACCCTGGTGGTTTCCACCAACTACGTCTCCGACCCCTTCGTGTTTAAATCTTTTCCTTCCGGTATCCGGGATTCTCTGCTGGTTTCCACGTTAGAGGCCCCTCTGGCCCTGGCCCAACAGCAGGGGATTCTATATTCGGTGCTCTTTGGAGAGGATTCCACTTTTAACGGGATTGGCTATCTGATTCAGGCGACCACTCAGGATCTGGGCGATCATTGGAATCTGGAAGTCGTCTATCGGGAGGGAGATCCCGTGGATGGAGTGATCTACTTTCCGGAGAATTTCGCTCAGGCGGCTACCGTGGCCACGGCGGACGGCGTGCAGCACATCGCCTTCAACGCCTACGGGGGACATCTGGACAGCACCGGGGCGGTGGATTATACCGTCTACCCGGTAGGCTACTGGAACAGCCGGGATCGGCAGATCATCGAAGTCACCAATCCGGAGGTGGGGCGCAATCCCGCCCTCAGCGGCCGGCTGGATCCCCACTTCTTCGGCGGCCTGATGGCCCGAAACGCCATAGGGAACAGCTTTCCTTCCATCGCGGCGGTGGATTCGGTGATCCTGGTGACCTGGACCCAGTGCGAATTCAACGGGCCGCCGGACTCCACCACCATTGTCTTTGCCCGGGATGACAGCATGGGCGGCCAGCCCAATCCCGACTGGGCCGCCACCGACATCTGGGGCGCCCTCTCCTGGGACGGCGGGCGCACCTGGAGCCGGGCCTTCTACCTGGCGGGAGCGCCGGAGTGGGTGGATGCCTACGGCACGCTGGATGCCCGTCTGGAAGTGGATGCCGCGGGAGAAGTGTGGGCGCATCTGCTCTATTTCTACGATCCCATCCCGGGGATGTCCCTGTTTGAATACCTCCCCGGCCCCGGAGCCTGGATTTATAAGCGCGTCAATCTCAGCCAGATCACCGGGCTTCGGGTGTCTTCATCGGTTCCCCAAACGCCGGTGCTGTATCCCAACTATCCCAATCCTTTCAACCCTGTAACGAATGTGGAATTCGGAATGGGGAATGCGGAATGGGTATCGTTGAGAATTTACGACTTGCTGGGGCGGGAAGTGAAGACGCTGGTGAACGAGCGGTTAACTCCCGGCAATTACACGGTGCAATGGGATGGCACGGATAACCTCGGAAAGCCGGTGGCTTCGGGAGTTTACTTCTATCGGCTGACCTCTGGAAACCACCGCCTGACCCGCAAAATGCTGTTGATAAGGTGAGCCTTGCCTCAAGTTTTACGTTTTATGGGAAGTCGCAGAAGACCCATAGTGTTTGGCAATGCCGCGTGAAACCCCAGCCCGGGCGGGGTGATGCGTGAAACGTGAATGGAGGTTTTATCGGTTCCCGGAAGGAATCGCGACTCGGAGGTGCAGGCTGTGCCCCGTGATGCGTGGTGCGTGAAACGTGAATGGAGGTTTTATCGGTTCCCGGAAGGAATCGCGACTCGGAGGTGCAGGCTGTGCCCCGTAATGCGTGATGCGTAGATGGAGATTCTTTCACGTATCACGGTTCACGTATCACGCCGAGTTGCCAAAATCTCCGAACGTTTCGTTTCTGATCAGGAAACGTATCGAGGAAATAATTTTGAGGAGATTCCCTGTAAAAAACCTCGTTCCCACCCCCGAAGGAGTGGGAACGAGTCTGGAGGAGGGCAGGAGGAGGAGGTTGATAGATGAACCGATTCTATCGGCTTAGTTCAAGAAGCGCTCAGTGGGTGTATCCGAGCACTTCAGTTTCCGGATTGGACAGACTCCAGGTGTACCAGAAGGTATCGAAACCGGCCAGAGGGGAAGGGCAGGAATCGGCCTGGCCCTCAAACCGGCCGGTGCTGGCGTTGAACCGGCAGCCGGAATCGACATCCACCCACACGCCGTTGCGGCGTTCAAACCCCTTACCCCCGGAAAGGTAGGCATGGGTGGAGTAAAACAGTTCGGCGCCTTCCGGGCGATATAGAAATACCTTTGCGTCACCGATTTGAAACACTTTCCCTCCCACAAAAGCCGCATGGGGAACTGCGTAAGGTCGCCCCTCATATCGAAAGGCGAAAATGGGTTCTTTGGTCTTCAAGCGCCTGTCCCGGGCGGATATTCCCCGAAAGCCCCGTTCGGATTCAAAATAGCCCCGATACCCTTCCGGGGCATCTTCCCATCCGTTGACCGACAACACCAGAGTTTGGGGATATTTCTGTTTCCATTCTTTCCATTTCATTTTCTGAGCCACCGGCAATTCTCGCATCTTCAGGCCCTTCAGTTTTCCGGCGATCACTTCCCCGGTCATAATTGCCCAGTAACTGTCGGTTTCTTTATCCTGCATGACCAGGGAGGCGTTGATCAGGCCTCCGGAAGCTTCCAGAGTGTAGGTCTTTCCGTTGTATTCGCGGTCGTACACGACGGCCGTATTCGCCAGCGGTCACCATACTGCGGCAATGGCATGATCGCCCACCCGGTCGTTGACCACCTCGTGGGCGTTGAGCAGATTCAGGCTGTAGGCCCGGGCCTGCCCATCGATGACCACTCCCAGAACCCAGGTATCCGGGTCAATTTCCGCCTCATCGGCGGGGACAAATGTGGGAGCGGTAATGGCGGCAATTCGGCCTCGGGGTAAAATTTGTTCATACTTGTGGAATAAATCTTCCGACTGGGTCAATGCGATTCCGGTAAACAGCATCAGCAGAAGGAGTATTCGTCTCAAGGTGCCCCTCTCCATTCGTTACCGTGCGCTTCAAATTCGCTGGAAGGTAAAGTAGAGACCTCTCCCCCGGTTTTCTGTAAGCCTCACTACCAAAATCGACGGATATTTCCCAACTTCAAATACGGAAGGACTGCCAACAAATCTACTGATGGTACTGAAAGGAAATCAAACAGTTAGGGAAAATATACA
>CAYQGB010000289.1:3678-5504 GCA_964416895.1 uncultured Calditrichaceae bacterium
AAAATGCACTTAATGCTGTGCCTCCCGTGAGATAAAATTCCCGGGTTTCGGCAAAAAATTCGTTTAAAAAACTACTCTGTAGCGGAGTGAGCAGGGTTGTCATCGGATACGATCCCCTGTTTTACCCAGCGAGAATAGAGGAACTCCCAGAACGGGCGTTGCCGACCTAACCGTGGTATTAACGCTTTGCGATATTTGAGAAAATCTTCCAGGGTAATAAATTTCCACACATCTTCATAGCGGGCATCGCGCAGGATTTTTGCCATCATCCACAGGCGCTCCGCTTCACTCCCATGAGCCAGAATATCTTTGATCTGACCCACTGTATAGCCATAGTCCCACATAAAGTACGGGATGATCTCATCCCGGGATACGTCAAGCAATGGATGCGTTTGAGCAGACATGGAAAATTTTTCCATTTTTGGCACACTTTGACCGCCTTTGAGGATAACGGGGGCTTGCCATTTTGCCGACAGGCGGATGCCGGCTTAAGATACCATCTCCTCCAGTCGCACCGGGCGATGCGCCTCCACCCAGCGGCGATAGTCTCCGTGGTAGCCCACCCGCTGCTGATATTCCTGCACCCGTTTCAGGATGGCCTGAATCTGCTCCACGCTGAGCAATCCTTTCTCCCGGGCCAGCGCTTCATCCGACCAGTCACATTGTTCCATGGCTTGATAATCTTCCGGCCGCCACTTCAAGAACTCATCCATGACGTGGGTTACCACCTTACGGGCATGCAATTCCGATTCCCGGATGTTTCCCCGCCCGGTGACGGCGTTGCCCAATGCAAACACATGGGGAAACCCCTCTAATTGACCGGTCTCTTCATCGGCGATGGCGAACAGTTCTCCCCGGGTGGGAATGCCGGGGATGGGTTCGGGAATGCTGCCGATGGAGGAAATCACCAGCGGGGCGCGCACCTCAAACTCCGTGCCGGGAAGTTGCTTCACCCGCCCATCCACAATCTCCGTTTTGCGGAACACCAGCCCCACCAGCCGGTCACCTTCTACGATTTTATCCACCGGCACGGCATTGGGCTGGAAATGGAACAGATACTTTTCCATGGCATTTTTGAGGATCTTTTCCCGAACCTTTTGCACCTGAGCGACCTTTTCCGGAGAAGCATCGGGAGGCATGGAGGCCAGGGGCATGTCGATAGCCCGGCGGCGATAGAACAGGGTGCAGCCCTTCAGCCCCAAATCTTCAAAGCGCAGGCCAAGCTCCTTCAGCGTTTTGGGGATGCCTCCGTGCTCCAGAGTGATCACATCCACCTCGTGGCCTCGCTCCCGCAGCGCCTGCGAGACGGTCTCCAGCATCAAAATCTTTACCACGTCGATGGAAGCCAGCCCTCCGCCGACGACGATAGCCCCGTCTTCCACATGATAGTGGTACCGATCATACCCCGGTTCATGGTGATGGTTGAACCAGTCCACGAAGGGGTTCTGGTAATACAGCCCCTTTTCCACGTAGCGGTCGATGCCCTCCACCGGCAGGGGGCGATCCCGCCAGGCCCCGCTGGCCAGCAGCACCGCGCTGAACCCCCAATGGGTCACCACATCCTGAAAATCAATATCCCGGCCCAGTTTGGTGCCGGGCACGAAGAAAATGTTGGGATGGGAGAGGTTCTGATCAATTTTGGCTTCCTCTTTGTTGCGCAATTTTACGTGCCATTTGGGCAGGCCATCCTCGATTTTGCCGTACGGGAGCATCTGCTGATCAAACACCGCCACGTAGATACCGCGCTCGGCCAATCGTCGCGCCGCTTCCGATCCGGCGCAGGCGCCTCCGAATACCGCTACAAAATGAGCAGGATGAAGGTTCAT
>CAYQGB010000290.1:0-5493 GCA_964416895.1 uncultured Calditrichaceae bacterium
TATGGGAGGCAGGGAAATGCATTCAGTGTACCCAACCAAAATACAGGAGGAATTGTTATGAGGAATGCAGTATCGGGCCGTCTGAGCGTCATACTGACGGTAGTGGCGTTGGCCGTGGGAAGCCTGGTGCTCTTCTGTCAGTCGGAAGATACTCAGGTGGCTTATCCGGAAGGCTATCGGGATTGGACGCACGTGAAGTCCATGGTGTTGCAGCCGGGGCATCAATTGTATGAGGCTTTTGGAGGCATTCACCATGTGTATGCCAACGACAAGGCGTTGCAGGCGCTGAAATCCGGCGGCACTTTTCCCGATGGGGCGGTGCTGGTGTTCGATCTGTTAGAAGCCCTGGAACAGGATAACGCCATCGTGGAAGGTCCCCGCAAGGTCGTGGGGGTGATGGAAAAGAATTCGGCAAAGTTTGCCGCCACCGGCGGATGGGGATTTGAAGGCTTTAAAGGGGACACCCGGGAACGGGTGGTCACGGATCCCAACGGGCAGTGCTTTGCCTGCCACACCTCCCAGAAGGAGAAAGATTTCGTTTTTAGTAGCTATCGCCCCTGAGGTTGATTATGTTTTTAGGTGAAGTTTGGGAAGAGCAAATGGATGAACCGGGAGAGGGGCCTCCCCTCTCTCCGGTTCATATACTTGTTTTTAATCTTTAATCCGCATAACCGCGTACGGGAGCAGGCGGATGGCCTCCGTATTTGATCCGGAATATCAGCAATCGGATGAGGACAGCAAGCTGGTGGCGGCGCTGGAGCGGCTGTCGCACGTCTTTCGGGTGCTGCTGTGGGATCAGGGCAAGGCGCTGCGGCTAAGCCCCATTCAGATTCAGTTTCTGATATTCCTCTATTATCACCCCCCGGAGCAGTGTCGGGTCACCGAACTGGCCCGGCGCTTTCAGTTGACCAAACCCACCGTAAGCGATGCCATTTCGGCCCTGGAATCCCGGCACTTGTTGGAGAAACTTCGCCCGGAACAGGATCGGCGCCGAATCTACCTGCGGTTGACCCCGGAGGGGGAAGCGCTGGCCCGGCGGCTGACCGGATGGGCGGATGTGTTTCGGGATCATCTGGCCCAATTTTCCCCGGAAGAGAAGACCAAGGCCTATCTTTTCCTGCTCCGGCTGATCGAGAGCCTGGAGCGCGGCGGGGTGCTCAATCTGGGGCAAATGTGCTTCACCTGCCGCTTTTTTGCCGAAAACGCGCTTCCCGGGGCCGAAACGCCCCACTACTGCCGCCTGCTGGAAAAACCCCTCTCCATTCGAGATGTGCGGATTGACTGCCCCGAACACGAACCGGCCTTCTGAAAACCCCATCCCTGTGGCCTTTCCTCAAAACCGATTTATCGCCATTTTTTGGTTGTGCTTCCCGGCAAAGGGGAACATATTAGCAGTCCGTACCTGAAGGTCAGAATCCCCGGAGCCGAAGAGCCATGCAGCCTGTAACCGTGTACGTGGTGGATGATGAAAAGAACATTCGCCGCTCCTTCGAGATTATCCTCAGCACCCCGGATTATCGAGTGCAGACGTTTGAAACCGGAGAGGCGGCCCTGAAGGCAATCGCCGGGCAACCGCCGGAGGTGGTGTTTCTGGACGTGCTGTTGCCGGGAAGCGACGGCATTCAGGTGCTGCGGGAGATCAGGCGGGCGGCGCCGGAGACGGATGTGGTAATGATTTCCGGGCATGCCACCCTGAGCATGGCCGTGGAGGCCACCCGCGCCGGGGCGTACGATTTCCTGGAAAAGCCGTTGCAGAAAGAGAAGATTCTGCTCACCCTGAAGCACCTGCGGGAGCGCCGTTCCCTAAAATCCAGATTCGCCGACCTTCAGGAGGCCGTGGCCGAGGAGTATCGGCTGGTGGGCGAATCCCCCGCCCTGCAAAAGGTGCTCCGGATCATCGAAAAAGTGGCCCCCACCGACAGCAAGGTGTTGATCACCGGCGAAAGCGGCGTGGGCAAGGAGCTGGTGGCCTACGCCATCCACCGGCACAGCCCCCGGGCGGAGGAACCGTTTGTGAAAATGAACTGCGCGGCCATCCCCGAAGAGCTGATCGAAAGCGAGTTGTTCGGCAGCGAAAAGGGCGCCTTTACCGGGGCCACCGAACGCCGGGAAGGGAAATTCATGCAGGCCCACGGCGGCACCCTGTTTCTGGATGAGGTGGGAGATATGAGCCTGCGGGTGCAGACCAAAGTGCTCCGGGTGCTTCAGGATGGGGAGTTTCAGCGCGTGGGAGGCCGGGAGACCCTCAAAGCGGATGTGCGCATCATTGCCGCCACCAACAAAGACCTGGGAAAGCTGGTTCAGGAAGGCGCCTTTCGGGAGGATCTCTATTTCCGGCTGAACGTGGTGCCCATTTGGGTGCCCCCCCTTCGGGAGCGACCGGAAGACATCGCCCCCCTGACCCGTCACTTCATCCAGCGGTTTTGCCGGCGCAACAACCGCCGGGTGCCGGAGGTGGAGCCGGAAGTTTACCGGGTGCTGGAACAATACCACTGGCCGGGAAATGTGCGGGAGCTGCAAAATCTGGTGGAGCGGCTGATCATCCTGTCCGAGAACGAGCGGATCACGTTAACGGATTTGCCCCACGACCTGTTTTCTCCGGATAAGGCTGCGGAGAGTGCCCGGCCGGGGCGCATGACCCTGGCGGAAGTTCGCGAGGCCGCCGAACGGGAATACATCCTCAAATGTCTGAACGCCACCGGAGGCAACGTGGCCGCCGCCGCCCGCCTGCTGGGAATCGAACGCACCAACCTGCATAAGCGGATGAAAGCCCTGGGAATTCACCGCCCCCGCAACCGAGATTCCGGGTAACTTTTTATTTGAATTGGAAAAGATTCATGTTAAATTCTGCCAAATCCTTCGTTGATCATTAACAGCCGTAAGGAGAAGCGTCATGGCACGAGGTACCGTTAACAAGGTCATTTTAATCGGTCGGATGGGGAGTGACCCGGAAGTTCGGTATGCGCCCAGTGGTTCGCCGGTGGTGAACGTGAATATCGCTACGGACCATGTTTGGAAGGACAAAGAGGGGAATTTGCAAACGGAAACCGAGTGGCATCGCATTGTGGCCTGGAATCGACTGGCGGAACTGCTCAAAGAGTACACCCGCAAAGGCAGCCGAATCTACGTTTCCGGGCGGTTGCGCACCCGCACCTGGCAGGATCAAAACGGACAGACCCGTTACACCACCGAGATTATCGCCAATGAAATCCAGTTGTTAGACAGCCGGGCCGATGCCGAAGGCGGGGGATTTTCCGATACCACCCCGCTGGCCGATACCACCCCCCCGGAAGAAGATACCGACATCACTCCCGACGAAAACGTGCCGTTCTAATCCCCACTCCCCGATCCCTTTGTTTCGATTTTAACCGTTTTGTAAGGCTCCCCACAGCAGCCGGGAACTGTGGGGAGCTTTTTTATGGGGGTTTTGTTTCCCCGGAATTGGCAAAATGCCGGTTTCCGATGTATATTTCCCCTGTACGATAAAACTACTCATTCGCAGGAGAGTCATGCCATGCAAAGAGCGATGTTCACCATCTTGATCGTGCTGTTTACCCTGTATGCCGGGCCGGGAAACGCTCAGGAGGATAACCTGGAATCGGTGCCGGTGCATAAAAACGAAAAAGGGTTGAGTTTTTCCCTGGCTACCAGCGGATTGGGGTTGGGCGTGTTGTATCGGAAGGCCCTGCCATCGTTTTTCTATGTGGGGGTGAATCTGGAATTTTTCATGCTCCGGGATGATCACGAACTGGAGATATTCGATCCGGTGTTCGGGCAGTTTGTCAAAATCAACGATGAAAACAACCTGTTCATCATCCCTCTGAATCTGGAAGTCAAAAAACGCCTGTTCGCCAACGACATTGAAAACAACTTCCGCCCCCATGTGCTGGCCCAGGTGGGCGCGGTGTTCGGGATGAACTTCCCCAACGACATTGTGACCTTTACCGGTCAGAGAATTGATAAGGATAACGAGTTCCGCCTGACCTACGACGCCTTGATCGGGTTGGGGGTAGATTTTACCACCCGGAAGGACTATTACGCCACCATCCGCACCCAGTACCGGTACGCCTATTTCCCGAAAAGTATTGCGGGAAAAAAAGATCACTCCGCCTTTGAAATTCGGTTTGAAGTCGGGGTCGTTCGGTAATTCGAGGGCCGTTGCCTCGCCGGGCAGAACCGGGCGGGGCGCCGATTTTCCCCGGTGCTCGGCGCCTTGATCCACGGGTTGACCTGAGAATGCTCCAAAAAAGCCTTGAGTAATTCCCGGAAAAGTGGTAAAATTTTTTGAGGGAGCAAAAACCCGTAACCGTCAGCCCGGATTGCCGATGAATACCAGCGTACTTGCCCCGGAGTCCCCTCCGACCTGCCTTCCTCTCCAGGGTCTGTTGGTGGATATCGATGGAGTGCTTCGCAATGAAGATCAGGTAATTCCCGGCGCCATTGAGACCATCGAATACCTCAAGAAGCAGGAAATCCCTTTCCTGCTGGCCACCAACACCACCCGCCGCAGCCGGTACACCCTGTCGAACAATCTGCGGCGGCTGGGTTTTAAGATTTCGGTCAACCATATCTTTTCCGCTCCCTTCGCCGGCGCGCGCTGGCTCAAGGAACATCAGGTGAAGTCCATTTTTCTGTTTCTGGGTGGGGATGCGTATCGAGAGTTTACCTCCTTTCGGATCACCTCCCGAAAGCCGGAATACGTGGTGTTGGGCGATGTGAGCGACGATTTGACCTACGCCAATCTGAATCAGGTCTTTCGGCTGATTATGGGCGGGGCAAAGATGCTGGCCCTGCAAAAGAACCGCTACTGGATGCGCGCCGATGGCCTGGCCGTGGACGCCGGCGCCATTGTGGCCGCCCTGGAATACGCCACCCAGAAGCGCGCCGTGGTGGTGGGCAAGCCCAGCCCGGATTTTTTCCGCCAGGCGGTGGAGCAGCTTCGCTTGCCGGCCCACCGGGTGGCCATCGTGGGAGACGATCCGGAAGCGGACATTGCCGGAGGAAAGCGGGCGGGATTGTTTACCATCGGGGTGCGAACAGGAAAGTTCCCGGCCAAAAAAATCCGCAGCAAAGCCAGGCAACCGGATATACTGCTGTCTTCCATTGCCGAGTTACCCGAGTGGTGGGAGCGCCAGCGCCGGGCGCCGGTGGATGATTCCGGAAAAAATAACCTTAATCCATCTCAGGAGGGCTTGTCATGATTGTCACCACGACCCCCGGAATTGAAGGAAAGACGATTGTGGAGTATAAGGGCATTGTTGCCGGAGAGGCGATCATGGGCGCCAACATCGTGCGGGATCTGTTCGCCAGCATTACCGACATTGTGGGTGGGCGCTCCGGGGCTTATGAGTCGAAGCTCATCGAAGCCCGGCGCATTGCCCTGGAGGAGATGGAGCAGCAGGCGGCCGGCCTGGGCGCCAACGCCGTGGTGGGCGTGGATATCGACTACGAAGTGGTGCGGGAAGGAATGCTCATGGTCACCGCCGCCGGCAC
>CAYQGB010000291.1:0-5459 GCA_964416895.1 uncultured Calditrichaceae bacterium
ATTCAGAACAGGGCAAACGTGAGGGTGTGAAACAGCAACTTCGCCGGTTATTCCGTTCTTATCTCGAAGCGTTGGATGGAGGCGAGAGGTGAACGAAAGGGATAGAAGAAGCGGGGCTATCGCTGATCATCCACGTATTGCAGGCCCTGCTCTTCACACCATTTGATGGCATATTCCCGCAGCGCCTGCTGGCAGAACTGATACCACCGATCATCCAGCCCGTAGCGATAGAGATTTTCCTTAAACCGGCGAAAAGCTCCCTTACCGTCCTTGATGGCGCTGTACATCAGGTAGCTTAGCTCGTCGTTGGGGAGGGTAAGGCAAAACTCTTCCATCAGCCGGTACTCATCCATCTCGAAGCTTTTGGGAAGCAAAATGTAGTCGTCCGAGGAGACTTCCTCACGGCACTTTTCCTCGATTTCTTCCCGCAGCTCTTCCAGACTCTCAGCATCTTCCTCCGGGGCAGTTTCCAGCGGCTCGGTTTCCAGGGTCACAATCTCGCCGGTTCGGGTGTTGAGAGACACCTCCGCCTCATCGATTACGAATTCGAGGGCTTCAATCAAAACGCTGATCTTGATGGGCGCACGCATGACGAAACTCCTCGATGCGGTTTGTTTATAAAAATTTAACAAACATTTTCGCCCAAGTCTATCAAGAAATCCTGAGAATTTCGGAAAGCTCCCCGGCTCTTTATCCAATGAATCGTGGCTATCCAGGTTCACCGCCAGGAAACAAAGGCGGGATTGCGCAGTTACCCAAAACCTCAAAATCTTTTTCTTAAACAAGAGTTACAACGAATCACGAAATCGAACCTAACCAGGCATCACGAGGAATTGGTTATGCCGGCATCTCCGTCATCCTGTGCCGCATTGTTAAAAAAGGCTGCCCAACTGATCGACTTCATGGGAGAACAGTTTTCCTCACCCGGAGCAGCCAACGGAAAACCGGGAAAATCGGCGCTCTGGAAGGTAAAGCGGCACAAGTATCTGTTAATGCAGCGGATTCACCACCTGGCACAATCGGCGTGCACTCAGTACGCCACCGAACGGTATCTTTCCGGGCTGTACCTGACCCGGGGAGTTCTGGAAACCGTGGCCCGGTTGCATCAACTGCATAAATTGACCGCCCAGAAAATGGGAAATCCTCCTCCCCCGGCGGAAAAAGATCGGGCGCTCCTTTTCCCTTCCGGGACTAAGGCGGCCTCTCCCGCCCTTCGGAACGCCGGAAAGCGGGCCGCTTCACCGCTGGCAAAGTTGATGATGGAATTGGAGGGATGGTTGAAAGGATTTTACTGGCATTACGAAGCGGTAGAAGAGCTGCTCAGTGCAGGGGGCAAAGGCTCTCTGGAAAATTACTCGGCAAGCTTTTCCTCCTCCGGCTCTTCCAACGGAAACGGCAAAGCCTCCGAATTCTACCCGGCGCTTGTGGGCATTACCACGCTGATCAACTCTCTGACCCTCAGCCTGTGCATTTCCGATGAAATTGAACGGTTGCTACACAGGGCCTCCCGGCCGGGGAAAATCGCTGCTCCCGCCTGATCCTGTTATCTTCGGTTCTCTGTGATTCCCCACTTCCGAACCGGCTCAATAGATGCCGATAGAGGCGTCCACCCGGCGGGCATAGGCATCAATGCCTCCGGCCATATTGATCACCTTCGTCCACCCGTTTTGCTGCAACCAGAGGACCACCTGAGCGCTGCGGATACCATGATGACACATGATAATGATCTCCCGATTCCGATCCTGTACGCTCTCCGGCAGCGCCTGAATACCCTGACGAATCAGTACGCTCAGAGGCACCACCTCCACGTTGGGATGGGGCAACTGCACCAGCGCCACTTCTTCCGGTTCTCGAACATCCAGAACAATCAATTCCGGATTGGATTGTAGCCGTTCGGCGACTTCCTCAACACTCAACTCCGGAACACCAGGGGGTCCGGGCATGGATTTCTCCGATCTTTTTCAGGTATAAGCTTACCCCACACTTTCGGAGGCCTGAATGATTTTGAAAAAGCTGCTTGCTTGAAGGCAGGCGCCGCCCACCAGCGCCCCATCAATATCCGGTTGGGATAGCAACCCCCGGGCATTCTCCGGTTTCACACTCCCACCGTACAAAATGGTGGTTCGTTTGCCCAGACCATCTTTAAACAGCGCATCCAGCATCTCCCGAATAAACCGGTGCACTTCCTGAGCCTGCTCCGGCGTGGCCGTCTTTCCGGTACCGATTGCCCACACCGGCTCATAAGCGATAATCACGTTTTTCATCTGCTCCGGAGAAATATCTTTCAAATCCCATTCGATCTGATTGAGCACAATATCCCGGGTGAGATTTTGTTCCCGTTCTTCCAGGGTTTCCCCCACACAATGGATGACCTTCAATTTGTGGTTCAGGGCCAACCGGATTTTCTTGTTGATAATAGAAGCATCTTCTTTGAAATACCGGCGGCGTTCCGAATGGCCGATGATCACGTAGGCGGCTCCGGCGCTTTTTACCATGGCCGCAGAAACTTCCCCGGTGTAGGCCCCTTCCTCCTCCCAGAAAATGTTTTGTGCCCCCAGGATCATGCCGCTTCCCTGGAGCACCTCTTTGAGGGGATACAAATTGGTAGCCGGAGGGCAAACGATCACCCGGGTTTTCAAGGGGGGATGTTTTTCCAATCGGGCGCGCAACTGCCGGGCCAGCCGAACCGCTTCCGGCACCGTCTTGTGCATCTTCCAGTTTCCGGCGATCACTTTCTGTCGCATGAGCACTCTCCGTTGCTGAGTTCCTGGGCTTATTTATCCGTCAATGCGGCGACCCCCGGGAGTTCTTTCCCTTCCAGGAATTCCAGGGAAGCCCCGCCGCCGGTGGAAACATGGGTCAATTGCCCTTCCAGGCCGAACTTTTTCACCGCCGCTGCTGAGTCCCCTCCTCCGACAATGGTGGTGGCCCCTCCGGCGGTGATCTCCGCCAGGTAGCGGGCAATGGCCTCGGTGCCCCGGGCAAAATCGTCGATCTCGAACACGCCCATGGGGCCGTTCCATACCACCGTACGGGCAGTGGACAGGATTTCCTTAAACCGGGCGATGGTCTTGTCTCCGATGTCCACGCCATACCACCCGGCAGGGATTTCATGCACCGGCACGATTTGAGTCGCTGCACCGGCTTCAACCTTATCGGCCACCAGCACATCCACGGGAAGCTCCAGGGTGGTGTTGCTCTCTTGAGATTTTTTGAGAATCTCCTTCGCCATTTCCAGGCGATCTTCTTCCACAATCGAGTTACCAATCTCCCAACCGTGGGCTTTAAAGAAGGTGAAAATCATCCCCCCGCCGATGATCAGGGTATCTGTTTTGCCCAGCAAATTTTCAATCACATCGATCTTGCCGGAAATTTTGGCTCCGCCCAGAATGGCGACAAAGGGGCGCTCGGGATGTTCCAGGGCCTTGCCCAGATATTGCAACTCCTTTTGCATCAGATAGCCGGCCGCACAGGGGGAGAGAAACTGTGTGACTCCCACGGTAGAGGCATGCGCCCGGTGAGCCGTGCCAAAGGCATCGTTGATGTACAGATCGCACTCCGCGGCCAGTTGTCGGGCAAATTCGGGATCGTTGGCCGTCTCCCCGGGATGAAAACGCACGTTTTCCAGCAGCAACACTTCGCCGTCCTGCAAACTGCGTTTCATCTCCTCTACTTCCGGGCCGATGCAATCGGGAGCAAATTTCACCGGCTTTTCCAGCAGGCGGGAAAGGTGTTCCGCCACCGGCTTTAGCGAAAAGGCTTCATCCCGTTTGCCTTTGGGTCGCCCCAGATGGGAGCACAAAATTGCCCGCCCCCCGGAATCGATAACCTTCCGGATGGTCGGCAGGGCAGCCCGAATCCGCAGATCATCGGTGATGTGGCGGTTTTCATCCAGAGGCACGTTAAAATCCACCCGAATCAACACCCGCTTGCCTTGCAGCTCCAGATCATCAATGCTGAGCTTGTTCATATTCCATCCTCCTGCGGCTGAATGCGTTGGATCATATTGGGCAGGGATTGATCAGGAAAAAATTGCCCCCGGCATTGAACCGGGGGCACCATTTAAACCGCATTATAACGAAGCCATTTTCTTCAAGATGTCCACCGTGCGATTGGAATAGCCCCACTCGTTATCATACCAGGAAATCACCTTGACGAAGTTGCCTTCCATCACCCGGGTGGACAGGGAATCGAAAATGCTGGAAGCAGAATTGCCCACAATATCCGAGGAGACGATGGGGTCTTCGCAGAACTCCAGAATCCCTTTCAGGCTGCCTTCAGCAGCCTTCTGAACGGCCTGATTGATTTCCTCGGCGGTGACGGTTTTATCCAGTTCGGCCACCAGATCCACCAGCGACCCGTCGGCTACCGGCACCCGCAGGGCGATGCCATCCAGCTTGCCCTTCAATTCGGGAATGACCAGTCCCACCGCCTTGGCCGCGCCGGTGGTCGTGGGCACAATGTTCAGCGCCGCCGCCCGGGCCCGACGCAAATCTTTGTGGGGCAAATCCAACAGACGCTGATCGTTGGTGTAGGCGTGGATGGTGGTCATCCAGCCCCGGCGAATTCCGAATTGCTCGTGAAGCACTCTGGCAACCGGCGCCAGGCAGTTGGTGGTGCAGGAGGCGTTGGAAACCAGCACATGTTCCGGTTTCAACGTGTCATCATTCACCCCCATGACCACGGTGTTATCCAGTTCATCTTTGGCCGGGGCGGTGAGAATCACCTTTTTCGCCCCTGCCTTCAGATGCAGGCTCATCTGCTCCCGGCTGCGGAAAATCCCCGTGGATTCGATCACAAATTCCACCCCCAGATCTCCCCAGGGCAACTGGGCGGGATCCCGTTGGGCCAGGATCTGAATATCCCGATCCCCCACCCGGAGCTTATCCCCGGCCGCTTCCACCGGCACCGGATAGCCGCCATGCACTGAATCATATTTCAACAGATACGCCAGCGTTTTGGCATCGGTAATGTCGTTGATCGCCACGACATTCACCTCCGGGTCATTCTGCATGGCCCGGAACACCAGCCGACCAATGCGGCCAAATCCGTTAATCGCTACGTTGATCGCCATAACACACCCCTGTTCTTTGTGGTACGATTTTGCGGGAATTGCCTGTGGTATTGCATTGTCTGCAGTTGCCAGCCGAAACTCAATGACTTCCCATAGATTCGGAATGCGCCCGCCAAATTCAAGGAACCACTAAATATTTGGCCTGACTCATGGATGAACCGCAAATATAAGGCCTGGGGGATGGATCGGCAAGTCGGTTTTGTTTTCTAAACTTTGTGGCAGTAAATTGTTTTTACTTGACTTACAAACAAAACAAGATGGTTCCCCTTCCAACCCGGGGAGATGAATTTCGAAGATCACAGATACATGACCTAACCAAAGGCGGTTTGGAACCCGGATCGCTCCGCCATAACATCCTCTGTAAGGCTTAAAAGTTGCTTTCTGA
>CAYQGB010000292.1:0-5394 GCA_964416895.1 uncultured Calditrichaceae bacterium
AAGGTTTGGATGACGGGTTGAATTCATAAAGAGATTCTTCGGGCTGCCGCCTTGACACCACTCCTGCGAATGAGATCGGTGTTTCTGAAACCGCCGCTTTTAATAAAGCCGGCACTTCCCCGGCGGCAGCCCTCAGAATGACAATGGAAACCCGTCACGTTAAACTCGAAAGAACAATAGACATTTCCAGAATCTTTTTTTAGGCCCTATGCTAAGGAGACCCTGACAATGCTGGAAATTCTACTCCCCATCGGGATCGGGGTGGTCTTCTTTCACCTGGCCGCCCGGCATCACAAGACTCCCCTGCTGTGGGCGGGGATCGGGATTGCCGCCTATCTCATCCCGGTGATCGTCTGGAAAACGATGTGGAATTTCGTGCTCCGGGAGGAGTGGTTCGCCCTGTGGCAGGCGCTGGCCGATTGCCTGGACGACCCCCGGGCCCTGCAGGCGCTGATGGCCCTGAATCTGACCGGCAGCCTGTTGGGCATCGCCGCCGCGGTATGGATGTACCGCCGGATGGGTTCGTTCCGGTTTTGACCGCCGTTGACCCCGGAGGTGAATCACCGAGTTCACCGAGAGGGCATTGAGAACCGCAGACCCGGTTCAGGGGAACGCTTCTGGCCATCCCCCCATTCGACCCCTCCGGGGTCGGTCTCCGTTTCTCCGATTCCCCGTTTCGCCACCCACTCCCTCTCTCTGTTCTTTTCTCAAAAATTGAGGAATCCCTGATATGTCAGGCAACTACCACTTCCCGGGTACCTACATTTTGATTCTGCACCTGCCGGAAGGGCGGGAAATTCAGGTGGGCAAACTGGGGCGGTTTACCTTTCCCCGGGGATATTATGCCTATGTGGGCAGCGCTTTCGGCCCCGGGGGGCTGGAAGGGCGGTGGCGACATCATTTGCGGAAGGCGGCCCGACCGCACTGGCACATCGACTACCTGCGGGCGCATGCGGTGATAGAAGAAATCTGGTATGTGGCCGGCGGGCCGCCCCGGGAGCACGAATGGGCGGAGCGGCTGCGCCGGTGGCCGGAGTCCCGGCCGGCTGCTCCCGGCTTCGGCGCTTCCGACTGCCGCTGCGCCGGGCACCTGTTTTATTTTCCCCGGGGGCGGCCTGCGCTGGAGGATTTTCAGACACCGGGAAGAGGAGAAAAAATAGGCCGTTTTTTGCTACAATAATGGAGTATCTACGATGCTCTTCTTCCCAATACCTACATGGATCGGCATTGCTGTTCAAGCCACTCGCCTTGTATTCCTACCGTCAACTTCGTAGAAGTTGAATTATTGTAGCGAAAATTCCCTCCCCTTTTTTACTCATTGGTTAAGCGTTCTATAGTTCGCAGGTCTTCCTCCAGGTCCGAAACATCGTAGCGTAGGGGAATACCCCGTTTTCGCAAAAAGTCAAGAAAATCATAAATGGAAATGCCGGCCATCTCCCGGGCCTGCCCAAAGCTCAAATCCCCTTTCTCGAAATAATGGGCAGCCAATTCCAATCGCAATAAACGAGAAACATTCTTACGATCTATTCCCAAAACCTGAAGGATGTTTTCCGGAACTTCGAGTTGTACGATGGTAGTCATCTTTAAATCCCTTCATGAGGTTTTGAAAACACCAGAAACAACCATTCCCGGCTGAACCGGGGTAATTTATGGAGCTATATCATTCAAAACAATTCTATTCAGGCACAAATATGAGGCTCAATTGTGAAACAGGCAATAAATTTCTGATCCCTGCACAGTGCTCTGGAAACGGGGACAGGAAATCATTGGAAGCCTGCCCTATTCTGGGACAGGATAGTGCTCTTTCAAGGTTTGGATGACGGGTTGTTATCCTGGATGTAATTCATAAAGGGCAGAGATTCTTCGGGCTGCCGCTTTGACGGCACTCCTGCGAATGCCATTAGTGCTTCTGAAACTGCAACGCTTAACATAAAGCAGGCACTTTTGGCGGCAGCCCTCAGAATGACAGGAAACCCGGCAACTTAAGCTTGCAAGAACACAGGCCTGCCCCGGCATGGTCGGGAGAAGCCTGCCTGCCCCGACGAAGTCGGTGGTTTTACCGAAAAAATTTCGCAGCTCCGCTCGCTTCGCTTCGCGGAGCCGTTCAGAGCTTCCGGGGGACAGATTTTCAGAAAACCAGAAACTATTTTTGTGACCGGGCACACAACACCACCCGAAACCCGCTGAGGGGCCATTGAGGACCGGGAAGGACGTCGTTGCGGGCGGAACAACGCAGATTATCTGACTGGCTGACCCACGAACCCCCGCGGACAGAACGGGATCTACTACCGCCACGATAACGATTTTTCATCCACTCCCATACGTTGCCGGCCATGTCCATCAGGCCTTCCGGGGTGGCGCCGGCGGGGTAAGCGCCCACGGGGGTGGTCTGGCCCACGTTCTCATCGTAATTGGCCCGGGTTTCATCGGGCGGTTCGTCTCCCCAGGGGTATTCTCGTTTTCCCCCGCCGGCAGCCCACTCCCACTCTTCTTCGGTGGGCAGGCGAAACACAAAGTCGGCAAAGGGCGGCCGGGAGGCCCCGTTCCTTCGATGCAGTTCGGTCAGCCAGTGGCAGTAGGCTGCCGCGGCATACCAGCTTACCCCCACCACCGGCCGGTCCTCGCCGTTAAAGCGTTTGTTGTTCTCTTCTTCGGAACGGAGTTTCTGCGCCCATTGGCCGGCATTGCTGCCCAGGTAATCGACAAAATCCTCATCCATCCGGGGCGCCACGGCCAGCAGGCTTTGGGCAAAGGCCGGCAGGGGCAGGCGGTTCAGGAGGTCTTCCGCGGCCGGGTCTTCCGCCAGATAGGCGATAAACCGCCGGTAGAGTTTGTTGGTTACCGGGTATCTGGCGAAATATACCGGGTATTCCGGCGCCGGTTTGCCGGTGCTGTCAAACACAATGCTTTCGGTGGCGCCGGGAATGAGGATGTATTCGGCGTTGAGTTCCAGGGGGTTGTGCCACTTCTTCGACTGCCCGACCACACCCGCTACTTCGGAAACAACCGGTTCTTCCGGAACTCTTTCTTCTACTTTTTCCGGCTCCAGCACTCCCCATTCGATCAAAATTTCCTCCGCTTTTGCCTTTACGCGAGATTCTCTTTCGCGTTCCCAAACCTGATGAACCAGTTCTCTGGCGGAATCTGAACCGATTAAGCGCAGGCACATCAACGCGTTGTACCGTTTTTGCCAGTGATTTCGTCGATCCAATACGAACTGTCGAAAAGGCCCGGTGGATTTGCTTTGACTTTCCCGGACCATTTGTTCCAACAACGCCGGAAAACTGCGACTGTTTGCTCGATGGGGCAAAAAACACTTAAAAAAATCCTCAAAGATCACCGGTTCATCAACGCCTATGGCAAACAATATAGTTTCCCGCCACCAATCGTTGCCAAAATACTTCACCAGTAACGCAGCCCGGGAGGGCCGACGGTGTACTTTATGCGCCATCTCCAGACCTGCCAGATATTCCCGGAAGGACTTATGGCGGAATATATAGCCATCTGCTCCAAACTCCTGTAAAAGCGCCGCGCGATCGCGAAGATTCTCAATAAATTCTTCCGGGGTTGTATTTGGCGATACTCGTTGCAATTGGGGTTTTATCCGTTCAATCAGTTTTTTCGTAGAGATGTCATCCTGACCGTGCACCAGTTGCATCCACAGGCACAGGGGGCGCAGCACCAGTTTGGCTTTTGAGGCCGGGAGCAAAACCGGCAGGTCTCTACCCGGTGCCCGATCCCGGCGTTCCAGAAGATAGTCAATGCACCGGGAAAATAACTCCGCCCGGGCCGGAGGCAAGTTCCCGTATTCCTTCCACAGAATGGCCATAATTTGCAGAAGCATGGGGTTTCCGGCCAGGCGTTTTATCCCTTCGTTTTCTTCCCGATCAAGATATTCCAGCACCGCATTCACGAGCCTCAGGGCTTCTCGTTCAATGGCGGCAGATTGAGATTCGGGATCTCTACCTTGTAACCGGAGTTCTTCGCCATAGGTGGCGCCAAACCATTTCTTCAAGAACTCTTCTTGTTGCATCCGATCCAGATCAAGCACATCGGCGCGCAAATAATCGCTTGCTAAATCAACTCCTTCCGCCGGCTTCCATCCGGTGTAGCGGGTGGTCACAATAAACCAGGATTTGGCGTGGGTGTTGTGAGCATTATCGATCCACCGACATACCCTTTTTCGTTGCTCAATATCTCCGATTTCATCCAGACCGTCCAGCATTATCAGCGCGCCGGGCTTTTTCAACCATCGTTTGAATACCTCCGGGGTAACCTCCCAATCTTGCATTTTTCCCCATTCACTCAACATTTCCGTAAACGGTTTATCGGGATCGACTTTACTGAGGGGCAATAAAACAGGGATAAATGACTTGTTGGTTCCCGGAGTATTCCGATGTTCCACCAGGCTCATCAGCAAATACTTGAGTAAGGTGGTTTTACCAGACCCTGGATCTCCTACAATCAATAGCAACCGTTTTCCGCTTTCCTCCATTCGTTTGAAAATCTTGTCTGCGGTTAAATGCGTATCTTGCTCCTGAAAATATCTTTCTTCCGTCTGAGGATTCTTATGACCGTGGAACTCTTGCGTAAATCTGAGAGGCACAAATACCTGTAACGTCTGAACTTTAATATTGACGCTGGATTGAAATCCAAACAGATGGATTTTTTCATGCCTGTTCTTAATGGCTATCAAATAATCAGAAAGGACCTTGTCGGCAATACGCTCGCGGAGCTGTTTTTCCCATTCCTGCTCGGCGGTTTTTTCCGCTATTTTGGTTTCATAAACAATTTGTTTCTCTTTGGCCGGGGTTCGCCGTTGCCATTTAACCACCACCCAAATGGTAACGATGGCTCCAATGATAACCCCAATAAATCCTACCGTTACCGGATGTTTTTCCATCCAGGAAATTATCGATGAAGGTTCCCCATCAGAATTTCCACGAGCATTTTCGGAAACCGAAGTGGAGACGGTGTCGGGAACCAGGGTTTGCAAAAGCGGGGAAGGAGCACAGCGTTCCCGGGAACCTGCGATTTCAATTCCGTTTCCCGCAACAGGGACCAAAAGCACAATCCACAAAATCCATTGAACGAATATGCGTGGAGGCCATTTGCCCGCCATTGGCTATCACTCCTGTGAGTGGATATGGGGATTGAATTGGGTTCGCAAGTAGGAAATATACACCCTGGAACCGGGAAAAGAAAACGGTTTCCCAACCTCCGGGGTTACCTGAAATTCCCGCTTGCCTTTGTGCTCAAAAAGGTTCATTTTGTTCTGGATACTGGATGCTCGATGCTGGATACTCGATACTGGATGCTCGATGCTGGCCTGCCCCGACGCAGGCGGGGTCGGAGCGGAGCGGAGATCCCGAGGCAGTCGGGATAGGAGCGGAG
>CAYQGB010000293.1:0-5383 GCA_964416895.1 uncultured Calditrichaceae bacterium
CGGAAGTCACCGCTGCCGGTAGTATACCTCCACCAACCCATCCAGCACCAGATGGGGTTCCACATGTTCAATGAACTTGCTGCGCGGGGCCAGAAGCTGGCTTAATCCTCCGGTGGCAATGATGTGCGCTTTCCTCCCCAGTTCCTGTTGAATCTCCTCGATCAGCCCATCGATCATTTTCACCGTGCCCAGCATGATTCCGGATTGGATGCTCTCCTCGGTGGATCTGCCGATGGCGGATGGGGGAAATTCCAGTGAAATTCGGGGAAGTTTGGAGGCTCGCTCGTGGAGACCGCCGGCGGCAGTTTCCAGCCCCGGGGCGATGACCCCACCCAGATAAACCCGATCGGCGCTGACCACATCCAGCGTGGTGGCGGTTCCGAAATCCACCACTATGCAGGGGGCACCGTATTTTTCGACGGCCGCCACCGCATTGCACAACCGGTCGGCGCCCACGTTTTCCGGCGGTTGATAGGCCACGGTAATGCCCAGATCCAGAGTGTGGGTGACCACCAGCGGTTGGGTGTGGAAATATTTGTCGCACAGACGAAGAAAAATCTGGGTAACGTTGGGAACCACCGAGGAGATGGCAATATCGTGGATCGCCGAACGCTCCACCGAGGCCAGGTTTAGAAAATGTTGCAAAAAAGCCATCAGTTCATCTTCGGTGCGGTGCACCCCGGTGGCAATTCGCCAGCTCCCCCGGTACTGGCGATCCTGATATAACCCGATCTCAATATGGGTATTGCCGATGTCAATCGCCAGAATCATGGGCATGGGTAAACCTGCGCAGCTGGTGATTTTGGTTGTTGAAGAGCGGAATTTAAGCCGCCCCGCAGATCGGTTTTTGATTTTTATGACGAATTCTGGAATAAATTCTGAAAAACGTCTCCGGTGGTGATAATTCTTTCCTTCCCTTCCGTCTCCACCACCAGATACCCTTCGGCCGTCAGGCGACGAAAAACTCCCGAGAACCGTCCCCGGGCATCTTCCACGGTGATGGGTTGGTTGCGGAAAGCAAGTCGCTTTTCGTATGCTTCCACCACTTCTTGCCGGCGCCCCGGAAAATAGTAGTGGTAGGTTTCATAATAGTGCTCCAGGAATCCCGCCAGCAGTTGCTCCCGGTTCCACTCCCGCCCGGTGATCATTCGCAGGGAAACAGCCCGTTCCCGCAGTTCGGGCGGAAAATCTTCTTCCTGGTGATTGACGTTCAAGCCGATGCCCACCACCAGATATTCCGGTCGGTCACCGGCGAAACTGCCTTCTAAAAGAATCCCGCTTAGCTTCCTGTTCTGAACTATCAGATCATTCGGCCATTTCAGGCGGATGTCCAGTGGTGCCCAGGGAGTGGTCTGGCAGGTGCGGGACAGAAAATCCGCGAGGGAGATGGCCGTAAACAGGTTCACCAAATTGATTTCCTGAATGGGGAGAGAAGGGCGCAGCAGAAGGGAAAACCACAGCCCCACTCCGGGGGGGCTGGCCCATCGACGCTGATAACGTCCCCTCCCGGCCGTCTGCTGCTCTGCCACCGCTACCGTCCATTGGGGCGCACCCCGACGCCCCAACTCATACAGGTAACGATTGGTAGAATCCAGACGGTCGAATACATGTATATCGAACCGATGAGGCTCCTCCAGAGCCTCCCTGATTGTGGTAAGATCCATCTATCGTTCCGAAATATCCTTTTCAATTATGACAAATCTGGAGAACCTTCCGGATTTAAGTATGATGAGGAAAATATAATACGGAACCCGGAATTAATCAATGTTTCATGTTGGGAAGTTTGTTTTCGAAGCCATAGCCGGGGTCACTTCCCTGAAAAAGTTACCTTTCCGGCGGTCAAAAAAATTTGTCTGCTGGATTTAGCGCGCACAGGATGTAAATTTAAAAAATGATTTGCCGATATGGCAAAGGGTTGGGATAAGCAGGGCGGTCTGATTTTTTTCTCCCCGGTCTCTTTTATCTTCCCGGAAGCATCCCAATAACGGTTGCCCATCCCCACCGCGGGGATATTTCACCATGGAGCAATAAGGGACGCAGAGAAGGAAAATCTACAAATGCCCCTCAGGGAAATGAACGAAGAAATCCGAAGGAATTTTTGGAGCAGGAGCGAGTTATGGTGCCACCCACGGTAAAAGTAGCGATTCTGGATCTGTATAACAATGAACCGAATCAGGGCCTGCGGTGTCTGCGGGATATTATTGAGGATTGCAATCGTCGAACGCCGGATGTTCAGGTGACCCACACCACTTATGAGGTACGCTATAAGAATCACGTGCCCGGATTGGAATACGATATCTACATCTCTTCCGGAGGGCCGGGCAGCCCCTTCGATGGGGAAGGGAAAGTCTGGGAGAAGCGCTACTTCAATTTGCTGGATGCCATCTGGAGCTATAATCAGCAGGCCGAGGGGGCCCGGAAGTATATCTTTTTCATCTGCCATTCCTTCCAGATGATGTGCCGCTTTTTTAACCTGGCCCGGATTCGTCGACGGCAGTTTTACTCCTTCGGCATTTTCCCCATGCGAAAAACCCCCCAGGGGCAAAGCGACTTTTTGCTGAGACCGCTGCCGGAGCCGTACTACGCCGCCGATTTTCGCCAGTTTGAAGTGGTACAGCCCAACGCCGGAGTATTGCAGGAGTTAGGGGCGGAGGTGCTGTCGCTGGAATCGGCGTCCCACCGACCGGAAGGGGAGCGGGCCTTGATGGCCATTCGCATCTCCCCGGAAGTGTACGGCACCCAGTACCACCCGGAAGCGGATCCGGTGAGTATGCTGTACCATTTCCGGCAACCGGAACGAAAACAGCAGGTTGTCGCCGAGCATGGAGAAGCCGCCTATCGGCAGATGATCGAACACCTGGAAGATCCCGAGTACATCACCCTGACCCGAAAGAATATCCTGCCGCGATTTTTGATGCACGCCATCCATGCGCTCTATCCCGAAAGCATCGGCTGAAAATTTCGCAGAAGCCATTCGACCTTCGCCGCGCATCGGTGTGAAATGCTAAACAGCGTATTGCGTATAGCGTAGCCGATCCATTACGCAATACGCAATACGTTTTCTGGCTATGCAATAACATTATCCTCCTTGCAGATAGCTTCAGGGCAACATAAATTCATCTCGTAGAAATAATCCCGACAGGAATTCATCATTAAACCACGGGGTTAGCACCATGCAATTGCCGAAACAGCAAACGGTTTATCGAGCATTTGGCCTGGTCGTACTGGTGTTGCTGCTGGCGATTGTTCTGGCCTGTGCGGTGAATCCGGTGACCGGCAAGCGGGAATTGATGCTGATGAGCGAGGCGGAGGAGATCTCCCTGGGAAAAGAAGCCGATGCCCAGATCGTTCAACAGTACGGCCTGTACGAAGACCCCCGGCTACAGGAGTACATCACCCGGATCGGACAGCGCATGGCCAAACTCTCCCATCGTCCCCACCTGCAATACCAGTTCAAGATTATGGACAGCCCCATCATCAATGCCTTTGCCATTCCCGGGGGATATGTATATGTTACCCGGGGAATTCTGGCTTATCTAAACAACGAGGCGGAACTGGCCGGGGTACTGGGGCATGAGATCGGCCACGTCGCCGCCCGGCACAGCGCCCGGCAATACAGCAAGGCTCAACTGGCGGCCCTGGGATTGGGCCTGGGCAGCGTGCTCTCCGAAGATATTGCCCGCTTTGCCAACGTGGCCCAGACCGGGCTGGCGTTGCTCTTCCTGAAGTTCAGCCGGGATCATGAGCGGGAATCCGACCGCCTGGGGGTGGAATATTCCACCAAAGCCGGATACGACGCCCGGGAGATGGCCAATTTCTTTGCCACTCTGGAACGAATGCACCCCTCTCCCACGGGGCTGCCGGGATGGTTCACCACCCATCCCAGTTCCGCCGAACGGGTGCAAAATGTGCGGCGACTGGCCGAAGAGTGGCAGGCCAAAATGGGCCGGGGCGGCTGGACGGTCAATCGGGATGAGTATCTGGATCACATTGACGGGCTGGTCTTTGGCGAAGACCCCCGGCAGGGTTATGTGCTCGAAGGGGTGTTCTATCATCCGGAACTGCGCTTTCAATTTGTGGTGCCTTCCGGATGGACGGTGCAAAATTCTCCCTCTCAGGTGCAGATCGTCAGCCCGGATGAGCGGGCGGCCATTCTGCTCTCCCTGAGTTCTCAACCCACCCCGGCGGCTGCCGCCGATGAGTTTGTCCGGCAAACGAAGGCGGTGGTGGTTCGGGCGGAAAATGATCGGGTTAACGGACTGCCCGCCCGTATGCTGGTCTCGGATATTGCCGCGCAGCAAGGTACGTTGCGGGTGATTTCCTATTTTATTCACTATGGAGGAAATATCTACGTTTTCCACGGTTTGACCGGTAAACCCCAATTCGGAAACTACCTGGCTACTTTTGAAAGCAGCATTCGCAGTTTCCGCCGCCTGAACGATCCGGCCCGCATCCATGTGGAGCCAAAGCGGATACGTATTCGCCGGGTTTCCCGGAGCATGACCTTAAAACAGGCGCTGAAATCCCTGGGCGTGCCCGATGACCAACTGGAAGACCTGGCCTTGCTGAATGGGATGGAATTGACCGATCAGATCACCGCAGGAACGCGGCTCAAAATTGTTCCATAATCCGGACATTGAATCTATTACGAGGTTACGGCAATGTATCGTGTGGCGCTGTTGGTGGGAATGCTGATTCTGGGATGGAGCGGATGCGATAGCGCTCCTCAGGAGCGGATGAGCGAGGAAGAGCGGGCGCACATCCGGCGGGAGATTCAGGCGGTAATGGCGGCGCAGGTGGCCGGCTGGAACGAGGGGGATATTGCCCGATTCATGGAAGGATATGCCCGCTCCGATTCCATCCGGTTTGCTTCCGGAGGAACGGTAACGTATGGATGGCAAACGGTGTATGAGCGGTACCGTCGGCGCTATGCCACCCGGGAGGCCATGGGGCGGCTGATCTTCTCCGATCTGGATGTGCAGGTGTTGTGCCCGGATGCGGCCATTGTGTTCGGGAGGTGGGAACTTCAGCGGGCGGAAGATCGACCGGGCGGGCTGTTCACCCTGTTATTTCGGAAAACCCCTGCCGGCTGGCGCATCGTGCATGATCATACTTCGGCGGCTTCAGCCCGGTAGTTGGAGTTTTTGCACCGGATAAAAATTCTTCTCCATAAATGCTATCTTTCGTGATGCACCGCCCGGGCGGAGCATTACGTTTCACGAGTGATAACAAAAGTCACAGAAGTTTTACCCAATAGAGAAACGCACATTTTCATCCTTAAGGAGTATAACAGGTTTTGGACTTTTGACACCAACCTTGTAAATTTGACTGTACTATGTACAGGTAAATTCAAGTTTTTTATTAACAATGCTTTATGATTTTC
>CAYQGB010000294.1:0-5383 GCA_964416895.1 uncultured Calditrichaceae bacterium
CGGAAAAGCTGTGTTTTGAAACCCTACAAGCAATTATGAAACGGGGTACTAAGTGTGCACTCATATTCAAGGATAAAAACCCCGCGTTTCTCATTGGTGTAAAATTTCCAGGTCTTTCGCTACCAACCGTGAAACTCCGCCGCGGCGGGGTGAAACGTGACTATTCTTTCACGCATCACGTTTCACGCAGAGTAGAGAACTTTTCGAGGGATGGTTCTGGATACACCGGTCGCCAAAAACAACAAGCATAGAATAACTACCCAAACGCCACATCCAGCACCATCATAATGGAGAAACCCAGCATGGTGCCCAGGGTGGCAATGTCGGTATGGCCGCCGCGCTGAGATTCGGGGATCAATTCTTCCACCACCACGAACATCATCGCTCCGGCGGCAAAGCTGAGCGCATAGGGCAATATCGGCTCTGCCAGCAACACCGCTCCTGCTCCGATCACACCTCCTAACGGCTCCACCACCGCAGACAACTGTCCGTAGTAGAAGCTTTTGAATCGGGAAACCCCTTCCTTGTGCAGGGGCATGGATACCGCCGCCCCTTCGGGAAAATTCTGAATGCCGATGCCCACCGCCAGAGCCACGGCATTGGTTAAGGTGGCTTCCGGATGAAGGGAAATTGCTCCAAAGGCCACTCCAATGGCCAGCCCTTCGGGAAAATTGTGCAGGGCAATGGCGATGACCAGCAGAGTGGTGCGCCGCCAGGTGGTGCTCAATCCTTCCGCCTGTTCCAGGGGAAGATAAAGGTGCAGGTGCGGCAGGATTTTATCCACCGCCCACAGAAAGGCCGCTCCGGAGAGAAACCCCAAAAGCGCGGGAAACCACCCCGGCAGGCCCTGATCTTCCGACATGGCAATGGCCGGATCCAGCAGGGACCAGAAGCTGGCGGCAATCATCACTCCGGCGGCAAAACCATACATGGCATCCAGCACCTCCCGGGAGAATACCCTCCGCAGGAACACCAGCGCCGCCCCCAGCGCGGTTAGCGCCCAGGTAAAACAGGTGGCCAACAACGCCTGGATTACAGGGTGAAATGGCTCCAGAATCGGCATGAGGGGAAATTACTCCTTTTTAACATCCGCCGGTTCGCCCAGTATCTCCCGGATTTCGTGATAATCGAGCACTTCCTTTTCCAGCAGCGCCTGCGCCATCTTTTCCAGCAGGTCCCGCTTTTCCATCAACAGGGCTTTGGTGTCCTGGTAACATTGGGTAATGATCTGCAACACCTCATCATCGATCATCTGCTCGATCTTTTCCGAACGACGTTCGGTAAGCGGCCCCTGTCCCAGAAAGTTGGGGCCTCCCGGCTGCACCAGGGAGATGTTGGGCAACCGCTCGCTCATGCCGTACTGGATGATCATGTTCCGGGCAATCTGGGTGGCCCGCTCCAGGTCGTTGGAAGCCCCGGTGGAGATTTCTCCGAACACAATCTCTTCCGCCGCTCGTCCCCCCAACAGCCCTTTGATTTTTCCCAACAGCTCGCTGCGGGTCATCAGATAGCGATCTTCCAGGGGCATCTGCAGGGTGTAGCCCAGCGCGCCGATCCCCCGGGGCACGATGGAAACCTTTTGCACCGTTTCCGCCCCGGGAGTAAAATATCCCACGATGGCATGACCGGATTCGTGGTAAGCCACGATCTGCCGCTCTTTTTCGTTGATCAGGCGGTTTTTCTTCTCCAGCCCGGCCACCACCCGTTCGATGGCCTCCTCAAATTCCCGCATGGAGACGGCCTCTTTGTTTTTCCGGGCGGCCAACAGGGCGGCCTCGTTGCACACGTTGGCGATGTCTGCACCCACAAAGCCGGGAGTCTGGGCGGCCAGGCGGTGGAAATCCACGTCATCGGCCAGCTTCAGATTACGAGAATGTACCCGGAAGATGGCGATGCGCCCGTTGAGATCGGGGCGATCCACCAGGATCTGGCGATCGAACCGGCCGGGGCGCAGCAGCGCCGGGTCGAGCACATCGGGGCGGTTGGTCGCCCCCATGATGATCACCCCCGTGCCGGGATCAAAGCCGTCCATCTCCACCAGCAACTGGTTGAGGGTATTTTCCCGCTCGTCGTATCCCCCGCCGATCACTCCGGCCCGCGCCCGGCTTTTGCCGATGGCGTCGATCTCATCAATGAAGATAATGCAGGGGGCATTGGCCTTGGCCTGCTGGAAGAGATCCCGCACCCGTGCGGCGCCCACCCCTACAAACATCTCCACAAAATCCGATCCGCTAATGCTGAAAAAGGGCACGTGGGCCTCCCCCGCTACCGCCCGGGCCAGCAGGGTCTTGCCGGTGCCCGGCGGCCCCACCAGCAGCACCCCTTTGGGCAACTTTCCTCCCAGGCGGGTATATTTCCGGGGGTTCTTGAGAAACTCCACCAGTTCCTTGACTTCCTCCACCGCCTCATCCACCCCGGCCACATCTTTAAAGGTTACCCGATTTTTGGGATCTTCGGCATAGATTTTGGCCCGATTTCGTCCCAGATTGAGCATGGCGCCCCGCCCGGCGCCCATGCGGCGGAAAATGAATCCCCATATGGCCATCAACACCAGCAGAGGAAGAATCCAGTTCAGGAAAAAATCCCGGAGGAAATTGGATTCGATGCGCCCGCTGTAATCCACTCCGGCGGCTTCCAGTTCTTCCAGCAGGTGATCATCCTTGAGGTTGGGCAGTCGGGTAACCACAAACTGCCGGGCCATCCGCCGTTCCACTGCTTCCAGATGCAGCCGCCAGGGCGCGGTAGGGCCGGTGGTAATCCCACCGGACGTTTCCGTGCTATCCTCCTCGGCTTTGAACTCGCCGATGATGCGGTCGGGAAGGATGACCACCCGGGCAATTTCTCCGGCGGCTAATTTCTCTTTGAAGGTCTTGTAGGAAATTTCCTGCCGGTGCCCGGTGCCGGGAAACAGCCATAGTTGCAGCAGGATGAATCCCAACAGGGCGATCACATAGAACCAGATGGAAAACTTGATTTCTCGTCGCATGGGGTATTCCTCGTTTCGGCGTTCCTGGTACGGCGATTACAGGGAGAACTTATATGCCGAGAACAGATACAAATTTCTGCGTGATGCGTGATGGGGTAAGTGCCACCACATAGGAGTCACTTTTTACGCTCAAGTGCCACCACATAGGAGTCACTTTTAGCGCTATGAACTAAAAACGTTATGATCTTCAAAAACGATTTGGAGGTTCTCATCATGCGTAAAAACGCAGTTATTGAACGACACCCGTTACGAAATAGCTCGAAAACCTTTCCGGAAGTGACTCCCATGTCATGGCACTTGGCACAACCCCGTATTTTTAAAGTGACTCCCATGTCATGGCACTTACCCCGTGATGCGTAAATTTCTTTTCACCTTCCACAGCTTACCATCACCAGGAAACGTGAATTTTCATTTTTTAGCGAGTATGATAACGTCCCCCCTCGCCGGAGCCTCGACCGAAGTAATTCCAGTGGGGAAAATTAAAATCGGCGGTAATGGAGCGGGGTAGCATCAGCACCGCCCGAAGAAAGGCCTCCAGATCCGGAACGTTGTAGATGTTAACCGGCAGATCCCATTCGTTCATCTGCTTGAAGAACTGCCGCAGGTTCTCCGTGCGCCAGCTGATGGAAAAGCGGTTAACCCCCCAGTCCAGAAAAGTATCCAGGATTTCCCGGGCCCGCCGGGGCACACTGCAAATTAGAGGCGCCAGAAAATCCACCGGGCATTGCAGGATGGCTCCGGGATGGGCCGCGGCCAGCTTCCGAAATCCCGCCTCCTGCAGGCGCTCCACATTGCCGTTGAACCATAGCCGGTCATCGGAGAATCCGATCCGACGAACCGCTTCCAATACCCCCTCCACCACCGGGCCGCCGGCTTTCAGATCAATCTTGACCGATTTGCCCGCCCGGTGCAGCTTTTGCAGGAGCTCTTCCAGAGAAAGCCATTCTTCCTCTAACTGCAGAGGCGTTTCCTGAAAGGAATCGTGGCGAAGGATCAGATCGCTGCCGATGGGATCGGGGCGAACATCGCATTCTCCCCAGGTAATCTCCGAGGCCAGAAACTGGTCCAGATTTTCCGGATCGTTCACTCCATGCCACACGAACTGGATGTGCCGGGGAAGGGCGCTCTCCGGGATCAGATAGGTCAGGTCGTAAGTGTTGCCCTGCACCACCCGGGAAGGCATACCCTCTGGGCGGGTTTCGAAGAGGGTATCGGCATGGAGCAGCAGAATCTCGTGGTCGGGGTCGATTTCCGCCACTGCCCGGAGATTATCCGGCTCGTTATCAAAAAAGGCAAATACCCGATACCCCTGCTGCTGAAAAAAGCGGATCCCCTCCACCTTCGCCCGGGTAACCTCCTGTTCCCAGCCCCGGGGGTTCATGTGCATCAGGGCCGGGGAAAAGTGCACCTTGTATTCCTCCCCCAGGCGATTGAGGGATTTCAGCGTGTCTTCTCGGAGGGACTCCGGCAGGCCGGTATTCAGCCCCACGAAGGTATTGGGCTGCAACTGAAACCAGCGGATCACTTCCAGCACCCCGGCAAAGGGTTGATGAGCCTGAAAAATCACCTCGCCGTTCCAGCGGTGGTGATCATACCAGCGAAGGATTTCCTCATGGTGGGCCCCGGGAACGCTCAGGGCCCGGAGCAGGTCGGCGATGCGGCTTTCGTGCACGGTGATGTCGGCCGGGCGGAGCTTGCGGAAAAAGCGGGTGCCGTGGGCGCGGTCGTATCGCTGAAGCACGTGCATGATCATATAGCGCATGTCGATGATGGTGCCGTCCACGTCGAACAGGATGATCAGGCGCTCATCGGGATACCTGCGGCGCATTTCCCCATAATGGGCGGCCAGTTCCGCCATCCAGTGGGAATTGGACATTGCCGGTTCTTCTCCCTGCGCTGTTCTTGTTCTCCGATCAGGTCAGAATATCGGTAATGAAAATCGATTCCACAAGCCGAGGGTGGTTTTGGCTCCGCTGGTACATATGGGCTTAACCGTGGTCAAACACATATACCCCGGGTAAAGCCAATTTCCAGGGCGTTGCCCTTCGCTATTATATCGGCGCTTCGTGCCCCGTTGGAGCGCCGGGAGACAATGAAAATATGGTTTGGGGGCTTACGCTCAGGGATATTTGGAGGTGGAGAATCCGCCCTAAAATTTGAAACTGGCGAAAAAACAACCGAACCGTGGGAATAAAGGCTCTACCTCCGGCAATAGTTCCTACTTCATTCCAGTCCTGCCACTGTCATGGAAGCCGGGAATTCCACCTGGTAGGCCAACCGCAGTTTGTGAGATTCCCCGGGTTTCAGGGAAACGTTCCAGTACAACCGGCGCAGCTTATCCATCCGCACCTGATCGCTTTGAGGTTCCAGCAATTTTACTTTGATGGCATCCGTACG
>CAYQGB010000295.1:0-5375 GCA_964416895.1 uncultured Calditrichaceae bacterium
GGAATGGCCTCAAAATTTTTGTGCGCCGCCGCTTTCATCAACCACACCGCCGCCAGCACGGCAATGTTCTGTCGAGCAGCTTGATTGGCCACATCCTCCCATTCCAGTTCGTTGGTATCAAACAGAATATACCGAAAATTCAGCAAAAATCGCCGCAGTTCTTTGCTTACCGGAAATTGGCTGACAAAATTCCGGGGAATCTTCCACCTCCGTTTACCGTGATAAAACACCACCGGAAGGATCACCCGCAGCGGCTTTCCCTCCCGATCATCCTGCATCCACATCAAAAACATGTACCGCAGCAGTTGAATGAGCACCCGCCGGTCGGGATAGGATTTGTGCTCAAAGAGAATATACACATCCACCGGGGCCTGTTTATCCCGGGTGCGGAGTTTTACCACTACATCCGAGAGGGAAGCGCGGTATTCTTCGGAAACATACGAGGTCGGCTCCAGTTGAATCTCCGAGAGATCCAGCTGTGCGAGAACTTCTTTGGGTAAGGCAATCTCCAGAAACGAACGCACATTGGCGACATCTCCGAAAATCCGCTTGAAGAAACGATCGTGTACGTTCTCGATGCCCGGCATCCCATCCTCCTTGTTTTTCGCTCCAGAACGCCATCCCGAAGCCGGTTATCCGGTTCTTTCAACCACCATTCCCTTTCCGGCAAGATGAAAATCAAACACGGCAAATCCTGCCTGTTCCACCGCCGCCACCGCCTGCTGCATCCGTTCCGGGGAGTCGGCGAAGATTAATCCGAAATCGCCTCCGCCGGCGCCGGAAGGTTTGTAGGTTGCTCCCCGGGATCGCACCTGTTGGGTCAACCGGCGATGAACCGCAGAGACGATGGGCGCGCCGCTGGCCTGCCCCAGCCGATCCAGCAGTTGCCGGTACTCCTCAACCCATTTCAGGAATTCTCCCACCTGGTTTTGTGCGAATACCTCACAACCTCTTTGAGCCACGGCAGTCATCGCTTCCATCAACGAGGCAAATGCAGAAGGTTCCCGACGGCGGAATTGCTCTACCTGCGCCACCATTTCCGTGGTGGACGCCGCCTGACCGCTCCACACCGCCCGCACGTTTAACCCCTCGGGAAATGATAATCGCCGAACTTCCGGTAATTCCCCGGCGCTACTCAGACGATACCGCAACACCCCGCCGTACACGCCGGCGGCGATGTCAATACCGCTGCCTAACTGGCCCTGCGCCCGGCGGTGAATTTCCCGGGCCAGCCGTAGCACAAATTCTTCCTCTCTATCCGACGGTGGGGTCACCCCGGCATGGTTCAACAACGCTCCGATTAGCGCCACGGTAAGGGCCGCGCTGGACCCCAACCCCAGTTTGGTTTGCCCGTGGAAGAATTCTTCCGTATCCAGCACGATGTGCGCCGGGGGAACGGCCACTCCGGCCTCATTCGCTTTTTCCGCCACGGTTTCCAGCGCCGTGGTAAAGAAACGCAATCGTTCCCGATCCTCCCGGGAAAGCCGGGAATGATAGTTTACCCCGCCGGAAGGGGTTATCTCAAAGGGAATGCGGGAGATGCCCAGCGTGGGAGCGCTTACCCGAAAGGTGGCTTCCTCCGGGGAGAAGAGCGTCACCCGGGCAAACCGATCCACCGCCATGACCAGCGCCGGCGCTCCGTGCAGAACGGCATACTCCCCTAACAAGATCAGTTTTCCCGGAGCGGTAGCGGTGAGGATTTTGTCGCTCATGGAGCGGCCTCCAACTGATCCGACACCAATCGCGCTCCCGGCCCCACGGTGGTGTGGATGATTCGCCGTACCCCCTCCACCGTTTCCAGCGCCTGACGAATCCGACCGGCTTCTTCCCGACGGCAGAGCACTTTTACCTGCGGCCCGGCGTCGATGGTGAAGTAGGCTTCCAATCCCTGCTGCCGCAACCGGCGAACCTCATGGATCAGCGTGACGGTCAGGCCGTTCCAGTAGATTAGCCCCGGCCTGGCCGAGAGCATCAGCCCGTGCATTTTCAGGCAACTGTGCTCGGTGATTTCTCCCACCCGGGTGAAGTCTTTTTCCGCCAGCGCCTGACGCATGGCCTGAATGTCCTGAGCCGATGAGGCCACCCAGCTTCGAAAGTAAGGGGATGTGGCCGCAGTGCGTTGCATTCCCTCGGTAGAACCCACGGTCTTGGGCGACTCCGAGGTGAGTACGATCAGCATGTCCAGCGGCCAGTACTGTTCATCATGGAGTTGAACCGCCACGGCATCGGAACCATCGGGCTTCTCCCCCACCTGCATTTCCACAAAGCCGCCAAAGATGGAGCGAGCCGCGGAGCCGGAACCGAGTCGCGCCAGAGCGGATAGTTCCCGGGCACTCAAGTGCAATCCCGCCGCGACAGTGGCCGCCAGGCTCAGCGCGGCAAAGCCCGAGGCGGATGAGGCCAATCCCGCTCCGGTGGGAAAGTTGTTCTCCGAAATCACTTCGGCAAACCGGGTTTCTCCGCTCATTTCGCGCACATGATCCAAAAAGATGCTTACCCGACGGCGCTGGTGTTCACCGGCAGGCTGCCCGTTCAGGAAAAGGATATCCTGAGAGAGATCGGAGCGAAATTCGACCGAGGTGCGGGTGTACAGGTCTTTCAGGGTCATGGAGATGGAACCCACCGCAGGAAGGTTCAAACGGTAATCCCGTTTGCCCCAATATTTGACCAGGGCAATGTTGGCATGCGCCAGAGCGGTTTTCTTCATGGTCGATTTTACCTCTCCGTTTGGCGGCAAATTTACCATCACCCGGCGGCCTTTCCAAATTCGAGGGGATAATCTTTCACTACAGGGAGGCTGTAACTCTCCGGGAGATCAGGCATCTAATGAAGTTGTTGAGCAACGGCTTTAGCGCCCTTGAGGGTGCTTGTGGGCGGAGCCTGCCCGTCATATGGGGGGGCGGATGGGCGCCGGGCTAAACCCCGCCGCCCGAAAAAACAAGCCCCGTTAACGGGGCTTCGGTCCCCAAGCGCCCTTAAGGGCGCTTCCTTACTCCGGCAACCGCAACCCTATAACCACGAGGATCATCCCATGGCCAAACCATTCTTCCTGGATCGCCGACCCCATCGGGGTATCAGCTACGACGAGTATATGAAGCGCTTTCAGGAAAAAGTGGAGCACACCGATCCCGACACTCTGGATGAGCAGGCCCGGCAACTGTGGGAGTACACCAAACTCAACCTTCAGCGCAGCCAGCGGGTATGGAAAACCTACCGGCCTTCTCCCGAATTAAAAGATGTTGTACAGCAACTCTCCCGGCCCCAACTCTGGATGGTGCTCACCGAAGACTGGTGTGGCGACTCCGCCCAGTTGTTGCCCATCATCGCCAAAATCGCCTCCCTGAGTGACAACATCACCCTGAAAATCCTGTATCGGGATGAAAACCCGGACATCATGGATCAGTATCTCACCAACGGCAAGCGGGGAGTTCCCAAACTGGTGGCATTTTCTCAGACCGGGGAAGAACTGTTCACCTGGGGACCTCGTCCCCGGGAAGCCCAACGGATTTTCAATGAAGGCGTCGCCGCCGGCCTGCCCAAAACGGAGATTTACCCCAAACTGCAACTGTGGTACAGCAAAGATCGGGGAAAAACCACCGAGGCGGAACTCATAGAACTCCTTCGACAACATGCCTCCTCGCACTGAGCATCACGCCGCCCTTTTCCCCCATCCGTACCTTCTAACGTTCCTTATTCCTCGTGCGGAAAATCGGAGCGTGTCGCAATGTCCCAAACATGAGGTTATGTTTCGCCGTTTCTCCCTTTCACCGGTTCTTCGCTTCATGCTCCCATCATGCGCCACTCCGGCGGAGCGGATTGATACGGGATCATTCTTTTATACAACTGTTTTTTCACGCATCACATTTCACGGTTGATAGCCAGCACTCAAAAGTTTATCCGGCAAAACACCCCAAGGTTTTACTCCCGACGAATATAGCAACGTGCACCATACATTTGCCTGATATAGAAAAAGGTGGTATTTTTCATTTGGAAAAAGTGTCCTGTCAGGGGCATATTTCAAAACGTCATTGAATCCACCAGGCGTCTCAACAACCGATCCGGGGATCGTTTATGATAGGATACCGTTTCACCGAATTCATTCCCGATGGCTCGGCCCGGAACCCTTTCGACCGGCTGTTAGAACTGTTCCTGCAGATTCTTACCTACACTGCCGGAGACGTGGCCGAGGCTCTCCACTGGCTGAATCTCCTGGATGCCAAATACGGCCTGACCGATGAGGAATACGGCATGGGCGATTTCATCGAGGAGCTGAAGAACAAAGGCTACATCCGGGAAGAAGAGCCGGGCAGCGCCACGTTCATCCTGACGGCCAAATCGGAGCAATCCATTCGGCGGCGGGCGCTGGAAGAAATTTTCGGAAAACTGCGCAAATCTCGCCCCGGCCAGCATTCCACCCCCTTCGCCGGAATGGGCGATGAACCCACCACCGACCGGCGGCAGTATCAGTTCGGTGACTCTCTGGAACAGATCGCCATGACCGACTCCCTGCGCAACGCCCAGATTCACCACGGGATCAACGAGTTCAAGATCACCGAAGACGACCTGGAAGTGGTGGAAAACGAATACCAGGCTCAGACCTCCACCGTGCTGATGATCGACATCTCCCATTCCATGGTCCTGTACGGAGAAGATCGCATCACTCCGGCCAAGAAGGTCGCCATGGCCCTGGCGGAGCTGATCACCACCCGCTATCCTAAAGACACTCTGGATGTGATCGTGTTCGGCAACGACGCCTGGCAGATCGAAATCAAGGATTTGCCCTACCTGGATGTGGGGCCTTACCATACCAACACCGTGGCCGGATTGGAACTGGCCATGGACATCCTCCGTCGGCGCAAAAATCCCAACAAACAAATTTTTATGATCACCGACGGGAAACCCACCTGCTTAAAAGAGGGGCTGAAATATTACAAGAACAGCTTTGGCCTGGATCGCAAAATCATCAATCGTACCCTGCGATTGGCCGCCCAATGCCGAAGGCTGGGCATCGTGATCACCACCTTTATGGTGGCGCGAGATCCTTACTTGCAGCAATTCGTCCGGGAATTCACCCGGGTCAACAACGGCAAGGCCTTCTATAGCAGTTTGCAGGGATTGGGCGAATACATTTTTGAGGATTACGTGCGCAATCGCCGTCGTCGGGTGCGGTAAAATCACCTTGAACTTCGCATCCCTGAACAACAAAAAATTTTGTTCTTAAAATGTAATAAAACTTAGCGCCTTACCGTCTTTGCGGTAAAACAAAACCGAATCTTTACAAAATCAACAGGATTCCAGTTCCATGCTCCCCATAGATCCTACTCAAATCAAAACCCTGGGCGAACTGAAACAGGCCGGCTATCGGCCTCGCTCTA
>CAYQGB010000296.1:0-3365 GCA_964416895.1 uncultured Calditrichaceae bacterium
TTCGATTAAGTTTGATGGTTACGAAAGCGCCGGATGCGCTCCTCAATTTCGGTCACGATTTCTCTCAGGGAATCCATTTCGGTGGCCGGCAGGTGAGCATGTAGTTCCCGAAACAGCCGGTTCATATCCGGCTCAAAGGTGTGCATTAAAACGGCGATGTCGTTTTCGTAGATACTGACCCGGGTGAAATCTCCCTGACGATACAAAGAGGGCAGGGCATACAGTTTCAACAGCAATAATCCTTCTACGGTTGCCACGGGAATTTCCGCTTCTTGAAACCGGCGCGAAATGCTGTAATCTCGAAAAACCTTTTCAAAAAGAGGATTTTCGGTAAGCAAGATATCGATGGGCAAATTCTCATAACTTCCCCGGGCAAAGAATTTTTCCCTGCCGGTAATGGTGATTTCCGGAAGTTTGTCCAACGCCGCAGGAGGCATGAGCAGGTCGATGTCTTTGGTATTCCGACCCGGAACGTAGCTTAACAGGGCAATCCCCCCTACCAGCACGTAATCAATTTGTCGTTCTTTGAAGAGAGAAAACAGGCGCTGAACGATCTCCAGCAATGCGTCGGCTTTCATGGCTGCCTTGCCCCATTCTTGCAGATTAAACACTGTCGCATCGCGAATGATTTCCCCGATGTGAATGTTTCTTTCCATACTGAACCGGGAATCCAACTGATTAATTGAAAAAATCTTCCTTTTCTGTCGCCTTTTCAGGGGCAATATACGCACAAACGCCGGATGGTTCAACGCATATCCGGTGAGTTCGCTGCGGTCTTGCAAATGAAATACAGTTCAAAATTCAACCACAGGGGTAGCGCCGGAAAGGGGCTGCCGTAGCGGTGGAGGATCCGGAAATGGGCGGCCAATTGGCGGCAAAATCGGCGGTAATCAAATCCCATGTGCCGGGTGATGTAGGGCAGCCCCTGCAGGGACACCACCGGGCGGTTCCGGGGCGGTTTTCCCAATGCCGCGCGGAGCACGTTGGATACGGTGGCGTCGTATTCTCCGTACCGACGGCTGATGCGGAAGGCGCCCTTGATCAGCCCGGCCAGGAAGATTTCGTTGGGCACCCCGATGATGATGTGGGCATCGGGGGCGGTCAGGCGCCGGAACTCCTGAAAGGCGTGTTCCGTCTGGGGATCGGGCAGGTGTTCAAATACTTCCAGGCAAAAGATGAACCCAAACGAGGCCGGGGCGAGGTCGGCCAGGTTGTCGAGGATGGAAATGCCGGAGAGGCCCCGGAGATTTTCTTCCGCCTGCTCCCGGAGCATGGGCGCCGGTTCGTAGCACACGATTTCGGCGTGGGGAAAGCGCCGGCGCAGGTGTTTGGCCAGTTCCCCGTTTCCCGCGCCGTAATCCAGAACTTTTCCCGAAAAAGAGGCTTCCACATCCGGCAGCCCTCGCAGGGCATGCCGCAGGCGTAGCCGTTGTAACCGCCGCTTGATGGGATTGGGATCTCCCACGGTAATGTCGGCATAGTTGATCACGGGTGGGCGGTTCCCGGTGGGCGATTCCGCAGTGATGGGGGGAAGGCGGTTTGTATGTTTTTCCGATGTCACCGGCTGTGGTTCCTGTTAGAAGGTTCCCGCACGCCGCCCCACGCTAAAGCATGGGGCTGAGGCCTCTCAAGGGCGCTAAAGCCGCACCCTGAAGCCCCCGCCGTTTTCCCCTCCCGCCGCAAGTTTAAGAATCCCTTGCATTCCCCGGCAAGGCGGTTTTTATTTTGCGGCATTTAATGGTCGGCCACATTGTGGAGAAGGCGAACCATCGCGGTACATCGGTTTACGGAGGAGATGGTGGTTATGGGCGAAACTATATATGATGTGTTGATCATCGGCGCCGGGCCGATTGGATTTGCCTGCGGCATCGAAGCCACCCGTCGGGGGTTTTCCTACATTATGATTGAAAAAGGTTGTCTGGTCAATTCCATTTACCATTTTCCCACCAACATGACCTTCTTTTCCACTTCCGAGCGGCTGGAGATCGGGGATGTGCCCTTCATCGCCCACGGGTATAAGCCCACTCGCCGGGAGGCGCTGGAATACTATCGCCGGGTGAAAGAGAAGTGGAATCTCAACGTGCGGGTATATGAAAAAGTGCTGGATGTAGAAGGTCAGGCGGGCGACTTCACCGTGCGCACCACCCGGGGCAGTTACCGGGCCCGTTCGGTGATTGTGGCCACGGGATTTTATGACACTCCCCGTCTGATGGGCGTACCGGGGGAAGATTTGCCCAAAGTGAAGCACTATTTCGATGAGCCGCATCCCTATGCCTATCAGAAGGTGGCCGTTGTCGGTGGGGGAAATTCGGCGGTGGATGCGGCGCTGGAGTGTTTTCGTCGGGGGGCGGAAGTTACCATGATCGTGTGGAAGCCGGCGCTGGATGCCTCGGTCAAATACTGGGTGAAGCCGGACATTGAGAATCGGATTCGGGAAGGCTCCATCCAGGCCTACTTCAATTCCGTGGTCACTGCCATCCGGGAATCGGAAATTGATGTTCAGACCCCTGAAGGATTGATCACCCTGGACAACGACTTCGTGCTGGCCATGACCGGGTATCAGCCGGATTATGCCTTTTTGAGGCATCTGGGCATTGCCATCACCGAGGATGAAGTGCAGATGCCGGTGCACGATCCGGCCACCTTTGAGACCAACCGCCGGGGGGTATTCGTGGCCGGGGTGGTATGCGGGGGGCTGGACACCGGGCGCTGGTTTATTGAAAACGCCCATGAACACGCCACCAAAATCTTCGATTGTCTGGAAAAACGGATATCCCATTCGGAAGCCCAGTGGATCACCTAAACGAGGAGGTCAGACACATGAAATGCCGATTTGCCGTTGTTTTTGTGTTGATGGTTGTGGGACTTGTGGGTTGCAGAAACGGGGAGGATAAAAAGGCGCATTCTGAAGCGGAGGCCGTTCCCGAAGCGGTTCAGGCGGCGTTGCAGAAAGCCGATCCCCGGGGCGTATACGGCGCGGGGGTGACCGGAGGTACCGCCGTGGCTATCGCCGACATCTTGCAACATCCGGAGCAGTACGAAGGCCGGGAAGTGGTCATTCGGGGTACGGTATCGGATGTGTGCACCATGCAGGGGTGCTGGATTGACGTGGCCGATCCGGCTTCCGGGGAGGCCATTCGGGTGAAAGTCAAAGACGGCGAGATCGTCTTTCCCCTGAGTGCGAAGGGGCATCCGGTGGCCGCCCGGGGGGTGGTGGAACGGCTGGAGTTGACCGAGAAGCAAGCCCGGGGCTACTTCAAACATCTGGCGGAAGAGCGGGGTGAGCCGTTTGATTCCACCCGTATCACCGGCCCGGTGACCATTTATCTGATCAAGGGTACCGGAGCAGAGATTCAAGGTTAGGC
>CAYQGB010000296.1:3465-5341 GCA_964416895.1 uncultured Calditrichaceae bacterium
ACCCATATTCTGGAAACCAGCCTGTATGCCCGGGACCTGGCGGCGGCGGAGCGGTTTTACACCGAGGTGCTGGGATTTGAACTGTATTCCAGGCAGGAGGGGCGGCATCTCTTCTTCCGCTGTGAGAACGGCATGTTGCTGATCTTTAATCCGGAGGCTACCCGGAAGGAGGGGGCGGAAGTGCCTCCGCATGGCGCCGAGGGCGCCGGACACGTGGCGTTTGCCGTGCCCCCGGAGACACTTCCCCGCTGGCGGGAGCACCTGAACCGGAGGGGCGTGGCCATCGAGGCGGAAGTGCGCTGGCCCGGTGGGGGAGAATCGCTCTATTTTCGAGATCCCGCGGGAAACAGTCTGGAAATTACCTCTCCCGGAATCTGGCGGTTCCCGGAAGGGTTCCTCCCGGATTCGTGAGGGCAGTTGAGTATAGAATGGTTGCAGGCAATAAAATTTCTTTCTTGGAGAGGTCGTGAGCAGTCATATAAATTGCGCCGCCGATGAATAAATTTGCTGATCCGATCTAACCATCGGTTCGATAACAGGAAGGGTACCGGGAGGATGTGCATCAATGTCAAGCGGGATGGGTGGAAAAACATTCCACCGCGAGATTTCAACTTTTATCCGGAGGTAGTTTCATGAAGGGAAATTTTTTGTTCACGTCAGAATCGGTTTCGGCAGGGCACCCCGATAAGCTGTGCGATAACATCTCCGACACCCTGGTGGATGCCATCTACCAGCTGGAGGGGGATGTATCCCGGAATCGGGCGGCCATCGAGGCTCTGGTCACCACCAACTTTCTGGCCCTGGCCGGGGAGGTTTCCGTCCCCGAGGATCAGACAATTGATTACGTGGAACTGGCCCGACAGACCATCCGGGACATCGGGTACACCGATCCGGAACTGGAATTTGACGCCAATTGCGAAGTGATCAATCGTATTCATAAACAGTCGCCGGAGATTGCCGTGGGGGTGGATGCCGGGGGTGCCGGGGATCAGGGGATGATGTTCGGCTATGCCACCAATGAAACCCCTGAGTACATGCCCCTGCCGATCATTCTGGCGCATCAGATCGTTCGGGCCATGGATGAAGCCCGGCTCAGCGGCAAAATTCCTTTCCTGCGCCCGGATGGAAAATCTCAGGTCACCGTGCGGTATGAGAACTGGAAGCCGGTGGGGATCGAAAAAGTGGTCGCGGCGGTGCCGCACCATCCCGATGTGACCAATGAGGAAGTGCGGGAAGTGGTCTATCGGGAGTTGATCAAACCGCTTATCGAAAAATACGGCCTGCCCTTCGATGTGACCGATAAATCCTACATCATGAACGGCACCGGGGTGTGGACCATCGGCGGTCCCACTTCCGATACCGGCCTGACCGGGCGCAAGATCATCGTGGATACCTACGGGGGGATGGGGCGTCACGGAGGCGGGGCGTTTTCCGGCAAAGATCCCACGAAGGTGGATCGTTCCGGCGCTTATGCGGCGCGTTACGTGGCCAAGAATCTGGTGGCCGCGGGTCTGGCCGATCGGCTGGAGATTCAAATCGCCTACGTCATCGGCCATGCCGAACCGGTGTCCATCATGGTGGAGAGCTTCGGCACCGCCAGAGTGGCCGAAGAGAAGATCGTGGAGATTATCCAGAGGATTTTCGACCTCCGCCCCCGGGCGATCATCGAGCAGTTAGACCTGCTGAAGCCCCGGTATCGCAAGACCGCCGCCTACGGCCATTTTGGTCGCAATGAAGAGGGATTTACCTGGGAACGGCTGGATAAAGTGGAAGAGATTCGCAGTTTGTTATAACCGCACACGTTGCGTTTCTGTGAACAGGCGAGGGGGTGCTGTTGGGGATGCCTTCTCGCCTGTTTTTTGTACAGGTTCTCCTT
>CAYQGB010000297.1:0-5322 GCA_964416895.1 uncultured Calditrichaceae bacterium
GCATTTTACCCGATGGGCGCCGAGTGTTGAGTGGCACCTGGCACTTCCGGTATGAAAATACATTTTTCTACGATAAATTTTGCAAAAGGCAGGTTAAGACGTTATGGATGGCAAGATTCGCATCAAGTTTCCCGATGGTTCGGAAAAGGAATATCCCGCCGGAATTACCGGGAATGATATTCTGAAAGAGTTGAAGAACCATAAACTCCGCAAACAGGCCCTGGCGGTCAAATTCAACGACAGGGTGCTGGAGTTGTGGCGGCCGCTGGAAGAGGATGGCGAGATCAAGTTCCTCACCTTTGAGGATCCCGAAGGGCGGGAGGTCTTCTGGCACAGCAGCGCCCACCTCATGGCTCAGGCCATTAAACGCAAATGGCCCCAGGCCAAACTGGGAATCGGCCCTCCCATTGAGAACGGCTTCTATTATGATATTGAACTGGATCGCCCCATTACCCCGGAAGAATTCGCCGAATTAGAGGCGGAAATGGCCCGCATCGTGGAGGAGGATTACCCCATCACCCGCAAAGTGCTCAGTCGGGATGAAGCGGTGAAGCTGTTCCGGGAGCGCCACGAAGACCTCAAGATCGAACTGATCAACGATTTTTCCGATGAGGAGACCATTACCGCTTACAGTCAGGGGGAGTTTATCGACCTTTGCCGGGGGCCCCATGTGCCTTCCACCGGCAAACTGGGCAAACATTTCAAGCTCCTCAGTGTGGCCGGGGCATACTGGCGGGGAGATGAAAAGAATCAGATGCTCCAGCGGATATACGGCACCAATTACCCCAAACGGGAGATGCTGGAAGAACATCTCCGCCGGATCGAGGAGGCCAAAAAGCGGGATCATCGGCGGCTGGGCAAACAACTGGATCTGTTCTCCATTCAAGAAAGCATCGGAAACGGATTGATCCTGTGGCATCCCAAAGGCGCCCGAATCCGCCGGATTATGGAAGACTTCTGGGTGCAGGAACACTACCGGCACGGATACGAACTGGTGTACACTCCCCACACCGCCAAACTGGATTTGTGGGATCGAAGCGGTCACACCGGATTCTATCGGGAAAACATGTTCCCCCCCATGGAACTGGAAGGGGTAAATTACCAGCTAAAGCCCATGAATTGCCCCTTTCATCTGACCATTTATAAAAATCAGTTGCGCAGCTATCGGGATTTGCCCATCCGCTACGCCGAATTCGGCACCGTGTATCGTTACGAGCGATCCGGGGTGCTCCACGGGCTGATGCGGGTGCGGGGCTTCACCCAGGACGATGCCCACATCTTCTGCACTCCGGAGCAACTGACCGAAGAAATTGTGAAGGTGCTGGATCTGGTGCTGCACATTCTGGGCACTTTTGGTTTTCGAGAGTACGAGGTGTTTCTCTCCACCCGACCGGAAAAATACGTGGGCACGTTGGAAAACTGGGAGCGGGCTACCGGGGCGTTGAAAAAGGCTCTGGAAATCCGGCAACTTCCTTTCGAGATCGACCCCGGTGAAGGCGTGTTTTATGGCCCTAAGATCGACATCAAGATCAAAGATGTGCTGGGGCGTTCCTGGCAGTGCTCTACCGTGCAGGTGGATTTCAACCTGCCGGAGCGCTTCGAGCTGGAATATGTGGGCGAAGACGGCAATCGGCACCGACCCATCATGGTGCACCGGGCCTTGTTCGGCTCGATGGAACGGTTTTTCGGGATTCTCATCGAGCATTATGGGGGCAACTTCCCTCTATGGCTGGCGCCGGTGCAGGTGCGGGTACTTCCCATTGCCGAGCGACATCACGAATATGCCCGGGAAGTGTATGCCCAATTGCGGGAGGCCGGTATCCGGGTGGAATTGGACGACCGCAACGAAAAGGTGGGCTACAAAATTCGCGAAGCGGAAGTACAGAAGGTTCCCTATATGCTCATCCTGGGTGACAGGGAAGCCGAAAGTGGGCAGGTGGCCGTGCGCCATCATGGAGAGGGCGATAAAGGCGCCATGCCCCTGAACGCATTTGTGGAGATGGTGCAGGAAGAGGTTCGATCCAGGAGGATTGGTTAATTTTAAGGGTAGCTATTCAGCAAAGCCAATATCTCCCTGTCACACTGAGCCTGTCGAAGTGTGACAGGGACGGGTCATACTTCGCTGCTTGATCTATGGTGATAGCTTTACTGGTGAACCGATTCACAGTGTTTGGGCTTATAACGCAGATACAAAATGGGCAGTACTTATTACCGTTTATCGACCTGATCCTAAACGATGGATAAATTGGCGTACCAGGAGAAAAAAATGAAACCTTTCCAAAAATGCCCCATCTGCGGTGGCGAATTGGTTGAAAAAGAGGTGGAAAAGTTGCTGCGAGGCGGCATTCATACGGCGGTACTCAAAGTTCGTGCAGATGTATGCCTTCGCTGCGGTGAAAGGCTATATTCTACGGAAACAGTAAAGCGGTTTGAACAGATTCGACAAAAATTGGAACGACAGGAAGTTTCGGATTTCCGGCCCATGGGTCAAAGTTTTCAAGTCGGGTAAGGTTTTAGTTTTACACCCGGCAAGGATAGAAGCTAATGTTATTACGGTATGTCAAAGCCTGGTATTGGAAATTTGCATTGCGTAAAACGGAATGCGTGTCGAAGACCCCGATTTGCGGGGATACATAATTGTTTTTTCACGCATTACGCATCACGTTTCACATTTCACGTTTCATGCTCAACGGCGAAAAACCCGAAAATTTTATACCGATCAAAAAACGCAAAATCTCATCCTCAACAGTAAAAAAACCGTTCCACCAAAAAGAAGGAGAGTCTTATTAGCAAACGGAAGTTTGTTCGGATTAACGACCAGATTCGGGTACCCCAGGTGCGGGTGATCGATCCCGAAGGTCGTCAATTAGGTATCTTATCCATCAAAGAAGCCCTCGCGAAAGCTGAAGAAGCCAATCTGGATCTGGTAGAAGTTGCTCCCGATGCCACCCCTCCGGTGTGTCGGATCATGGACTACGGGAAGTATCAGTATGAGCGCAGCAAGAAGGAAAAGGAGGGGCGAAAGCGGCAGCATATCATCGTGGTCAAGGAATTGCGGTTGCGCCCCAAAACCGATCCCCATGATCTGGAAATCAAGCTCCGGAAAGCCCGGGAGTTTCTGGAACACAAATACAAGGTAAAATTTACGGTGATCTTCCGGGGCCGGGAAATGGCCTATCAGGATATGGGCCGGGAATTGCTGAACCGGGTGATGGAAGAGTTGCAGGAACTGGGTGAGCCGGAAGGAAAGCCCAAAATGGAAGGTCGCCGGATGACCCTGGTGTTATCCAGTAAGTTGAAGTAAACAACTTCCGGTTTGGCGCGATTCTGAACCCCCTTTACGATTCCCCCGATTTCCCTTCCCCGCGTTGCCGATGTTTCCGGGATACAGAAGGGGAAACCGATCGAGGGAAGATAGCGGCAGACTTATTTTTTTGCGATTGCGATTTCTTGCGCAATCTATTAATATTGAAGCTTGCATTGAATGGCTGCTTCCGGAGACGAAGTGGCAGAGGAATTGATCATACGGAATCCAAGCACGAGGATGCAACGATGCCCAAGATGAAATCCAATCGGGGTGCGAAAAAGCGCTTTCGAGTGACGGCGACGGGGAAGGTCAAACATCGCCGCAATTATAAGAGCCATATTCTGACCAAGAAATCCCCCAAACGGAAACGCAAGTTGCGGAAGTATCGCTACATCGACCCTGTGGATGTGCCTCGCGTAAAGGCGATGATTCTGGAATCATAAAACGGACGGAGACGAAAGCATGCCAAGAGCCACCAACAACGTTGCCGCCCGACGGCGCCATAAAAAGATCCTCAAGATGGCCAAAGGGTATCGGCTGGGCAAAAGCCGCCTGTATCGCACGGCCAAAGATCAGGTGGAAAAAGGGCTGCAATACGCCTATCGGGATCGCAAGCAGAAAAAGCGCCACTTCCGGCGGCTGTGGATCGCCCGGGTGAACGCGGCCTGTCGGATGAACGGGATCAGCTATTCCCGGTTTATTCATGCCCTGAAAGAGAACAATATCGAATTGAATCGCAAGGCCCTGGCGCATCTGGCCATGCACGAGCCGGACGCTTTTAAAGCACTGGTGGAGCAGGTAACCGCCTGAGGCGAGTCACCTGTTCCCGAAGTTCAAAATAGGAATTGAGTCTTGTATTCAATTCCTATTTTTTTATCCGGCATATACTGGTTCGTATTGCGTATTGGGTAATGATTCTCTCCCCGGCTCGAAGGCCGGGGCTACTCAAGTTCTATTCGTTTCCTCACTGATCACCCGGATGATGGGGCCACCGGTTATGAAAGAACAAATTGAACAGATCAGGCAGCAACTTCAAGCGGAGATTCAGGCGCTGGATGATCCTCAGGCGGTGGAGGCGTTTCGCATCAAGTATCTGGGGCGGAAGGGGATTATCACCGGCCTGTTCCGGGAGCTGGGCAGGATTGAAAAGGAGCAGCGCCCGGAGATCGGCCGCCTGCTGAACGAACTGCGGCAGATGGCCGAAACCGCCGTGGAGGAGAAGAAAGCCCGTGCGGCCGCTCCCCGGCGCCGGGAAGTCATCGACCTGACCCTTCCGGGAAGAACTCCCCGGATGGCCCGGCGACACCCGCTCACTCAGGTGCGTTACGAGATGAAGCGCTTCTTTGAGCGGCGGGGCTTTGCCGTGGCGGAAGGGCCGGAGGTGGAAACCGACTATTATAACTTTGAAGCCCTGAACATCCCCCGGCTGCATCCGGCCCGGGATATGCAGGACACCCTGTACATTTCCGAAGAACTGGTCCTGCGAACCCACACCTCCCCGGTACAGATTCGCACCATGGAGCGCCAGAAACCGCCCATCCGGATTATCGCCCCCGGGCGGGTGTACCGGCGGGATACCCCCGATGCCACTCACTCCCCGGTGTTCCACCAGATCGAGGGGCTGTGCGTGGATGAGGGCATCAGCATGGGGGATTTGAAGGCCATCCTGAGCGCCTTCGTGAAGGACATCTTCGGTCAGGATACCCGGATGCGCTTCCGGCCCAGCTACTTCCCTTTCACCGAACCCAGCGCCGAACTGGACATCTGGTGGGAAAGCGCCAAAGGGGGCGAGTGGCTGGAACTGCTGGGATGCGGCATGGTGCATCCCCGGGTGCTGGAAATGGTGGGCATTGATCCGGAGCGCTACAGCGGGTGGGCCTTCGGTCTGGGCATCGAGCGGGTGGCGATGATGAAATACGGCATCACCGATATCCGTCTGCTCTATGATAACGATATGCGATTTCTGGAGCAGTTCTAATGCTCCGTTTCTCCGTTGCCTTCGGGTTACATGGTGG
>CAYQGB010000298.1:0-3232 GCA_964416895.1 uncultured Calditrichaceae bacterium
GCAAGGCGAATGGGTTGGGGAGCAATGCCGACCTATCCGGGCATCGGGAGAGCACCCATCGGAGATGCGCCATTATTGTAGCCCTGTAGCCCGGAGAAACAATCTTTAATCTTTGATCTTTTTTACCCCCTTTCCCACAGCTCAGAAAAATCCCCCGGCAAATCCTCCCCGCAACAATTCCTTTCCCCCCTCGTAGGAGAATCCGTTTTGACAGGGATCACTCAGGAGAACACGGTATGGGGAAACAGGGTTACGTTTTGGGGTTGTTGATCGGGGGGGTGATATGGGGAGCGATGGTCGGAGGGTTGTGTCAGGAGCAGCCGAGGCCCAAACGGATTTACCGGGCGGTGCGGGCCAATCCCCATCCTCCCAAAATCGACGGGCGGCTGGATGATCCCGTGTGGGCCTCGGCGCCGGAGGCCGGGGGGTTCATCCAGACGGAACCGGAGGAAGGCCAACCCCCCACCTATCCCACTACCTTTCGCATCCTGTATGATGCCCACAATCTGTACATCGCCATCCGGGCTTACGATAGAGAGCCGGAGAAGATCGTGCGCCGCATCGCCCGGAGGGATCAGGGAGATGAAGCCGATCTGGTAGGCGTGCTCATCGACAGCTACCACGATTTGCGCACCGCCTTTCAGTTTGCCGTGAATGCCGCGGGGGTCAAAATGGATGCCATCTGGACTGAGGATGGAGATAATCAGGATGATAACTGGGATCCGGTGTGGTATGTAAAAACCGCCGTGGATACGGCCGGCTGGACGGCGGAGATGCGCATTCCTCTCAGCCAGCTCCGCTACGGCAACCAGGAGAACCCGGTGTGGGGGCTGGAGGTGGCCCGGTTTCTGTATCGCAAGCGGGAATGGTCGATGTGGCAGTTTATTCCTCAGGATGCGGCCGGATTTGTCAATCACATGGGGGAACTGCACGGGCTGGGAGGGCTGACCACACCCCGGCGCATCGAACTGCTTCCGTATACGGTGGGGGAGAGCCGGTTCACCTTGAAAGAGGCCGGAAACCCTTTTGCCACCGGTCGGGACAACCTGATGAACGGCGGGCTGGATGGAAAGATCGGCCTTACCAGCGACCTCACGGTGGATTTTACGGTAAATCCCGACTTCGGGCAGGTGGAAGCGGATCCCTCGGAAGTGAACCTTACCGCCTTTGAAACCTTCTTTGAAGAAAAGCGCCCCTTTTTCATCGAGGGGCGAAACATTTTTACCTACGCCGTGGCCCTGGGTGGGGGACCGTTTTCCCGGGACCTGTTGTTTTACTCCCGGCGTATCGGGCGTCGTCCTCATCACTACCCCGACCTGGGGGACGATGAATACGCCGATGTGCCGGAGAATACTTCCATCATTGCCGCGGCCAAGCTGACCGGCAAAACCCGGGGTGGGTTATCGGTGGCGGTGCTGGATGCCCTCACCGCCCGGGAGACGGCGGAGATCGACCGCAACGGCGCCCGACGCCAGGAGGTGGTGGAACCCCTCACCAACTATTTTGTGGGCCGGCTGCAAAAGGATTTCGCGCAGGGGAATACGGTGATCGGAGGGATGGTTACCGCGGTGCATCGGAATCTGCACGGAGCGGCGCATCTGGGATTCCTCAATCGTCAGGCGTACTCCGGGGGCGTGGATGTTCTGCACCAGTGGAACCACCGTCGGTACTTCCTGGCGGTGAAAACCGGGGTCAGCCATATCCGGGGCAGCCGGGAGGCCATTCTGGAAGCGCAGACCGCTCCCCAGCGCTACTACCAGCGCCCGGATGCCACCTACCTGCGCCTGGATTCCACCCGCACCTCGCTTACCGGTCATGCCGGCGCGGTGGGCTTTGGAAAACAGGGCGGGGGTCACTGGCGGTTCATGGTGGCCACCATCTGGCGATCCCCCGGATTCGAGATCAACGACGTGGGTTTTTTGCGGGCCGCCGACCGGGTGATGAGCTTTGGCTGGCTGTCCTATCGGGAGTGGAATCCCACCGGGATTTTTCGCAATTTTCAAATCAATCTGAATCTCTGGCGGGGCTGGCATTTCGGAAGGGAGCCGATTTTCACCGGGGGCAATATCAACGGCGGGGCGCAGTTCAAGAATTACTGGAGCTTCTGGATGGGGATAAACCGGGAAGGGCCGGGGCTGGACATCAACGCGTTGCGGGGCGGCCCGGCCCTGGCGTACGAAGGCCGGTGGAATCACTGGTTCAATATTTCCAGCGACAGCCGCAAGGCCTTACAAATCGGGGTCGGAGGATTTAACAGTTTTAGCGACGAAGGCATTTCCCGCCGCCATCAGGTGTACATGGAGTTTACCTGGCGCCCCCAGGACGCCGCCACCATCTCCCTGAACCCGTTTTACAGTTTCAACAGGGACGATTTGCAGTATGTGAGCACCGAAGAACTTCGGGGACAGGAGCGCTATATTTTCGCCCGCATTGATCAGAAAACCCTGGGGTTGGAGTTCCGGTTTAACCTGAGCCTGACCCCCGAACTCTCCCTGCAATATTGGGGGCAGCCGTTCATCTCTGCCGCTCGCTACAGCCGGTTCAAACGGATCACCATGCCCCGGGCGGATCGCTACGAGGATCGCTTTCACACCTTCACCGAAGGGGAGATCCAGTATGATGCCGGGGCGGAAGAGTATAACATCGACGATGACGGGGATGGAACGGTGGATTACACCCTGGCGCCGGATTTTAACTTTCAGGAGTTTCGCTCCAATCTGGTGATCCGCTGGGAATATCGTCCCGGCTCCACCCTGTTTCTGGTGTGGTCGCAAAACCGCTCTCAGGCCTTCTCCCGGGGCGTTTTTGCCCCCGGCCGCGATTTCGATACCCTCTTCGATAGCCATCCCGATAATATCTTCCTGGTCAAACTCAACTACTGGTTTGCGTTGTGAGGATATCCCCGGTTAGAGGAAAAATTGGCATTTTCGGGGAAACCCAATTCCCCGATATTTTTGCCCGGAAGCGTGAAGCGTGACTTTTTCGGTCACGTTTCACGTTTCACGGCGAATGGCGGAACCTCTCCATTTTGCCTTCCCGAAAAAACCGGCCTTCTCCTCCCCCAAACGGGTATAGTTACTTTTCCTGTTGAAAATCTTCCCGGAATGCCCTTAATTGCCCGATAACACAACGGGTTGACGCATTACAGCGCGAGATATGCTCTTTAAGGCTTAAAAGGTGCTTTTTAATCGCCATTTAACCCCTTTATAATTATGCTGTTATTTCATCTTTA
>CAYQGB010000298.1:3332-5263 GCA_964416895.1 uncultured Calditrichaceae bacterium
GTGCTTTTTAATCGCCATTTAACCCCTTTATAATTATGCTGTTATTTCATCTTTAATCTTTCGTCTTTCATCTTTACTCTTTCGCCTTTAATCTTTAAGAGGTGTAAAACCATGAACCTCATCATTCACAACGTCACCGTATTCACCAATGATGATCAGAACACGGTGCTGGAAAATCAGGCCGTGGCCGTAAAAGGCGCTCGCATCGAAGCCGTGGGGACGCCGGCGGCGCTGAAAAAGAAGTACAAAGGATTTCGCCAGTTCGACGGCGAGGGCCGCCTGCTGATGCCCGGCCTGATCAACGCCCACATGCACTTCTACGGCACGTTTGCCCGGGGACTGTCGCTGCCCAAACCACCCCGGAATTTCCATGAAATCCTGCGTTTCCTGTGGTGGCGGCTGGATACTTCGCTGGATCTGGATGCGGTGTATTACAGCGCTCTGGTGCCGGCCATCGGGGCGGTGAAGCATGGGGTCACCGCGGTGATCGACCATCATGCCAGCCCCAATGCAGTGGACGGCAGCCTGGATCGCATCGAGGAGGCGCTGGCGCAGGTGGGGCTGCGGGCGGTGCTGTGCTACGAAGTTTCCGACCGAAATGGAGAGGAGGTGCGCTTTCGGGGGTTGGCGGAAAACGACCGGTATATCCGCAAGTGCCAGGCGGCCAAAGAGCAAAATCCCGATCACCTGTTTGATGGAATGATCGGCCTGCACGCCTCCTTTACTCTGGATGAGGAAACCCTGGATGAGGCCGCCGCCCTCAGCCGTTCGCTGGATCGGGGGTGTCACATCCATCTGCTGGAGGATATGGTGGATGCCCGACTGACGGAGCAAAAATACGGCGCCGATGTGGTGGAGCGTCTGTTGCAGTACGGCATTCTGGGGCCGCAGAGCATCGCCGCCCACGGCATTCACCTGGATCAGGTGCAGATGGACGCCCTGGCCTACTCCGACACCATGATCGTGCACAATCCCCAATCCAACATGAACAACGCCGTGGGGCGGGCGGACATCTTCGGGTTGCTCAAGCGGGGGTTGCCGGTGGGGCTGGGCACCGACGGCATGTCTCCCGACGTGCGCCCGGATCTCCGCACCGGGTATCTGCTGCACAAGCTGGCGCTGCGGAATCCCAACCTCGGCTGGGAAGAATTTCAAAAAATCCTGCTCAAGAACAACCCTCTGATTTACCGCCGGGTGACCGGCCAGCCGGTGGGGCGCATCGAACCCGGCTACCTGGCGGATCTCATTCTGGTGGATTACTTTCCTCCCACGCCCCTTACCGGGGAAAATTTCTGGGGGCACTTCCTGTTCGGGATCGTGGATGCGCCGGTGGATACCACCATCATCAACGGGGAAATTGTGATGGAGCACGGGCAGCTTCCTCAGGTTGATGAGGCTGCCGTCGCCGCCGAAGCCCGCAAAGTGGCGGCCAAAGTGTGGGAGCGGTTTTATGCTTGATGCTGGTTTCTGGATGCTGGATTCTGGATGCTGGATTCTGGATGCTGGATGCTGGTTGGAGCGGAGCGGAGATCCCGATGTAGTCGGGAATGCTGGCCTGCCCCGAGGCAGTCGGGGATGCTGGTTTCTGGATGCTGGATACTGGATGCTGGATGCTGGTTTCTGGATGCTTGATGCTTGATGCTGGATGCTTGATACTGGATTCTGGATGCTGGATGCTGGCCTGCCCCGACGCAGTCGCATAGGCGTGAACCTAACGATTGGGCACGCTCCTCTCGTTCCAAAACTCTGTTTTGGAACGCAAGAATACGTGAAACTCTGTTTCACATGGCCAAATTTATGGTAATCAGGCTACATTTTTGCGCCTCTCGAAACAGAGTTTCTCGCCTCACCTCGTTCCCATCCCGACGCTTCGGGATGTGAACGAGATGGTAGTCATCTGTTCACTAAATCAGCTAAGGTTCACGCCCATG
>CAYQGB010000299.1:0-5245 GCA_964416895.1 uncultured Calditrichaceae bacterium
GGTGGGGATGGGTGAGGGTGATATCCTTACAAGGAATTATGAAATGGTGTACTTACGAGGTAGCCCATGCGTTCTCAACGAGTGACCTTTCCCAACCGGGAGGGGCAACGCCTGGCCGCCCGGCTGGATTTGCCGGTAACCGGGGAGCCACGGGCGTTTGCCCTGTTTGCCCACTGTTTTACCTGCACCAAGAACCTGAAAGCGGTGACCAACATCAGCCGGGCGCTGACGCTGCACAACATCGGCGTGCTGCGGTTTGATTTTACCGGTTTGGGGGAAAGCGAAGGCGACTTCGCCGACACCAATTTTTCTTCCAATGTGGCGGACCTTCTCCAGGCGGCGGAGTTTTTGCAGCGGGAATATCGCGCTCCCCGCATTCTCATCGGCCATTCCCTGGGCGGCGCCGCGGTGTTGCAGGCGGCGGAGCATATTCCCTCTGCCGTGGCGGTGGCGACCATCGGCGCCCCCTTTGAACCGGCCCACGTTACCCATCTGTTGGCGGATTCCCGGAAAGAAATCGAAGAGCGGGGAGAAGCGGAAGTCATTTTAGCCGGGCGACGCTTTCGCATCAAGAAGCAGTTTCTGGAGGATCTGGAGATGACCCGGATGGAGGAGAAAATCCGTCGGTTGCGCAAGGCCCTGCTGGTGTTCCATGCCCCCGGCGATAATACCGTGGGCATCGACAACGCCGCCCGAATTTTCAAAGCCGCCCTGCATCCCAAAAGCTTCGTCTCCCTGGACGATGCCGATCACCTGCTCACCCGGGAGCAGGACAGCCGCTACGTGGGCAGGGTGCTGGCCGCCTGGGCGGAGAAGTATGTGGAAGAATTAGCCGAAACCGGAAAATCCACTCCCTCCCTGACGCCGGAAGCGAATGTGGTCATTGCCCGTACAGGGAAAGAGGGGTATTACACCGAAGTAATGGCCAACGGGCATCCCCTGGTGGCCGATGAGCCGGTGGATTACGGGGGCACCAATCTGGGGCCTTCGCCGTACGAACTGCTGGCCGCCGCCCTGGGCACCTGCACGGCCATGACCCTGCGTATGTATGCCGACCGCAAGCAGTGGCCTCTGGAAGAGGTAACCGTTCGGGTGACCCATCGCAAAATTCATGCGGAGGAGTGCGGGGACTGTGAAACGACGATGGGAAAATTAGATGTGCTGGATCGGGAAGTGGAACTGAGCGGCGCCCTTACTCCCCAACAACGGCAGCGGCTGCTGGAAATCGCCAACAAGTGCCCGGTGCATCGCACTCTGCACTCGGAGATTGTGGTGAATACCCGGTTGCGGGAATAGGATGTTTCCCGGAGGGGGGATTTTCTGCCGGGCGGTGGAATGGGAAGCGGGAGGAAGCCGCCGCACATAGTCGGGGCCTATGCCTTCTGTTCAAATTCGGTGATCTTCCGGATGTCCTTGCGGCACATGCGGCGGTATTCGCAGTAGCGGGTACAGGCATCCTGGGTGGGGAAGCGGGTATGGCGAAATTCTCCCCGGCGAATCTGTTCCACATCCTCTATCACAAATCTCAGCGCCCGCTCCAGCATTCCCTGGAAGGTGATCGGGTGATCCTGTTCATCCAGGATGGTGGAATTGGGTAAGGCAGCGTTTCCCCGGAGAGAGATCGATGTATCGGCTTCTTTGTCAAAAATCACCGGCACCCGGTCGCAGGTATCCACCTCGGCAACCCGGTAGATGGCGGCCATCACCGGTTGGATGGTCGGCTCCGTTTCTTCCCGGGGCAACAACTCCGAAATCACCGCCGCATACACCGGAAGCTGAAGGGAAAGCCCCTCCCGCACCTCCGCCGGGGTAATCTTCCCCGCCCCGGTTTTGTAATCCAGCAGCACCACCTGTCCCTGCTCATTCATATCCACTCGATCCACCTTTCCGATGATTTGCACCTGTTTCCCGTTGTGTTCTACGGTGCAGGGTTCCGGGCGGGAGATGGGATCCTGCTCCCGCTTTTCCCCGGCCCGCCCGAAGGCCACCTCGAAGTAACGGGGATAAAACTGCCAGCGGGTAATGTAGGCCTGTTCCTGTTCCAGGAAGCGATCCAGCAGCCCCGGATGATTGGCGGCGCCGAAGTATTTCTCCCGCTCCAGCTCGAACAGCAGTCCCCGGAAAGGCAGGCGGTCGAATTCCTCCGCGGCGATCCGATGCAGCAAATCCCGCTCTTCCCAGGGGCGATCCAGCTTTCCTGCTTCCCGCAGGGCATGGTAAAAGCGGAACAGAATGCCGTGCACCAGTTGTCCCCGTTCCAGAGGCGTCAGGCCCTTCCGCACCTCCTCTTCTTCTTCCAGATGTAGAATGTAGCGGAAGTAGAATTTGATGGGGCAAAACGCGAACGTTTCCAGTCGGGTCACCGAAAACGGGCCTTCTCCAAAGCGCTCCGAGAGCCATTGCCGGATGGCCGGGTCGCGGCCGATCATGCCCTCGTATTCGCTGAAGCTATCGGAACGGCGCTTGAGGTAGTTGGTGCGCACCCGGTGGAGCCAGAACGCCGCCTGGGTGATCCGAACCGGATCATCGGCCTGAAGATACCGCCATCGCCTCAGCAGGGTCACTTCTCGATCTCCGATGTCGGCCCGGATATGCCGGGCAATCCGTTGCAGAAGGTCCCGGGAACTGTGCAGAAAGGAGGCGGAGGGCAACTGAGTTCGCTGGCGAACCTCCATCTGATCCCCCAGGATGTCCAGAAAATTGGACGGCACCAGCGCCACTTCTTTCTGGAATCGGGGGCAGGTGAACACCAGCCGTTCGGCGGACCCGGCCAGGAGCTGGTAGAACATGAACCGATCCTGGGCCAGCAGATCTTCGGTGGCGGCCAGCCCCAATTGCTCCCGCTCCTCATCGTGGAAGAACACGTCCTGGGTAAAGGGGCGGGGAAAATCCCCTTCCACCATTCCCCCGAATATCAGCACCCGGGGGGTAATGGCCAGGATTTCCAGCCGGGGCATGATCTGCACCCCATAGTTGGGCCACTCCCGCACGTTGTAGGTGGCCTGAGATACCAGCAAACTGAGGTACTGATAAAAATCTTGCAGGGAGAGTTTCCGGTTGCCGTGGAGATTGGTCACGATCCAGCTGAATTGATCTAACAGTTTGATGAAACGATTGAAGGCCCGAAACTCCTGCTCTTTTTCCGCCGGGGAGGTGTGGGGATTGGGCTGCTGGTACCAGTCCAGAAAACCGAAATCCCGCAGCAGGCGCAGGTATTCTTCCCGGAACTGCTGCACCGGCTGTCGGCGGGTCAATTCTTCCCAATAGGTTAACACCCGTTGAAGAACGAACATCAGCTGTTCCAGTTTTTCTGCGGCCTTCCGGAGTCGCCGGAGGTCGAATTCATCTTCGGTGGGAGCGGTTTCCACCCGTTGCTTCAAATAATCCAGATGATTTTCCAGGCGCTCCTGCCAGTGGCCGTGCAGATGGGTCAGGCGCAACTCCTGCCCCAACAACTTCACGCTTTCGGGATCCAGGTACAGGTCTTCCACCGGTTGATAAAACGGAGAGGTAATCAATTGCAGCAGCCGTTTGAGATCGTACTGTTCCAGAGGGATTTCCAATAGCAGCAGGAAGCTACGCACCAGCGGGGACTGGCTGAGGGGGAAGCCGGTAGAGATGTTATAGGGCAGGTTATGTCGGGTAAACACCTCGTGGATCAGGGGGGCATACTGTTCCGGGGAAGGAAACGTAATCCCGATCTCATGGAGAGGGATGCCCCTGTGCAGGTGCAGGCGTTTGACGTAATTGGCGATGAAACTCACTTCCTCCCGCCGGTTGGCGCAGAACTGAACCAGCACCTCCTTTCCGGGGATCTCCAGGCGCTGCTGCACCCGCCGCCGCTGGAACAGCTGGCGCTCCCACGGCTCCGGCTTCCGGTCCTGGAGGATGATCGGATTCAGCTTGCATAACTCCTCGTAGGCCGGTTGCACATGCTCGAATAACTGGGGATGTTCCGGAAGATAATCCAGCTTGATCTTCACCGAACACACCTGGCGGATCATCTCAAAAAACCGGAACATGGGGCGGGTGAACAGCCCGTAGCCGTTCATATAGATCACTTCCACATGGGGAAAAAGCTTTCGCCAGGTTTCCCCATCCAGTCGGTCGAGCACCTGCTGGATGGCGCCGGCCTCGTCGATGAGCCGACGGCCCAGGATGGCCTCGAATTCGTCAATCAGGAGGGCGAAATCGTGCAACCGCCGATCCTCTTCTTCCAACCCCTGAACCAGTTCCTGTGATGAATAACCATATTCGCGCAGTTCCGTTAGCAGTTCATCGACCTTCCGGATCAATCCCCGGCGCCGGGCACTAACCGGAGAGAAAAAGGTCAGCCGGCGGATATTTTTTTTCAGAATCTCTTCTACCAGAAACAGCCGCATGGCCTGGGAGATCACCTTCCGCGCTCCCGGGAACCGGCGATACACATGCACCATGAATTCATAAAATGTAAACACCGGGGGATCGGGCAACACATCCCGGGGGGAGGCGTCGATCAGTTGCTCCTTGAAATAGCGAACGGCCCGTTTTACGGGAAGCAAATAGATAAAATCATAGGTGAATTGATGGGACGCTTCCGTGTCTAACAGATTGTTTTTTCTGGTGCTGGAAAAACTTTTTCGGATACGCTCGACGATTTCATCCTTAAAATAGTAGTACGGCCCGGAAGGCCCGATGATCAGTTGAAACTGCGGGGTACCGGCCATAATGCGCTGCTCGCTGTTTGGGTTTTCCTGAAAAAATATAACCTCATCGGAAAGAGAGGCAAAAGGGAATTTTGTCGCTCTGGATAGACCGGTATGCCCTTTTCCCGATGATGTGTTGTAACCGAATGGTCGTCGAACCCGGCTGGCCGGAATAGAAAATTTTTTCCGGATGATGGAAAAATTTTCACCTTCCATAAACGGGCCGGGTGACATTGGTCAATTTTCCCCGGGTGCTTTTTCAGGGCTAACCGGTTGTTTAGCAATGCTTTAGTGGGTAGAAACTACAGGCCCGGTTTTTGCTTGTTTTTTTCTGTGATGATGTGATGCGCTACACAGGTTTTCCCTGACCAATCCCCTATGTTTGCCGCCGTAATTCACAGGGTGGTGCTACACAAATACCTGGTGAGGGAATCATGAAGGTGAAAGTCAAAGTGAAGATGAAGATCAAACGAAAGTAATCAGGATTTTGTTTTCGTTTGATGTTCAGGCCCCGCCAATGGATGGCGGGGCTTTTTTGTTATCCGGAGGTGATGATTCGG
>CAYQGB010000300.1:0-5223 GCA_964416895.1 uncultured Calditrichaceae bacterium
GCGAATCCAGCGCCCTACGGCTGTATCCATCTATTCTCCCCGGTGTAACCGTTTCACCCGTTTTCACAACCTGGGATAATTTTCCCGGAAATCAAACCGCTACTCCCCGGCCACATCCAGCTGCTTTTTCAATTCATGCAACTCCCGGCGCATTTGATCCACCTGCTCATTGGATCGGATCAGGCGTTCCCCGATCACCCGGGCCAGCCGGAGCAGAATTTTCACCCCTAATTTGGGATTGCGCTCTAACAGGTCGTAGAGATCGGATTGGAAGAATCCCAGCAGCTGGCAGTCGGTTTTGCAGCGAATGGTCGCCGAGCGGGGGGTATCGCCCAACAGGGCCAGTTCTCCGAAAAAATCTCCGTCGGTAAGCTCCGCCAGCACCTGACCGGTGGGTTCAAAGATCACCTCCACGGTGCCCTTCACGATGATGTACATCCCGGCGGTGGGGTCTCCCTGGCGAAAGACCTCTTCCCCGGCGCAATACTCCCGGCGATACAGGATTCGTTCCAACGCCGCCAGGTCTTTGTCCTTCAGGCCGGAGAACATGGGCAGGCGACGCAGCACCTCCCGGATCTCTTCCTCCTCCAGAGAACGGCGCTTAAAGATATTTCCCCAAAAACTGTCCATTTGTACTCGCTAAAGATGAGAACCTGTATTTTTCACCGGTATCCAATCTCCGCCTTCGCTTCTCCGATATGGCCGGGCTATGAGACCCGCTTGCCCGGAGAAACCTCCCTCTCGGTAGTCAGGAGGGTTAGTTTGCCCTCATCCTCTACCGCCAGGAGCATTCCCTGCGATTCGATTCCCCGGATGACCGCCGGTTTCAGGTTGGCCACCACCACGATGGTCTTGCCCACCAGTTCCTCCGGGCGATAATGCTCCGCCAGACCGGCCACCAGCTGGCGCTGTTCATCTCCCAGATCGATCTGAAGCTTGAGCAGCTTTTTCGCTCTGGGCACCGGTTCGGCGGCGATGACCCGGGCGGTCTTCAATTCCACTTTCTGAAATTCCTCGATGGTGATGGTGGGGTTCGCCGCTGCCTTACCGCCTCTCTGTTTCTCCGCCTCCATCTTTTGCCGAATCGCCTCCAACCGCTCGGTCTCCTTGCGGATCACCGCATCGTCGATTTTGCGGAACAGGATTTCCAGTTCTCCCAGGGCATGCCCATCCGTGAGCATCAGGGTATCCACTTGATCCCAGTGGGCTTCTTCCGGGAGGCCGGGAAGCCGGAGCATCTTCCAGATTTTGTGGGACGTGAAGGGCAGGAAGGGATTCATCAGCACCGCCAGGGCGCGGGCGGTCTGGGCGCACAGGTTCAGGGCCGTGGCGCATCGCTCCGGATCGCTCTTACGGGTCACCCAGGGCTCCTGATCGTTGAAATACTTGTTGGCAAACCGGGCTAAATCCATGAACCGCCGGGTGGCCTCCTTGAACTGAAACCGATCCAGACTGTCCCCCACTTCTTCCCGGGTGCGGGCAATGGTTTCTAACAGTTGCCGATCCAGATCATCGAAATCGCCCCGCGGGGGAATCCGGCCATCGAAATACTTTTTGATGAAGGTGAAGGTGCGATTGACGAAGTTGCCCAGAATGTCGGCCAGTTCGTTGTTGTGCCGGGCCTGAAAATCGCTCCAGGAAAAATCGCTATCGCGAGTCTCGGGCATGTTGCTGGCCAGAGCATAACGCAATGGATCCGGTTCAAATTTTTCCAGATAATCGTCCAGCCACACCGCGTAATTGCGGGAAGTGGACAGCTTGCCGCCTTCCAGATTCAGGAATTCGTTGGCGGGCACATTCTCCGGGAGGATGAAATCCCCATGGGTCATCAGCATGGCCGGAAAGATCAGGCAGTGAAAAACGATGTTATCTTTTCCGATGAAATGGATCAGCCGGGTATCGGGGTCCTGCCAGTAGCGTTTCCACAGATCGGGATCGCCTTTGGCGGCCGCCCACTCTTTGGTGGCGGAGATGTAGCCGATGGGGGCGTCGAACCACACGTAGAGCACCTTACCGGTGGCATCCACTCCGGCGGCCCGGGCCACGTCCTCCGGCACCGGCACGCCCCAGGGCAAATCCCGGGTCACCGCCCGATCCTTCAGCCCTTCCCGAAACCAGCTCTGGATTTGCCCCAGCACGTTAGGGCGCCACTCCGGATGGGTGGCAATCCATTTTTCCAGTGCCGGTTGAAATTTCCCCAGGGGAAGATACCAGTGGGTGGTTTCTTTGAGTATGGGGGTGGCGTTGGTGATGGCGCTGCGGGGATTGATCAATTCGGAAGGGCTGAGGGAGGTTCCGCACTGTTCGCACTGATCCCCATAAGCGTCCTCATACCCGCAATGGGGGCAGGTGCCCCGCACAAATCGGTCGGCCAAAAACATCTTCGCTTCCGGATCGTACAGCTGCTTCTCCGACTTGAGCACGAACACGTTTTTTTCCGCCAGGCGGCGAAAAAAATCCTGGCTGGTCTGGTGATGCACGGGGGAAGAAGTGCGCCCGTAGTAGTCGAAGGACATCCCGAAGCGCTCGAAGCTACGCTTGATGATGGCGTGGTAGCGATCCACCACCTCCTGCGGGGAAACGCCTTCGGCGCGGGCGCGCAGCATGATGGGCACGCCGTGCTCGTCGGAACCGCAGATGTAGCAGACGTCGCGCTTTTTCAGGCGACAGTAGCGGGCAAAGATATCGCCCGGCAGATACGCTCCTGCAAGATGTCCCAGGTGAATGGGGCCGTTGGCATAAGGCAGCGCACTGGTAATCATGTAGCGTCGATGGTCAGACACGGCAACTTCCCTCTTCTCGGTTTTCCGTTGGAACACGAAGTGTGGAATTTAATCAACAATTCATTCTCAATCCCAATAAAAAACGGCATAACCGGGCAAAACTTGGGAAAATTCTGGATTTTCCCTTCCCTATTTTCCCACCGCCATTGGTCGGATTTTCTTCATGCCGGTTCATTGCCACCGGTAGAGGCTCGGGAAACCTGAATCAGGATGGCTCCAAAAAACAAACGCTTTCCCCCGACACAGCGAAGGAAAGCGTTACTCGACTTCATATACAACTTCCTTGCCTGAGGATTAACAGGGCACCGCTACCTGCAACTCCGCCACAGGAAACTTTTCAATAGTGCGATCCGACATGAGCACGTAAACCATGCGGTTGAAAATGTCGATCTTCTGCACCACCCCTTCCCCCTGAGGCGTCTTCACCCGCTCGTCCACCCGGGGATACTTGGCCAGTTCTTCCATATAGAAATCCCGCTCGAAGGCCAGACAGCATTTCAGCCGCCCGCAGATGCCGGTCAGCCGGGAAGGATTCATCTGGATCATCTGATCCCGGATGTACTGGGTGGAGATGTTCTCGAACTGGTGCAGGAAGGTGGTGCAGCACAACTGACATCCGCAGGTGCCGTACCCGCCCACGTGTCGAGCGGCATCCCGCACCCCGATCTGGCGCAGCTCGATCCGGGTTTTATAGCGCGCCGCTAAATCCCGCACCAGCTGTCGGAAATCCACCCGCTGATCCGAGGTAAAGTAGAAGGTCAGTTTATTGCGATCCAGTTGATATTCCGCATCCACCAGGTTCATGTTCAATCCGTGCTTGGCGATCTTGTTCTTACATACCCGGACGGCTCTCTCCTCCCGCTGGCGGTTTTCCCACAACTGTTGAAGATCAAACGGGGTCGCCTGGCGCACCACATTCTTCATATCTTCATCCAGCATGGTCTCATGAAAAACCTGCCCTGTGCGGGTAACTTTCCCCAGGTCGATCCCCTTATCGGCTTCCACAATGACATAATCCTCCGGCTGTATGGGTACCCCCTGGGGGTTGGCATATATTCCAATTCGTCCTGCCTTGAAAGCAACTTCTACAATATCCACAGGCATAGGTTGATCTCCTCTGGCTATTCTCTCCCACGGCCTGCCGCATTCCGGCCCTTCATTTTCGGGCACTTTTGATCTGTCGATGAAGTTTAATAGCGAGGTCTCCCAAAATCAATAAGGGATTCAAATTCCTGGGATCCTGCAATTCTCTCATGGCCTGTTCGATTTCCCATACCACCCCGGCCACGTCCAGATGGGGCAGGAAGGTCAGGAACTTTTCCAGGGTCTCCCGCTGATCCTCATTAAACAGCACCGGATGGGTTTGCCGTTGAAGGTGTAGAATATCCTGAAACCACAACAGCAAGAACCACAGGAGCAGCCGGGCCTCTTCCCGATCTCGCTGACCGGCGACAGGTTCGATGATTTCCATCAGTTCCTGGGCTTTATGGATGACCACGATCTTGCGCAGTAGCTCCACCGCCTGATCCCGAAGGGGCAGCACATCTTTTTCCAGAAAATCGAAGGTGCGCTTGATGTTGAATCCGGAAAGCCGGATGAGCGTGGGCAGGGCGGTCTCGTCGGCATCCGGGGCATAGCGTTTCACGATGTCCACGATATGATCCAGGGGCAGCCGGCTGAACCGGAACATCTGGCAACGGGATTTAATCGTGGGCAATATCTGGTGGATGCGGGCGGTGGTCAGGATAAGCATCAGATTGGCCGGCGGTTCTTCCAGCAGTTTGAGCAGGGCGTTGGCGGCCTCGGTGCGCATCTGTTCCGCCTCGCTGAGGATGAACACTTTCCGACGCCCTTCATACAGCTTGAACCGGGCTTCCCGCTTCAGCTCCCGGATGGTGTCAATGCCGATAAACCGGTTTTTTCCCCCGAAGGTCACCCGCCGGTAAGGGTTGGCGGCTTTTTCCTGCAGGGCCGCCCGGAGTTCCTCATCTTTTAAATTGCTCTCCGCCGGAGTGGGAAAAATAAATTTGCAATCCGGGTGCTGAAGATGGGCGATCCTGGCGAACTGGGGGGATTGCCGGTTAACGAGGCCCTGTTCATCGGCGCAATTCACCAGCTGGGCCAGGGCGATGGCGAAGGCATCCTTTCCACAGCCTTCCGGGCCGTGGAAGAGAAAGGCATGCGGCAACCGGCCCTGGCGATAGCTGCGGAGAATCCGGGCCTGCAGGTGGGGATGTCCCACTTCCGGAGCAAAGGTTTCCGGCGCGGTATCGGCGGGAGAGGGGTTATCTTGTACGGTTGCGGAGTTCATTGGGGTATTGGGATATTTTGCGTATTGCGTATTGCGTATTGCGTATGTTTTTTAAGGTTTAAAAATCACTTTCTGTTCACCGCTTAAGTCAGTTTTAATGCAGTTACTCCTTTAATGTTTGTTCTTTTG